>JBGTMU010000271.1:0-5899 GCA_041743405.1 Longimicrobiales bacterium | reverse complement strand
TCGCGGACCGCGGCGCACGCATCGACCTCGTTGGCGCGGCCGGTGTCGGAAGGGTGGATCTGGTACGGAAGCTCTCCGAGGGAGCGAGTTCACGCGAGCTGGAGAAGGCGCTCGTCACCGCGGCGGGCACCCCCGGCGCGTACGATGTGGTGGAGTACCTGCTCGACCTGGGCGTGAACATCGCCGCGGGCACCGGCTGGACCGCCCTGCACAGCGCAACCGGGGGGTGCGGACCTGCGCATCATCGACCTGCTCATCCGCCGAGGAGCACCGCTGGAGAAGCGAAACATGTATGGCGGAACCGCGCTCGCGCAGGCGCTCTGGTTCGCGAGCCACGGAGATCCGGCGGATATCGGCGACCATGTCCGCGTCATCGATATTCTGATCGCGGCTGGCGCGCGGACGGACGCGTACCCGCAGATGACGCAGCATATCGAGGACGCACGCCAGAGAGCGAGGTCGGGGTGAGAGGCAGTCAGAAGCGCCCGCCCGCCTCCACGCCGAGGTGGTTCCATCCGCCGATCGCCGTTTCCCCCAGGAACAGGTCCACCCCGATTTTGGGTGACACCACCAGGTGGGTGGAGGTTGAACGAAGGTTTCCGCAAGTAGCGAAGAGCCCGTCGATCTACCACTCGTGACGTATGGCGGCCAAGAATGGAAGATCGACCGTCGTGGGGACGGTGAATGTACCAACGGTGGATCGAGCCGGGCGCACCAGTGGTACATCGACCGTCGTGGGGACGGTGAATGTACCGCTGTCGAAGGAAGGCGGGCACGAACGGAACATCGACGGCGGAGCCGGGGACGCGCTCCTCGCGATGCGCTCCTTGCACCGGCCAGCCCTCGCGCGAAAGCACGTCCGAAGGTTCGGAATCGATCCCGGGTGGGCGGTCCACGCCTGCGCACAGACACGCCTGCGCACCGAGACGGAATTGGGCTACCCACTCGAAACGGCGAGGTGCAGCCGAAACCGACCTCGATCACACGCCGGTCTTCGATCTCGGCGACCGCTGTTTGCCCGCCGGGGTTCCGCTCTCTACGTTGACCCCGGTCTCCCGAGCTCGCTGGAACAGCCCATTCCTGCCCAACCGAGTCGACGCATGCGCGTACAAGCCGAGATAGTTGTCCGTTGGCGGCCTCCTTTCCGGCTGTAAGGCGAACGCCCCGCGCCTATGCCCATCTGCCCCTCCTGCGATTCCGGTCTCCCTGCCGACGCGGCCTTCTGCCTGCGATGCGGGACGCGTGTCGGCGTCTCGGTCGCTCTCGCGACGGATCCGGTTCATGAGGCGCTCGAGCGCGCCCTTGGCCGGATCTACGACATCAAACGCCTGATCGGGCGGGGCGGCATGGGCGCAGTCTACCTCGCCGTCGAACGCGCGCTGGAGCGTGAAGTCGCAATCAAGGTCCTGCCACCCGAGGCGACGTCGGCCGATCATGCGGAGCGGTTCCGGCGCGAGGCGCGTACCGCGGCCAGACTCACGCACCCCAACATCGTCCCGCTCCACACGTTCGGCGACGTGGACGGGATGATGTATTTCGTCATGGGGTACGTGCGCGGTGAATCGCTCGGCGATCGGCTCCGCCGCGACACTCGGCTCTCCCCGGACACCACCGTCCGCCTCGTGGCCGACGTGGCGAGCGCACTCGACTACGCCCACCGGCAGGGCGTGGTGCACCGCGACGTCAAGCCGGACAACATCCTGCTCGACGATGAGTCCGGCCGTCCGATGCTCACGGATTTCGGGATTGCGAAGCTCGCTTCCGATGGGACGCTGACCGAGGTCGGCGCGGCGGTCGGGACGCCGCACTACATGTCGCCCGAGCAGGCGGGCGGCTCCGGGGCACTGGACGGTCGCAGCGATATCTATTCATTGGGTGTCACCGCGTACGCCGCCATGGCCGGTGCCCTCCCGTTCGACGGGGAGTCGGCACAGGAGATCGTAATCCAGCATCTCACGCGCGAGCCCGTGTCACTGGGCACCCGCGCACCGGACGTGCCACCCCACGTGGCGAATGCGGTCATGAAGTGCCTCGCCAAGGACCCCGCGCTACGGTGGGCCGATGCCCGCCAACTCGCCGATGCGCTGACGACCAACGACGGGGGGGAGGCCCCACTCCCACTTCATTTGCTCGCCATCGATGGCCAGGCATTCGAGGCGGCGACGATCGTGGCGTTGGCACCGGCAGTGGCTGGCGTTTCGCTGTTCGTGCCCAACCTGAATCTCTTCCCTCTGTACGGTGTGATCGTCGCCGGAACTGCCCTCCTTGACGCAGGGACATCGTGGTACGCGAGACGGAAGGGGCATTCCTGGGATGAGCTGAAAACGCTTGCGCTGCGGCCGCCGACGTGGTGGCCGTTCTGGTGGCCGAAACGCTGGCGTCGCCCCGATGATGTCTGGTCCCGACTTCCCAAAGCCGCGCAGGGCATCCGCACGCTGTACGCCGCCGGATGGGCGCAGGCGGTGGCGCTCGCGCACGTGATCGGTTTCGGTCTCGGTGCGGTGCAGGCCCGCGTCGACATCGCTGATTCGATCCTGGAGGGGGGTATTGTCACGACGTTCGTGCTCCTCCTCGGGACACCGACGGTCTGGGGGATCGCCTATAATCGGTCGATGGTCTGGGGGCGGAACCATGGGCTCAACTTCGAAGAGAGCAACCGATTCACCATGGGGCGCACCGTCGACCCGGCATTCTGGTCTCGACCGAAGTACGCGTCGCTTCTCGAAGCGGGCGTCCCCGAGCCGCCACGGGAGGTAAGTCAGCCTGACGAACTGATGCGCCTGATCGCCGATGCCGCGCAGGCGTTGCGAGGGCCGGACGGTGTACTCGGCGGTCAGTCGATCAGCGCTGCGCGCCAGGTGGTTGAAGCGGTGCGCGAGCTGGACAAGGAAATCGCGCACCTCGCACAGGACGCGGATCGTGGCGAGGCGCGCCGCCTGCGGGCCCGCATCGACGCGAGCGAGCGCGACCCCGAACTCCGCGAGCTGCTCCAGCAACAACTCGACATCGTCGACCGCATCGCCCGTCTTCTGGATGTCACGTCTGCACGCCGGGAGAAGCTCGTGGAACTGCTGCGCACACTGTGGCTCCAATTGGCCGACGTCCGTGCCCGCGCCGCCCAGGACCGCCTTGACCCCGAAATGACCGGACGGATCCGCTCGCTCTGTGGGGAGATGCAACGCCACGTCGAGGCGCGCGAGGAGGTCGAACAATTGACCGTCCGTCAACTGTGAGCGGAGATCCGCAACTCCTCCCTCGGACCCCGGCCACCCCGGTGGATCTGATTCCTCCGCGCGCCAAGCCCCCGGCCACCCCAGTAGATCTGACTACTCCGCCCGCGTAGCCCCTGGCGAGCCGGATAGATCAGGGGGCCCGGCCCTGCGGCCCTGGGAAGTGAGGCCGAGCTCCTCCCTGAGTCGAAGCCGCTCCCGTTCGGCCCACTCTGCGTCGTCGGTACCCGGGTGGAGTTCGATCATGCGCGCGAGTTCCGGCAGCGCTCGCTCCGGCGTCGCGATCCGGTGTACGTAGAGTTCCACGAGCTCGCGGGTCAGAAAGGCGTCTCGGGCTGGGGGGCGCGGGCCCTCGAGCCGCGCCGAGCGCAGCCGGTGTGCCGCTACCTCCAGCTTCCCTTCGTCGCGAAGAAGGCGGGCGATGCGCAGGTGGATCTCAACCTCGCCGGGGCGGACCTGGAGGAGCCGTTCATACGCGGCGATCGCCTCAGAGACGCGTCCTCGCGCTGCGAGGGACTCCGCCTCCGAGTAGCCCGTCTGACCTGAGCGCGCACCCCCGCTCGGCTCGAAGATCTGGCGAATCCCGCTCCAGAACCATTCGGAAGTGAAGTGCGAACGCACGAGCGGGACCACCCCGCCCACCACGAAACCCGAAATCACGAGGAAGAGTGCCGACTCGTCGGTGGCGCGCTCGGGAAGCAGGTTCGCGACGGCGCCCACCCCCCCTCCGAAGAAGCCGGTGAACAGGACGGAGACGAACAGGTGGCTCTGGTCCACCGCATCTCCCTGCGGCCATCGACGTCTTGCCCGTGGCATCGTCCGTTCATGCCTCCTTGAACAGGCTGTCAAACGGCCTTCCAGGGAGCGTCTGTCCCCGGTGTCGCACGGTACTTCCTTCGGGCGTCTCCGGGCAAGTCGGCAGCGAGTCTCTGCGGCGGGGCCGCCAGAAGCACCCGCCCGCCTCCACGCCGACGTGGTGCGACTCTGCTGGCCCCGAAGGACCCCGGGTTCTATCGTGCAAGTGCACGCCCCTTGCTGGACCCACTCCATGGGAGGTTCGATGCTACGCGTAGACGCAGCTTCCGTGCTGGTGCTCCCCACTCCGGCTCACTTTCTGGTGGTGGCCCTTCTGCTGTTCCTGACGACTCCAGCCATGTCTCTCCAGGCCCAGGTCCGCACGGCCACCCCCCTTCCCACCGCTCTGCCCGCCGGGGACCCTGCGCCCCAGTCGCCTGATCCGTATCGGGAGCTGGCCCGGGAGCTTCTGGCCGAACTGGTGGCCATCAACACCACCCAGAGTGTGGGTGACAATACCAGAGCGGCGGAGGCAATGAGGGATCGACTCCTGGCGGCCGGCTTCCCGGCAGAGGAGCTGCACGTGGTGATCCCCGCTCCCGGGAAGGGGAATCTGGTGGCGCGATTCCGGGGTCGAGACCCCTCGCTTCCCCCCATCCTTCTCCTGGCCCACATCGACGTGGTGGAAGCGGATGCGGAAGACTGGACACTTCCACCCTTCGAGCTGGTGGAACAGGACGGAGTGTTCTACGGTCGGGGTACTGCGGACAACAAGGACGAAGCCGCCATCCATGTGGCGAATTTCATCCGGATGCTGGATGAGGGCTTCGTCCCCCAGCGAGATATCGTGCTGGCCCTCACCGCCGATGAGGAGGGAGGGCCGGTGAATGGTGTGGTTTATCTTCTGGAAGAGCACCGGGATCTGGTGGACGCCGCCTTCGTCCTGAACGAGGGAGGTGGAGGGATCCTGGACGAAGGAGGAGCCCGGATCGCCAACACCGTCCAGGCGGCGGAGAAGAAGTACCAGAACGTCCAGGTGGAAGCGACGAATCCCGGTGGGCACAGCTCCCGTCCCCGGCCGGACAACGCCATCGTGGAGCTGTCCCGGGCCCTCGCCCGGATCGCGGAATTCCACTTCCCCGTTCGCCTGAACGAGGTGACCCGGGCCTACTTCGAACGGGCAGCGGATTTTGAAGAGCCCGAACTGGCTGCGGCCATCCGAGCCCTCCTGGCGGATGAATCCGATGGCGACGCCATCCGGGTCCTGTCGCGGGATTCCCGATTGAACGCCATGCTCCGTACCACATGCGTGCCTACGCTGGTGGAGGGAGGACATGCGCCAAATGCGCTGCCCCAGCGAGCCCAGGCCAACGTGAACTGCCGCATTCTTCCCGATGAAGATCCCCGGGACGTGCTCCGCATGCTTCAGGGAGCGGTGAACGATCCCACCGTGGCCCTCAGCCTCTCGGGAGAGGCGCAGGACAGCCCGCCCTCCCCTCTCACAGACGAGATTCTGGGCGCGGTACAGCAGATCACCGGCGAAATGTGGCCCGGAGTGCCTGTGGTACCCACCATGAGTACAGGTGCGACGGACGGATTGTATTTCCGAAACGCTGGAATTCCCGTGTACGGCGTGTCGGGGCTCTTTTACGGGGAGACGGGAGCCCACGGCATGAACGAGCGGATTCCCGTTCAGTCGTTCTACGAGGGGCAGGAGTTCCTATACCGGCTGGTGAAGCGCCTGGCCAGCCCCCCCGTGATGTAGAGGCGCACGCAGGCGACGCTCATGGACCTGCTCGAGGTCGAGGCCTCCAGCAGCTCGGGGGGGTGAGGCCGCGGCCCCCGCGTGGGTCACCGCCGCGGCGCGGGCCGCC
>JBGTMU010000270.1:0-3555 GCA_041743405.1 Longimicrobiales bacterium | reverse complement strand
TCGGAAGCTTCCGAAACGGCGCTTCTGCGTTTTTCCCCCGAGTCCGTTCCCCCGCAGTCGATTTAACTCCCGCAGGCGCCCACGCATCCATTCATTTCGTATCGGGTAGACAGCGGCTATGAATCCCTCAACATCCCTTCTTCGTCCGGTGTCATATGGGTGACCTCAACGGATGAGCGACCTGACTGATCTGGGGGATGGCGAGCTTGTTCGGCTTGCGCGAACAGGGGATTCGACCGCATTTGCAGAGTTGGTCAGGCGGTATCGCCGATCAGCCTACTCGGTCGCTCTCGCCGTATCCGGTCGCCACGAGGACGCGGAGGATGCAGCGCAGGAGGCATTTCTGGTTGCTCTGGAGCGGTTGGATGAATGTCGGAAGCCCGAGCGGTTCGCCGGATGGTTCCTCACGATCGTGAGGAATCGGGCCCGGAATCTCATCCGCAGGGAGCGACTGCGCGAAGGGGACCCGCTCCCCTTTGATCTGGAGTCGAACGGGCCCGGTCCGCAGGGGTGGACCGAACGGATGCAGCTTCGTGAGCGCCTCAGGCTGGCGCTCCGGGAGTTGACCGAGGTGCAGCGGGAAGTCGTACTGCTGCACGACCTGGAAGGGTGGAAGCACCGTGAGATCGCCGATCGGATGGACATGCCGTCCGGTACGATCCGATCCCACCTCCATTACGCGCGAAAGCGCCTCAGAGAGTTGCTGGAGCCCACCCTGGGCTCAGACACCGAGGAGATGACGGGATGATGGACATCGAGCCAGGCCTCCCCCTGGAAGCGATCGATCCGGCGGCAGGCGATCCGACCTATTGGGATCGATTCCAGAACCGTGTGCTGAGGGCAGCGGGCCCGGCCCTCGAGCTCCGGAGACAGGCTGCGGAGATCACGATGAGCGGGGTGCTTGCGTCCTGGAGCCGGCTCGTGGTACCTGCGGCGCTCGTGGCCGCGGCGGCGGCGGGGCTACTCCTGGTCCAGCCTCCCGAGGCCTCCGAGGCGCCACCTCCGCTCCTGGGCCTCGAGGACCTCCTCGCCCCTCACTGGGGAGATGGACCGGATGCCCTTCCGGCCTTTCTCGTGAGCGAGGAGCCGGTGGATCGCGAGGCGGTTCTGGTCGCGGTGGAAGGTCGTTGAAGGTGACAATTCGCCGGAAGCGGGAGACAGAGTCATGAGGCAGAGCGATCGCACTCGGCTGTCCACAGCCATGGTCCTCGTTCTGGTATTCGGGGCTGGAACGGCGGTCGGCTTCGCGCTCGACCGGGGGACGGCTCCGGCGTCACCGGCGGTCGCTTCCGAACGAGAAGCGCCGGACTCCGACGAGGAAGAGCCGAGAAGACGCTGGATCATCGAGAGCGTCGATCTCCGCCCCGACCAGCGGGTTCAGGTGGACTCGATCCTCGAGTTCTACCGCCAGCGAATGGAGGAACTTCAGGAGGAGTTCCACGAAGCGTATCGGCCTCGGTCGAGGGAGGTCGTGGTCTCGACCCGGGACGCGCTCAAGGCCCTTCTGGATGATCGTCAGCGGGTCGTCTACGACTCCCTGCTCGCTGAAAGAAACCGGTGATGGAGGTCCCCCGCGGCGGCGCGAATTCCTGGATCTCAACGGAGGGAAAACGATGAACGGGATGGGTGGTGAGGTGGTGATCCGAACGACGGGGCTCAGCAAGGACTACGTCCTGGGCGCCGAAACGGTGCGTGCGCTGCGGGGCGTGGATCTCGAAATCAGGGAGGGGGAGTTCGTCGCCGTCATGGGGCCCTCCGGTTCCGGGAAGTCGACCTTCATGAACCTGGTCGGGTGCCT
The DNA here is from genome assembly GCA_041743405.1 of Longimicrobiales bacterium. Lineage (GTDB taxonomy): Bacteria > Gemmatimonadota > Gemmatimonadetes > Longimicrobiales > Gaopeijiaceae > JBGTMU01. Next base: position 1,757 of record JBGTMU010000270.1, on the reverse strand, counting down.
GGATACTCCGACGGCCGGTGAGTACTGGCTGAACGGGCAGGACGTCAGCCGGTTGAGCGAATCGAAGCTGGCCCGGATCCGGAACAGGGAGATCGGCTTCGTATTCCAGACCTTCAACCTGCTCCCGAGGGCCACCGCGCAGCACAACGTGGAACTCCCGCTGATATACGCCGGGGTCCCTTCCTCGGAACGTCGAGCGAGGGCCACGGCGATGCTCGAGCTGGTTGGCCTCGGCGATCGGCTGCATCACCGTCCCCCCGAGCTCTCCGGCGGGCAGCGCCAGCGGGTAGCGGTTGCCCGTGCCCTCGTGAACAACCCGGCGATCCTCCTCGCCGACGAGCCGACCGGAAATCTGGATACGCAGACCGGTGAAGAGGTATTGGACACGTTCATCCGACTTAACGATGAGGGGCAGACGATCATCCTTGTCACACATGAGCACGACATCGCCGAGTATGCCAAGCGACAGGTGCACCTCCGAGACGGGGTGATCGAACGGGATTTCCTGAACGAAACTCGGCGCAAGCCGAATCTGAGTGCAGTCCCGGCCTGACGCGGCGTCCTCACCGGCAGCATTTCGACTCGAGGGAACTAATGATGCGTAGTCTGAGCAGGCGGGGACCGTTGCGTCCCGCATTCATTGTGGCGGGGCTCGCGGCCCTCTCGAGCTGCGGACAGGGTCAGGCTGAGGAAGCCCCCCGCTTCCAGCTGGCCGATGTGATGCGGCAGGATCTCGAGATCCGCGCCGAAGCCACGGGTCAGATGGAGCCGCTCCGCACCGTCGAAGTGAAGTCCAAGGCCTCGGGAGAGGTGCTCGAGGTACTGGTCGACACGGGAGATCGGGTCGAGCCCGGCACCCTGCTGGCCCGCATCGATCCCCGGGACGTGCAGAATGACTACGGTCAGGCGGAGGCCGACTTCGAGGTGGCCCGGGAGCGGCACAACATCGCCGAGGCCCAGCGGGTCCGGTCCGAAAGCCTGCTCCGGGCGGGGGTCATTACCGACCAGGAGCACGAGGGGAAGAATCTCGAGTTCGCCAATGCGCGAGCCGCTCTGGTGCGGGCGGAAACCAACCTCGCACTGGCTCGGCTCCGGCGGGAAGACGTCACGATCCGTTCCCCGATGGTTGGTACGGTTCTCGCGAAGTCCGTGGAAGACGGCCAGGTCATCGCTTCCGCTTCGGGGAATGTCTCCGGAGGCACCACACTGCTCACGATCGCCAACCTCGAAGTGATGCAGGTGCGGACTCTCGTGGACGAGACCGATGTCGGGCGGATCGAGGCCGGAATGCCAGCCACCGTGCGCGTCGATGCGTTCCCCGACCGGGCGTTCCAGGGGCTCGTCGAAAAGATCGAGCCCCAGGCCACCGTCCAGCAGAATGTCGTGATGTTCCCCGTGATCGTGCAGCTCGACAACAGCGAGGGGATCCTGAAGCCAGGGATGAGCGCGGAGGTCTCCGTTCTCCTTGCCCGTCGCCCCCAGACGCTGACACTCCCGAACAACGCGATCGTCACCTTTCAGGAGATGGCTCCCGCCGCGTCGGTTCTGGGGGTTCCCGAGGATCGGCTGAACATCGACCGCTCCGTTTTTCAGGAACTGATGCAGCAGCTCCCGGGCGCAGCCGAGCGGCCGGCGCTGGCGGTCGGAGAGGGACAGCTTCCGCCCGCGGTCCAGGCCATCCGTGATCGGGTGCAGGCGGGGGTGATCACGCAGGACTCAGCCCGGGTTCTGCTCCGGGCTGCGATGGGCGGCGCGGG
>JBGTMU010000269.1:0-30966 GCA_041743405.1 Longimicrobiales bacterium | reverse complement strand
TCGCAGACGCGCCCGAACCCGCGGAACGCCCGCAGCTCGATGGCGCGGTCGCCGTCCAGCCGCCAGTCACGCCCCTCGAGTCCGGCTCCGATCTCCTCGTCGAGGACCACCCAGACCGTTCGCACGAGTTCCTGGATCTCGGCACGCGTCACCATGCGTTCGACCGCCGAGGTGAACCCGACCAGCCCGGCCAGGAGTGCCGCCAGCACGAGGCCGCCGAGGAGGATGGAGATGAGCAGCTCCAGAAGGAGCACGCCCCGCCGGAGCGCACCATCCGGCGAGCCCGGTTCTTCGCTCCTATCCACCGAACACCCAGACCAGCGGAGGATGACGCGGGCGCTCCGGATCCCCTCCGGGCGTTGGCTCGAATCGAACGATGACTGCCCCTCCAAGGGATTCTGCAACGATCTTCCCGCCCTGAACCGGAGCCTCCGACGTCGCCCCGCCCCGTTCCCTCTCGAGGGCGAGGAGGGCCGCGCGGAGCGCGATCTCGGCTCTCTCCATCTCCCTCCCGGCGAGGAGCAGCAGGGCGGTTGCTCCGGCGATGCCGATCGCGAGAATGGCGAGCGCGACGATGAGCTCCACGAGGGAAAACCCATCCTTCCCAATCATCGCCGGACCCTCCCCTGCGATGAAATGACCAGCACCCCTTCCGCCTTCCCACGTCGGAGCGTGAGGGTGGTCGAGGCGAATGCGGCGATTCCGCGGGGCCCGAAGCGGAGTTCTGCCCGGGTGCGGCTCCCGCCGATTTCGATCTCCACCCCCCATGCCTCAGCCCGCATTTCCTCGATGCGAATCCCGGGCCCCGTCAGGACTTCCACGCTCCCCCCCTCATCGATCACCAGGGTCGCGCCCCCCGACCGCCGAGCCTCGGACTTCGCCCGATGGGCCAGGGTGAGGACCGCCTCGCGAGAGCTCCGAACCGCGGCGGCATCCGCCATGGTTCTCGCGAACGAGAGCGAGGCTCCGGTCCCCAGCCCGAAGATGAGGAGCACGAGCACGAGTTCGAGGAGGGTGGTTCCGCGTTCCATGGTCCAGGATCGCGGGGCAAGTGGGGCGGAGCGATAGCCTGGCAGGCTGTCGAACTACTGGAGGGACCGCCGCGACCGCTCGCCGCCTACGATTGGGCGGGCACCGGGCGCGCTGTCGTTTCAGGAGCCATCCAGCCCGTACTCCAGGATCTTGTACCGAAGCGCCCGATCGCTCAGGTCGAGAAGTTCTGCGGCCTGGCCTCGATGCCCGTCCGTGCGCGCGAGGGCCTTCCGGATCAACTCCCGCTCCAGTGCGGCGCCGCGCCGCTTCACGGAGAGATCTTCCCCTCCGTGCCCGGATCGAACCGAGGCCCATCCCCCCTCTTCGTCCCCGTCTCCCCGAATCGGTGCCGGCAGGTCGCCCATCGTCAACTGCGGCTGCTCAGCCACGACCATTGCCCGCTCCAGCACGTTCTGAAGCTCCCGGACGTTTCCCGGCCAGGCGTATCGAAGAAGCGCCGCCATCGCCTTCGGCTCCACCCCCTCGACGGCGACACCGAGCCGCGTGGCGTGAAGCCCGAGGAAGTGGTGGATCAGGGCCGGGAGATCGTCCTGGCGCTGTCGGAGTGGAGGGAGCTGCAGGGTCACCACCGCAATCCGATAGTAGAGGTCGTCGCGGAACCGCCCGGCTTCCACCTCGGCTCCGAGCGCTCGATTGGTGGCCGCTACGATGCGGACATCCACCAACCGTGTCTGCGTTTCGCCGAGCCGCCGGATCTCGCCCTCCTGGATCGCTCGAAGCAGCTTCACCTGAAGCGGAGCTGGAAGCTCCCCGACCTCATCCAGGAGGAGAGTTCCTCCCGTAGCCGCCTCGAACAGCCCTTCCTTCTCCCGTTCCGCACCCGAAAAGGCGCCCCGAGCGTACCCGAAGAACTCCGACTCCAGGAGGTTTTCCGGAATGGCCCCGCAGTTCACGGCCACGAAGGGGCCGGAGGCGCGGTCGCTCTCATCATGGATCAGCCGGGCAAGAAGCTCCTTTCCGGTGCCGGTTTCGCCGATCAGGAGCACGGAGGTTGGATGCTTCGCAACCTTGACCGCCAGTTCGAGAGCCCGGACCATCCCCGGAGATCGCGCGATGATCTCGCCGAAGCGTCGCTCCGTGCGGACCTCTCCACGAAGCCGCCCAACCTCCTGGCGCAGCTTCTCGCGCTCCTCCACCTTCCTGACCAGGAGCAGGACTTCGTCGCTCCCGAATGGCTTCCCCAGGAAGTCGTAGGCGCCAGCCTTCATCGCACGAATCGCAAGGTCCATCCCGCCATATGCCGTCATGACGACCACGGGGGCGCGCCCTCCTCCCTCCCGGTACCCCGTCATGAAGTCGAAGCCATCCATCCCGGGCATCCGGACATCGGTGAGGATGAGCTCGGGTGACTCCGTTCGACCCAGCGCCAGACCCTCGGCGCCGCTCCGGGCCGCCTTCACCTCGTGTCCGCCATCCTCCAGGATCAGAGTGAGCGAGCGTCGGAGTCCCGCATCATCGTCGACGATGAGGATCTTCATGGCCCACCCCGCTCTCCGGGCTCTCGAACCCCCTCGAGCCACACGCAGAAGGAGGCGCCCCCTCCCGGGGCATGGCCAGCCTCGATCACTCCGCCGAGCTCATGAACCACGCGCGCGGTCAGGGAGAGTCCGAGGCCCGTTCCCTCGGACGGGTCGCGCGTGGTGAAGAAGGGGTCGAAGACCCGGGTCAGGTGCTCCTCCGCGATGCCACAGCCAGAGTCCTCGACACGAAGGAGGATCCATGGTGCACCGCGATCCGCCGGGGGGGGATCGCCCTTTCTGCGGCGGGGGAGATGGGTGGTCGGAGATGCATGCGTGACTGAAACCCTGATCTCGCGGGGGACGGCATCCCGGGTTGCTCGTTCGGCATTCAGGAGAAGGTTCATCACCACCTGTTCGATGTGCTGGGGCCGGGCCCGGAGCCTCGGAAGGCCCGGCTCGACGCTGCAGTCGAGCTGCACTCCCGAGAGAGTTCCTCGATCTTCCAGAAGACGAACCACTCGGTCGAGAACGCCCGCGACCTCGACCGTGGGGATCTCCCCCTCGAGCCCCTGAGGGCGAGCGAATTCAAGAACGCTCCGTAGGATCCGATCAATGCGCCGAACCTCGTCGAGCGCAGATTCGATCGGCTCGGCCGCCGGAGCCTCGGCAGGTTGCCGGTTCCGCGCAACCTCCAGGTACCCCATTGCGGCTCCGAGCGGGTTTCCGACCTCATGTGCGATTCCTGCCGCGAGCGTGCCCACGGAAGCCAGTTGAGACGCCCGCACGAGCTGTTCTCCGGCGGCCTTCAGTTCGCGGTTCGCCTCGTCGAGTGACCGGACGTTCTCCTCCAGACGAATCTGGTTCTCGATGAGTCGCTCCGCCATCCGGTTGAGGGTGCGGACCAGACGCTCCAGCTCCTGCCCCCCTTCTTCCTCGATCCGGTGTTCGAGCTCCCCATCCGCGATCCGGTCGGCGCTGACCCCGATCCGCTCAAGAGGTGCAAAAACGGTCCGGTCCAGTTCGGAACGGAGGAAGAGAAAGAGAACGACAAGATTCGCAGCCAGGATGACGCCGAGGAAGAGAAGTCGATACCCCGGGGAGTGGATGAAGGGAAGGGCCACTCCTGCCGCAGCCACAGCCACGAGGACAGCGCCGACGAGGAGCGCACCCACCGAGACGAAAAGTTCCTTCCGTACAGATCCGGTTACAGCGGAGGATGGAGCCATCGCTCGACTCTCAGCCAACGTTCGAGGATCGAGAAGTCGGATTCAGTTCGTGCACTCGACCGTTCCCGGTCCCGAGGTGAGCCCACCTCCGTCGGGGAGGGGCGGAGGAAGCGCGTTGCCGAGATAGATCGCACACCCCCGGTCCTCATCCAGCGCTGCGTGCGAGGCCACGGCCGCCCATCCTGCAGGGGATGCCTCGGTGACTTCGATCGTGACACCGGGGCTCGGCGAGAAGTCGAGGGAGGCGAGGCTGTTCGCGTAGGAGTAGCCCGTCTGGTGGTAGCGCTCCTGGGAAGCCCCCATGTTCCGCAGATCGGATCGGATGCTCGCGAAATGCGCCCGGTCCCGGGCCTCATTGAGCCGCGGCGCCATCACCGCAGCCAGAATCCCGAGGATGAGGGTCACCACCATGAGCTCTATGAGGGTGAACCCTTCCCGAGAGCTGCAACCGAGGGGGTTACCACGCACCGCTCCGGACAGCGCCGCGCTAGGCGCCGTCGAGTTCGCAGGAATCCCGCCCGCTCTGGTCATCCGGGCTCCGGAATGGAAAAGACACCCCATGCAGAAGTGGGAACGCTAAAGGTGTGCGGGTGCCTTCGGCAAGGGGAGCCTGGGGAGACGAGAGAAGGCGGGGTGCGGTTGCCCGCACCCCGCCTTCGCCGTCTCACGGCACTCCGGCTATACGATCCAGCCGAAGTTCACTGAAGGGACTGCTTACGCCTCGGTGCAGATGATCTGGCCCGCGCTCGCGCCGCTGTTGTGGGCATACGCGCAGCTCCAGTTCGCGGTCGCGGAGTGCGTGGTAGCCATCGTGTAGTCGGTCTGCGTCTGTCCCGCGATGACGATCGTCACGCCCTGGCTGGTGTTGATGGCCGGGTCGCACCCGACGTAGGTGAACCCGTTCTGGTAGCAGAGCTCCATCGCGGTGCGCATCTGGTTCATGTCGGCCTGCATCGCCGAAACGTAGGCGCGCTCACGGCTCTCACCAAACTTCGGAATGGCGATCGCGGCGAGGATGCCGATGATCACGACCACGATCAGGAGCTCGATCAGCGTAAATCCCTTCTTGTTCATATTTTTCTCCGGGAGGAGGGGTGGAACGGCACGAATGAGGTATTCATTCGTTGCGACCGTTCCTCTTTTGTGCAAGGCTCGGTCCAACTCCCCGCGTTTGGCCATAAGGCAACTGGACACAACGACTTACGCGAGGGTGCATTCGCTTTCCAGGTGAGATCGCATCGTCGGGAACCTCGGATTCTGCAAGACTCTTGCAAGATGAGAGAGTGGGAGAAGGGTGCGCATCCACTGTCATTAGCCGGGAGAGTGCCCGGACAGGAGCGGAAAGGCGCTATCCCCTCGGCTGATCCAGGGGGAGTGGGCCGCCACGCCACCGAGGGGCGCTCGGTGGCAGAAGATTCGATCGGACGATGTGCCAGAACGCTGCCAGCCCGTCTCTCCATCCGATCTTCTTCCCTTCTTCATAGGAGCGGCCCCTGTACGAGATGGGAAGCTCGAAGATCCGTGCCCTGGCCTGAGACAGGCGTGCCGTGATTTCCGGTTCGATTCCGAATCGCTCGCGCGTGAGCGGAAGCGTTTCCAGGAGATCCCTCCGAATCATCTTGTAGCATGTCTCCATGTCCGAGAGGTTCAGGTCGGTCAGCAGGTTCGAGACGAAGGTCAGAAATCGATTCCCCTGATAGTGCCAGAACATGTGGACTCTCTGCGGCCCTCCGAGGAAGCGGGAGCCATAGACCGCATCGGCCCACCCCATGAGGATGGGTTCAAGCAGAAGCGGGAACTCATGCGGATCATATTCGAGATCGGCATCCTGAATGGCCACGACATCCCCGGTGGCGACCGCAAACCCGGTCCTCAGCGCCGCCCCCTTTCCCCGATTCCGGGGATGCATGATGAGGCGGTCGATGAGGCCTTCCGCCTCCAGCCGGTGGAGCAGCTCGCGGGTTCCGTCCGATGAACCGTCGTCCACCACGATCACCTCCAGTCGCAACGGCACCTCCCGCACACGCCGGAGCAGCGCCTCCACCGTCCGGATCTCGTTGAAGGCCGGCACCACCACCGAGAGAGTGACGCGATCCCACGGAAGCTTCGGGGCGGGGGGGATCGGGCGGCCCGAGTGCCCTTCCGGCCAGGTGGACCGCGCGGGAGAGGCCTCAGTGAACCGGTCGCTCATTCTCCCTCGATTCCATAGCGGGCGATCTTCCGGTACAGGGTCGATGGATCGACTCCCAGCACTTCGGCCGCTCGACTCTTGTTCCCTCCCTCGACTCCGAGAACCCACTGGATGTAGGCCCGTTCGATCACCTCCATCGTGGGGTTCGGCGGTGATTCCATCGCCGCCAGCCGGGCCTTCGGTTTCTCGCGGACCCGTTCCGGGAGGGATTCCGGGCCGATGGGTCCGGGCGGTGCGAGGACCACGGCCCGCTCGAGCGCGTTCTCGAGCTCCCGAACATTTCCGGGCCAGTCGTGCTCGGCGAGCAGCTCCATCGCTTCGTCCGTCACCGCTCTCGCGGGGTCGCCGTCGGGTGTGATGCGATCCAGGAAGTGCCTGACGAGGAGAGGAATGTCGTCTCTCCGGTCCCGAAGAGGGGGGAGCTTGATCGAGATCACGTTGAGCCGGTAGAAGAGGTCTCTCCTGAAGTTGCCCTTCCGGATCTCCTCTTCCAGGTCCCGGTTCGTCGCCGCGATGAGGCGCATCGCGACCGGTACGGCCTCCGTGGCACCGACCGGGATCACCTCGCGCTCCTGAATGGCGCGCAGCATCTTCACCTGGGTCTGGGGTGACATGTCGCCTACTTCGTCCAGGAAGAAGGTACCGGACCCGGCAGCGGCCAGGAGTCCCACCTTGTTCTTCACCGCTCCAGTGAACGACCCCCGCACGTGTCCGAAGAGCTCGCTCTCGAGGAGACTCTCCGGGAGTGCCCCACAGTTGATCGACAGACATGGGCGATCGGAGCGATCCGAGAGAGCATGAATGTAGTTGGCGAGGATCTCCTTTCCCGTCCCGCTCTCGCCACTCAGGAGGATGGTCGAGTCCGTTGGCGCCACGGTTTCGGCCAGTTCGAGGATGTCGAGGAAGCACCGGCTCCTGCCGATCGGGCGCACTGTGCGCGCGGCACCCTGTCTTCGGATCTCCTGTTTCAACGCGTGGTTTTCAACCCGCAGAGCCCGTGACTCCGCCGCACGTTTGAGGATCGCCAGAAGCTCGTCGTTCGCAAACGGTTTCTGCAGATAGTAGAAAGCCCCATCGTTCACGGCCCGGACCGCCGACTGGAGGGAGGCCTGTGCCGTCATGAGGATGACGGCCGTCTCCGGATCCAGTTCGTGCGCCCGGGCGAGCAGTTCCAGACCGCTGACTCCCGGCATGCGGATGTCGGAAACGATGATATCGGGGCGCTCACGTTCGATGGCAGCCACCCCTTCGGTCCCGCCCAGGGCCGGGACCACGCGGTATCCGGCGCCGCGAAGGAGGACCTGGAGCGATTCCAGAATCCCCAGTTCGTCGTCCACCACGAGAACCTTCGGTTCCTTCTGCATCATTCCACCCCCTCAGGCAGGAGGTCCACCCCGGAAAAGTACATCGAGAATTCAGCGCCTCCGCCCTCGGGGTTCTCGACCAGGATCACCCCGCGATGTGCCTCGACGGCGCGATGGACGACGGCCAGCCCGAGTCCGGACCCTCCCGGACGAGTCGAGAAGAAGGGATCAAAGATACGTTCGATGCTCTCCTCGCGAATCCCCGCCCCTCCATCCCGGATCGAGATCCGGACGGGAGCGGCGAGCTCGATCCCGGAAGGAGCTCCTGTGGTTCGCAGATCCTCCACCCGAACCACGACCCTTCCCCCGCTGGGCGTGAACTGAACCGCGTTGAGCAGAAGGTTGAAGAGAGCACGGTGGAAAAGATCCACGTCGATGGCGATCGGGACTGGCGCGTCCGTGGTGCGGGTGGCGATCTCCACCGTTCGCCCCTGGGAATCCGGATGGCTCTGGATGACGCTGACGCACTCATCGATGCAGAGGCGGGCGTCACGCCGTTCGAGTTTCCCGGCCGTGGTCCGCGCGAAGTCGATGAAGTCGGAGAGGAGTCGACTCAGCCGATCGGATTCTCTGACCACCATCCGGATCAGAAGATCCCGGTCTTCGCTGTCGAGGGAGGGGGCCGCAAACTGTTCCGTGGCGCTCCGGATCGACGCGAGGGGGTTCTTGATCTCGTGGGCCATCGCGGCCGACAGTTCAGCCACGGCCTCGAGCCGCTCATTCCGACGATTGAGGATCTCCAGCCGCTCCAGATCGGTGATGTCCTGGAAGATGGCCGTGATGACTCGCGGGCTGCCTTCCTCCTCGCGCACCGTCGTGCTCACTTCGAGGGTAGCCCCTTCGGACCCTCGCGTCGTCCGCTCGCGGATCCGGAAGAGCGCAACACCTTCTCGAAGGGACCTCCGAAGCAGGAGCGCCAATTTCGGCGCCACACCTTCGACCGCGCTCAGGACCCGGGCGCCTTCCCACTGGAGTCGATTCAACCCGAGAAGGCGCTCCGCGGCGGGGTTCATGTAGACGAGGCGTTCCTCCTCATCCAGCGTCAGCACGCCGGTGCTGATCGTGGCGAGAATCTCGCCCGTATCGAGGCGCAGACGTCGAAGCTCGGTCTGGACATTCCCCAGGGCCAACCCCGCCCGTCGGAGGCGGTCCCCCAGAATTCCGGTGACGAGCGCCACGACCGCGAAGAGGGAAATCTGGAGGACTGCGCTCCCCGGAACTTCTCCCTCGTGCCCCCACACGATGTCGGCGAAGTAGAGGATGGAGGCGAGCGCTCCGATCAGCACCCCGCCGGAGAACGGGAGAAGCAGGGCGCCCTCGCTGATCACCAGGATGTACACCCACGCGAAGTTGCTCTCGGGACCTCCCGTGAGGTGGACGACCCCCGTGACCAGAAGGGTGTCGAACGCGACCTGGGAGTAAAGGAAGTTTCGCCCCGGCTCGCGCTGGAGGACGCGGAGGTACCAGATGGCTTCTGCCGTCACGACGAGCGCCACCACGAACATCACCGTGGCGATCAGGGTCTGATTCGGCTGGACCTCCCCCCAGACTCTGAACGCCCCCAGAAGGATGCCCGAGACGAGCGTGAGCCGGCCCACGAAGAGCCATCGAAGGAGCCGTTCTCTCGAAAGAGGGGCGATGGCATCCGAACCCGGGGCTGGCTGCGATCCGGCCGCTCGTCTCAGGACCATGTCGGCCGTCGGCCTTCAGGGTCCGCCGGCAACGCGGTGCACCCCATCATGCGGACGGGCTCCACGAGCGGCGCGGATTCACCGGGCCGGAACCCGGAGCGGTGTCATCTCCGCTGCCAGATCCCGAATCCGCCTGAGTTGTTCCTCAACGACCTTCAGCGAGACCTCGCTCTCCGATCCGGGTTCCGCATCGAGAAGGAGGAGCTGCGTTTCCGCCAGCGCCGCCGTGAGAGGGTTGTTGATGTCGTGACGGATCCGGGAGAGGTGGCTCAGCGCGAGCCGGAACGAGATGAGCCCCGGACCGAGTCCCGGGGAATCCCAGCGTTCCACCACCCGGGTGAGGGGCTCGATGTACCCGATGGGGAAAGAAAGCACCTCCGGATCAGGACCCGTGCCCCTGATCCAGAGGAACGACCACTCGCCGGACGTCCGGGAGACGAGCTCGAGCATTCCCAGAATCGATTCCGCAGGGGCCCAGGGCGCGGCGAGGACAAGGCCGGGACCCGGTTCAGCCGCTCCCTCCTGACCGAGAAACTGCTCGTGTGAAATCGGATCCAGTTCCCCGAACGCCTCGACGAGTCGCTCTCGCAGCTCCGGCTCCATGGAGCGATCCGGATCCATGATGTATGTACGGCGGTCGGGAGGATCCAAGGAAATGCCTCGGGGGGAGGGTGACGTAGGTTTCCGAACGCGGGACACTACCGACTGACGGGAACCTCCAGAACCTGCCCGGCCAGGATACGCGTCGTGTCCATCCCGTTCCTCGCCCGAATCTCCTCGATGGTGGTTCCGTAGCGGCGCGCGATGGTCCACAGGGACTCTCCGCGTGCAACCCGATGTCGGAGGGGTTCGAGGGTCCCCGGGTCGCCCGGCGAGGGCAAGCGCAGTTGCTGGCCGGGGACGATCCGGCTCCCCGCGATCCCGTTCAGCCTTCGGAGATCCACCTCACTGACACCGTAGCTCCGGGCGATGACCCAGAGCGATTCACCGCGGGCGACCGTGTGGAGGGACGCCTCCCGCGGCTCCGACCGCGTCTGTGAAGGCGGCGTGGCACTCACTTCCACTTCCCCTTCGTTGAGGGAGGCAACCGCCTGTTGGGCGGGCCGCTGTTCGGCTGCGTCAACGGAGGGGGCCGTCGCAACACGGGTGTCAGGTGCGGACCGGTAGACCGGAATCTTCAGCTCCTGACCTGCCTGGATGGTGCTCCCGCGCAGGCCGTTCTCCGACTGAATGCGCCCCACCGTGGTGCCGTACCGGGAGGCGATTCCGGTAAGGTTCTCTCCCCGCGCAACGCGGTGGATCTCCAGGTCCATCGTGAGCTCGGGGCCCGCATCGGCAAGCTGAGCGGCAACCCGGGTGTTCCCGGTGATCCTGGCCACATACTCGACGTAGGGCCGAGGGAACACGGCCACGTGATAGTGAGGCGGGTTGCGCTCGTAAATCACCTCGATCACCCCCTGTCTGAGGAGCGTCGCGAGCGTCGACTCGAGCCAGTTCCTGCATCGCGTGTTCACCGGCCGACGCAGATCAACGGCCATCCCCGTCGGGTGGACGGAGCGGGATGACGCATTCCTGGGCTGGTTCGAAAGGGGGCGTGTGAGGCTCGTTACGACCAGTTTTTCGTTGCACGCGGAGCGGTACTGACTTGCGAGTCGTTCGATGAAGACCCGGACTTCGGGGCGGGTATAGGGGAATGAGACGTTGTGCACGTCGAAGTCGCGATTCGGTCGGACCGGGACCAGGTACCCGGCGTCCACCAGTCGCCGAACCTCGTCCGGAGTTCTCAGGTAACTGAAATCGTGCTGACGGGCCTGTTCGTTCTGGCGATCGAGCGATGCAGGGGAGCCTCGAGGAACCTGTGCCTCGCCGGGTTGAGGGGTAAGCCCGAGCCACGGGATCAAGACGGAAAGCACGACGAACACGAGGGAGGTCGGGTTCGTGATGAACCCTGTCGTACAGGAGATCGGGCTCCCCTTGATCATCGTGCCCCCTCTCTTCGTGGAACCAGGCGAATGGTTTCGACGTCGCCGCCTTCAACCACTCGTGCCGCGCCCGTATGGGTAAACATTTGATTCCTCATACGCAAGTAGGGAGCCGGAAGGTCCGGATCCCCGGCAGGCCGTCGAACCACTGGAGCGACCACCGCGTCGAGGTCTCACCGGTCCGGAGTTCACGGCCTGTCAGCCACCCCCGGTCGCCGGCAGCAGCGTCGTCTGGAGCGCCGCGCCCAGTCCGTCGAGCACGAACTGGACACCGATCACCATGACCAGCAGCCCCATTACCCGGGTCATGACATTGAGCCCCGTCTGCCCGAAAGTCTTCAGCAAGAGTGGGGCCGCAAAGAGGACGGCCGCCGTGATCAGGAGCACCGCCAGAATGGCCAGGTATACCGCGAGGATCGCGCCCCCCGTCTCGGCCTGCGAGATCAGGACGATCACCGTGGTCATGGCTCCCGGCCCGGCGATCGTGGGAAGTCCCAGGGGAATGATCCCGATGTCATCCTTTTCCACCCCTTCCGCTTCCTCCTCCTGGGTCGCCTTGACCCTCGAGCGCCGGGCCTGGAGCATGTCCCAGCCGATTCCGAAGAAGATGATTCCCCCTGCGATCTTGAACGCGTAGGTGGTGATCCCGAAAAAGTCGAGAATCCCCCTCCCCAGCGCCGCGAAGATGAACAGGACGACGACAGATGTGACGAACCCGGTCACGATCGCCTTACGCCTCCGGGGCGGATCATGGCTCCCGGAGAGGGCCAGGAAGATCGTGGCCGCCGAAAGCGGGTTGACGATCGCGAGGAGCGAGGAAAACGCGAACGCCGCGAATGCGAGATCGGCGGACATCAGGGGTGTCCGGTCCTAAACCCAGCCTCCTTTCGCGTCGGCATGCTTCGCGCCCACCACATCCCAGTTCACGAGCTTCCAGAACGCTGCGAGATAGTCCGGGCGCCGGTTCTGGTAGTTCAGATAGTAGGCGTGCTCCCAGACATCCACGCCGAGGATCGGGGTATGCCCGGCCATGAGCGGCGAGTCCTGATTTGCCGTAGCCAGGACCTGGAGCGAGCCGAAGGGATCCACGACCAGCCACCCCCACCCTGAACCGAACTGGCCACCCGCAGCCGCGGTGAACTTCTCGCGAAAGGCATCGAACGATCCGAAGGCGTCGTCGATCGCAGCGGCGAGGTCACCCGTCGCAGCGGAACTCCCTCCAGGCTGCAGGATTTCCCAGAAAAGCGCGTGATTCACGAACCCTCCACCCTGGTTGCGGACATCGCCTCGGAGCGACTCGGGAAGCGACTCGATGGCGCGCAGGAGCCTGTCCACCGAATATCCCTGGAACGCAGGGTGCTTCTCGAGCGCCGCGTTCAGCTTCTGGGTATAGGCGTTGTGGTGCTTTCCGTGGTGGATCTCCATCGTTCGGGCATCGATGCCGGGTTCCAGAGCATCGTGCGCGTAGCCGAGGTCGGGAAGTGCGTGCGGATAGGCCATTGAGTGCGTCCTCCTGTCGAGATGAAATGAACCGATCGTTCCAGTCGGATGAAACGGGTCGCGAGACCGCCAGCGGGGGCGGCATCCAGCCACAGGACACCCCGGAGCCCCCCGGCACGTTCCACCCCGGACGAGGGAATCGAAGGATTCTTCTGGTGGACTGCGATGTCTTCTTCGTGCAGGTTGCCCGCCTGGAAGATCCGGACGGGGTGGGTCGTGCTCCCCTCCTCATCGTGGGTGGGAGCGCGGATGGGAGAGGGGTGGTGACCTCGGCCGACTACCCGGTCCGGCGCTTCGGTGTGCGCTCCGGCATGCCGACGGGGCAGGCACTGAAGCTCTGTCCGGATGCGACCGTGACGGGGGTGCCCCGGGGCGCCTGCGCTCGACGAAGCAGGGAGATCCAGGCGATACTCGAGAAGCTGTCACCGGTGGTCGAGCCGGCCTCCATCGACGAGTTCTACCTCGACCTCTCCGGGACGGAACGACTCTTCCACGGGGAGCCGCTCGAGGCAACCGCAGCCCGGATCCGGAAGCAGGTTCTCGAGGCCACCGGGATCTCGGTCTCGATCGGAGGGGCCACCTCACGCTTCGTGGCCAAGCTGGCTGCAGGCGCGGCAAAGCCGGCCGGGGTCCGGGTGGTGCCCCCGGGGGGAGAGGCCGCGTTTCTCGCGCCCCTTCCTCTTCGGTCACTTCACGGAGTGGGCCCTGCATTCCTCACAGCGCTGCGCGCCCGGGGACTCGAGCACGTTGCCGACGTGGTCCAGGTCGAGGAAGTGTGGCTCGAGCGGTGGTTCGGGCCAGCCCGCGCCCGCTGGCTGCGAGACCGGAGCCGGGGAGTCGATCTGTCCCCGGTGGAGCCGGGAGGGGAACGGAAGTCGATCTCTTCTGAACGCACCTTCCACACGGATCTGGATTCGGAGGAGGAGCTGGAGCGGGTCCTGCTGAAGCTCTCGGTGACCGTCGGTGAGACGCTCAGGACCAAGGGACTGCGGGCGCGGACCATCACCGTGAAGCTCCGCGACCACGACTTCGTCACGCGGCAGGGCTCGCAGACGATTCCGGAGGGACTCGAATCCGATCGAATGATCTTCGAGACGGGACGGGAGCTTCTCTCAAGGCTCCGGCGGAAGCGGAATGTCCCATCCCGCCTCCTCGGTGTCGGTGTATCGGGGCTCGAAGAGGGAGCGGCGCCCGTGCAGCTCGCCCTCTTCGGCGAAAACGCCCGGGGCGAAACCGAGCGGGACCGGACGCTTTCTCACCTCGGCGATGAACTGAGGGCCCGGTTCGGAGACGAGGCCATCCTTCCGGGGAGGGTGGTCCGCCCCCCCGGGAAGGCTCCTGACCGACCGCCCGATGGCGCCGTCCCCGATCCAGACGGCTAGGGGACCAGAAGCATCGATGCCCGGACAGGCCCCTGGAGGCGATAGATCGGAACGAAGGCGTTGTCGCCGCCGGTCGACGGGATCGAATGATCCAGGAAATTCCACCTCAGAACCGAATCGACCGCATCCGGCTCCATGAGTTGAGGGATCAGCCGACCTTCGTGCTGTCGGATCCGGACCACGTATGTGCCGATCGGAAGCGTCATCTGCTCGGCCACGAGCTCCACCGCAACGTTCCCCATGAGGTGATTCTGGTATGGGGTGCTCTCCCAGGAGATCTCCCTTATCCGGAAGCGCTCAACGGGGACGCTCGCTTCCTCCCGGAGCTGCTCGACCTGGATGTTGTGACGGCGAAGGAAGAGGGCCACGTCGTCCAGGCGCCCGTCGAATGCATATCCCCAGTCCGGCCGTGGGCGGGTCTCCGTCGGGAGCCAGAGGGTCCGGTTCTCGCCCGTCACGAGGCGCGGCTCGAGCCACTCGCCGTCCTCTCCCCGTTCCACGATGTAGAAGTCCTCGCGTTCGGGATATGCAGCCTCTTCGAGGTCCAGAATCACGTCGGCCGGAGGCGAGTCCACGGTGCGGCGGCGCGCCTGATGGATGATCTGCTTCACCTCATCCGCGTTTTCGGCGATGAACATGGTGAGCCCGAGCATCGACTCGCGCGCCGAGGCGGCCTGCACGTCCAGCGAGTGGCGACCGGGCACCTCGAAGAGAAGGGTGATCATGTTCCGGATCCCGCCGTACGAGTGCTGCTTTCGGGGCCACGGGATCGTGGTTCGCCAGTACCACTCCTCGGTCTCCTCGTCGAGCGATGGACCGGAATACCAGTACAACGACATGTCCTGCGTCTCGAGATGGTCCGACACCCGCTGATACATCGGGCCGCGGGCGAACTCCACGAGGTCGGCGTCTGCCGTGGGATCCAGCGTTGCCTGGTACGTCATGTGATACGGGTAGGCACCCCCGTTGTGCGAGTCGACGAACACATCCGGGGCGAACCGGTTCAGGATCTGCTCGACCACCGCCGACACTTCCCGCGTCTCGGCCACGATCCAGTCGCGGTTCATGTCGTAACCCAGCGAGTTCGTGCGGCGACCGGCATCTCCGCCATCGGGATTCATGTGGGGAACGATGATGACGTTGACCTGCTCCAGGAGGTGCTGGTGGGCTCCGAGCGTCAGTTCCCGGATGAACTGCTGCCCACCCTCCTTCCCGGACCGCTCGTTGCCATGAATCGAAGCCACGATGAAGAGCGTGGGCTTCCCGGAAAGGAGCGACGCCGTCGGCTCGGAAAGCGGAGGGTCACCCAGGAAGACGACCGGGTGGGAACGCCCCTCGTTCGTGACGGTGAGTTCCTGGATCAGCATCCGGTCGGTGCGCGCCTGTACCTCGTAGAGGAACTCCATCACCTCCGCGTGTGTGGTCGTCCGGCTCCAGTTCGCCCGTTCGGCCCCCGTCTGGGGGAGGGGCTGCGCGAGAATGCCCGATCCCGCTGCCAGGACAAGGAAGAGTGCGCTCGACAGGGCACTCCGGACCCGGGATCCTGCATTCACCCGTATCACCGACCGACTCCCTTCGCTGGAGTTCATCACTTTCCTGTCCGCCGACGCCCTTCGACGACCCGCTTGTGCACCTCGGCGTTCTCGATCCAGGGCTTCCTCTCGAAGTACGAAACCGTGAGCTCCTTCACCTTCGGCGTGAGCAGCACCACTGCGATGAGGTTCGGGATGATCACGAGGCCGAGGAAGATGTCGCCGATGGTCCATGCGATCGAGAGCGGGATCACGGCTCCGACGAAGTGCATCCCGATGAAAACCAGCTTGTAGGGGAGCACCGCCCGCTCACCGAAGAGGTAGTAGGCGCATCGGTCGCCGTAATAGCTCCAGGCGATCGCCGTCGAGATCGCGAACAGCAGCACCGTGAGGAGGACGATGTACTGCCCCCAGTTCCCGGGGAGCCCGCGGCGGAACGCGGCCATCGTGAGCGGCGCCCCGCTCTGGACCGCGCTCCCGTAGAGGATCGGGTACTCCGTTCCGTCGGAGGCCACCGCCCTCGACTCGTTCGGGAAGATCGTGCCAGTGAACGCCTGCGTCTGCGCCTCGTCCACGAAGAAGGTATCGACGGCAACCTCGTGCCACGCGAGGTGGCGCGCTCCCGGCCCGCTCATGGTCGCCAGACCCCCCGCGACCGCGATCTCCTCAGGAGCGGTGACGTAGTGTGTGAACCCGCCATCTTCCCGCTCCTCCACGTAGCTCATGTGCCCCCCGGAGAAGGTGAGGGGGGTCGGGAAGCGATCATCCCAGGCGGAGGTCATGATGATCACGAGCGCAGTCATCGAGCAGATCACGATCGTATCGATGAAGGGCTCGAGGAGAGCCACCACACCCTCGGAAACAGGCTCGTCCGTCTTCGCCGCCGCGTGCGCGATGGGGGCCGAGCCCTGTCCGGCCTCGTTCGAGAAGAGGCCGCGGCGCACCCCCCACATCATCGTCACGAGGAAGGCCCCGACCCCGACCCCGGCCACTCCTGCGGAGGGGTTGAACGCCTCCCGGAAAATGAGGCCGAATGCCGGAAGGATCTGGTCCGCGTTCATGAGGATGATGACCATGGCCCCGGCGACGTAGATGGCCGCCATCGACGGTGCCAGGATTCCGGTCACGCGGCCGATCCGTGAGATCCCTCCGATGATGACCGCACCCACGATGGCCGCGGTGATCAGCCCGGTGGTCCAGAGCGGGATCTGGAACTCGTCGCGCATGACGTCGGCGACGGTGTTCGCCTGCACGCCGTTTCCGGTGAGGAAGGCGGTGATCCCGAGGAGAACCGCGAAGAAGATCGCGAGCGGCCTCCAGTTCCTTCCGAGCCCTCGCTCGATGTAGTACATCGGCCCGCCGGAGACCGTCCCCTCCCATTTCCGGGCGTCGAGATCCGGCCCCTTCACCTCCCGGTAGTGCTGCGCGAGCGTGACCTCCGAGTACTTGGTCGCCATCCCCAGGAGCGCCGTGACCCACATCCAGAAGAGAGCCCCCGGCCCGCCGAAGTGGATCGCGATCGCGACTCCGGCAATGTTCCCGATCCCGACGGTGGCCGAAAGCGCGGTCGAGAGCGCCTGGAAATGCGAGACATCCCCGGGCTCATCCGGATCGTCGTACCGTCCGGTCGCGACCGCAAAACCGTGGCCGAGTGCGCGGAACTGGATGAAGCCGAGGCGGAGGGTGAAGTAGATCCCCGCGCCGAGCAGGAGGATCACGACGAAGGGGATCTTTTCTCCCCCCACGCTGATCCCGCTGGCCCAGACCCACCCTTCCATCAGGTCGACGAACGATTGCACTGCTTCCATGGAACTCTCCGGAGCCGGATGTTCATGTCGAAACGAGCCCGAAGAATGGACCCCTCTCCGCCATGTGGCAAGATCGGATCGGGCCGCTTCCTTCCTCTAACGGCTGTCGAACCGGCTTCGCCGCCCTTCACCAGGGGAACTCTTCAGGCTCCTGATTGCTCCGGAACAAGCTGGGTCACCAGGCGCTCGAGAAGAATTTCCCGAACCCGGAGCGCGATATCGTCGAGTGAGGGCGTGTCCGCATACTGCGCCGCGATCCGCTCCCGGATATCCTTCACGGAAGGTACATGAGGAAGCTGGAGTTCGTGGAGGTAGGTGAGAGCGCTCTCCTGAGTCCGCGCGGTGCGCAGGGTCAGCTCTTCCCAGATCGGTGTGCGTTCGAGCGCACTCCTGAGTTCGCACGCGATCCGATCCACCGAGAAGCTCGCAGCGACTTCGCCTGCCACTCTCTCAAGGACCTTTCGACCCAACTTCACTTCCCCTCGACGAACCGCTTCGGGAGGGGCACGCAGATCCCATACCAGTCCCACCCACGAGAGGACCTTCAGGGCGTAGTAGGAGACATCGATCTCCCACCAGAAGAAGCCCTGCCGGGTCGAACTCTGGTAGTGATGGTGGTTGTTGTGCCACCCTTCTCCGAGAGTCACGAGCGCGAGCCACCAGTTGTTTCGGGAATCATCGGCGGTCACGTAACGCCGGCTTCCCACCACATGAGCCAGCGAATTGATCGCGAATACCCCGTGGTAAAGGATCACGGTGCTCAGGAAGAAGCCGACGAAGAGGCCCGGCCATCCCGCCATCAGGAAGCAGGCGACCGCCAGGAGAGTCGCGGGAAAGTAGGGGTGACGATTCAGGAATCGAAGCTCCGGATACCGAGTGAAATCCTGGATCGTGGAGTAGTCGGCGGTGGACCTGGACTTCCTGAAAATCCATCCGACATGCGACTGGAAGAAGCCGGCATGCCGGGGCGAGTGTACGTCCTGCGGGGTGTCCGAGTGGCGGTGGTGATGCCGGTGAATGGCCGCCCACCAGAGAACGCCACGCTGGGCCGAGGTCTGAGCGAGGAAGGCGAGTACGAACTGGAATCCCCGGCTCGTCTTGAACGATCGATGCGAGAAGTACCGGTGAAATCCCGCGGTCACTGCCCACATTCGGATCAGGTAGAGTGAAACGCAGAGGATCAGGGCTGTCCGCGTGACCCCGGTCCAGAGGATTCCGACGAGTGACAGATGCACGAGGACGAAGGGAATCGCCTCTGGATACACGATGTCATTGTGTTCATCGTGATCGCCCGGAGAATGCCCGGAATGACTTTCCGGGTGGGAGGGCAGAGACCGGGCCATCGTCCTGTTTCCCTACTTGTACCGGTACGTGATCCGTCCGCGCGACAGGTCGTAGGGGGACATCTCGCACTTCACCCGATCTCCCTCCAGGACCCGGATGTAGAATTTCCGCATCTTCCCCGAGAGATAGGCCAGAATCTTGTGACCGTTCTCGAGTTCCACCCTGAAATTGGCGTTCGGGAGCACCTCGGTTACCGTTCCTTCCACTTCAATGGCGTCGTTCGCCACGTACATCTCCTGTTGCAACGTTCACGAATTGAATGCAGACCTTCAATCTACCAGAAACCCTTCGAACGAAACAGCCTTCCGTCCGAAGTGACCCGTCCGGTGCCGGGAGCGTGTCCGAGCCCGTGTCCGAGCGATGGGGTGCGGCCACGCGCAGAGGTCTGAATCAGGAAGGGGGCAGCTCCACAGTAAAGGTCGAGCCTTCCCCCACCCGGCTCTCGACACGAATCCGGCATCCCAGCCGGGGGGCCAGCGAGCGACAGATGGACAGCCCGAGCCCCGTTCCCCGATAGCTTCCGTCCACCTCCGATTCATCGTGTTCGAATGCCTGGAAAATGGATTCGATCCGGTCGGCCGCAATTCCCGGCCCCGTGTCTGCGACCACGATTCTCAGCGGATGCCCGGTGGCTGGATCGGCTTCGAGGCGCACACGAACCAACCCGGCGCGCGTGAACTTGACGGCGTTGCCCACGAGATTCTGCAGGAGCTGTCTGAACCGGGCGGGATCCGTCCGCAGCGATCCGACCTGGTCCGGCACTTCCGTGCGCAACTGCAGCCCCTTCTTCGGAGTGACCCCGCCTGCTTTCCGGACCACCCCGGCGATGAGATCGACCGGATCCACCTCCGCGAAGTCGAGGGTGAGCTGCCCCGACTCCACGCGGGCCAGATCCGCGATGTCGTTCACGACGAGGAGGAGGTACGCGCTCTCACTGCGGATCCGTTCCAACTGATCCAGTTGCCGTTCATTCAGGTTCCTCTCCCGGTTGCGGAGCATGAGTTCACAGAACCCGATCACGGAGTTGAGGGGGGTCCTCAGTTCATGGCTCATGCTGGTCAGGAAGCCCGCCTTCCCCCGGATCATCTCGCGGGCGCGCTCCCGCGACTTATCCAGTTCGCCCTGCATCCGCCCGAGATGTCCCGTCACGCGGTTCCACTCGAACCGGGCGCCCACCGCTTCGGCCAGGAGTGCGAGCGTCTCGGCGTCCGTTTCGTGCCAGTCACGGGGTTCGAAGGTCATGACCGCGAGGGTCCCCAGCGCCTCACCTGAATCGGAGAGGATGGGCGCCCCGGCGTAACCCGCAACTCCATGCGAACGGACGAAGTCCACCTCGGCGGCCGAGGGATGCTCACGAACATCCCGGATGAGGAGGGGAGCCCCGAGTGACATCGGAAGGGGGTCGAGGGACTCGCCCGTTGAGAGGGTTCGCGAGGTCAGCCACTCGACCGGTGCATGGCAGGCGACGATGGAGACTTTTTCCGGGCCAACGAGGCTCACCAGTGCGACGGGAGCCTGGAGGCTGCCGGCCGCGCGGATGGCCAGGCGCCCGAACGCCTCCTCCGCCTCCGATGGGATCGCGCCGATGGCTTCGACGGCCAGGAGCCGCTCAGGACGCTCAAGGAGAGCCGGAACGTCGGGATACTTTCTGATCGGCGGCTCCTCAGACGCGGCTCACTGGAACAACGAATCCCCAAGTTTAATGGAATTCCCCGCCCGGAGGACAGAGGATTGCGTGAGCGATCGGGTGACGGACGCCTCCAGCAGAAGAACAATCGTCGAACCGAGATGGAAGGCCATGAGCTCCTCCCCCTGCCTCACGGCCAGCGCGGGGGAATAATGGCGTCGCTCGAGTTCACTTCGGCCCGGACGGTTCGTGACCGAGGATCCGACGCCCCCTCCCCACTCCGGGTCGAAGGCGGCGGAAATCCGCCCCACGTTGTATGCTCCGATCGCTGCGAGGGCCAGCCGCCCGCGCTCCCCTTCCATGAAGGCGATCAACCGCTCGTTCCGGGGAAAGAGCCGGGGGATGGATCGGACCGCCGGTTCGTTGACGGGGAACAGCTTCCCCGGAACGGAGGCGGCGGCGTGGAGTCTCGCCGTGACGGGCGCATGGATCCGGTGATAGTGCCTGGGACTCAGGTAAATCGTGACGAATGTGCCAGAGTGGAAGTGCTTCGCTTCCCCGGCATCCTCCAGGAGATCCCCCACGGTATAGTCCAGCCCCTTGGCCTGGATGAGCCTCCCCGATTCGATGGTCCCGACCGCACCGACGATTCCGTCGACCGGGGAGGCCGGGAGCGTCGGGTCGTGCGGCCAGCTCCGTGCTCCCGGCCTCAGGCGGCGCACGAAGAACGCGCTCAGGCTGGGGAACGCCTCGGGGGGCTCTTCGACTTCCGCAAGGTTCACTCCCACGGCGCGGGCGAAGGCCCGGTTCAGCTTCCCCTGGACGGGCCCG
The DNA here is from genome assembly GCA_041743405.1 of Longimicrobiales bacterium. GTDB lineage: Bacteria > Gemmatimonadota > Gemmatimonadetes > Longimicrobiales > Gaopeijiaceae > JBGTMU01. The sequence goes on along the minus strand of JBGTMU010000269.1, from coordinate 9,975 downwards.
GGGAGCCTCATGTCCGCAAGCCGGCCGAGGGCCCTCGAGAGCACGCCCTGCGGGACACGCTTTACCAGGCCCAGGGTGATCTTCCAGCCGAACGGGACGGCGGATCGGGAAGGCTTGGTGTCAGTCATGAAACAAGGTACACATTCCCGAGGTACTCTGTCTTCTCCCCGCGGCGCGCGCCGGCACGCCGCGGCCCACCCTGCCCGTCGATCAGGCTCCCGGCGGGTTGCGCTCCCGGCCACCGGGGAACCCATGCTCCGACGATCGTCCTGCATTGTTGCGGTGATCGCGTCCACAGCGCTTCTCTCTGCGGCGTGCGCCCCGGCCCCGTCCCCGTCAGAGGCGCCCTCCCCCGCCCCGAGCCCGACCGTTCAGATCATTCATACCAACGACTTCCACGGCCGGATCCTGCCGGTGACGGTCGGGGGAGATACGGTGGGGGGATCGGCGCTGCTCTCCGCGCATTTCGACTCGGTCCGGGCGGGATTCCCGGGCCCGACCCTCCTGATTTCCGCAGGCGACGTGATGCAGGGCACCGCGCTGTCGAACATGACCTGGGGGCGCGCGTCGATCGACGTGTACAACCGCAAGGGTTACACCGCGGCCGCCCTCGGAAACCATGAGTTCGACTGGGGGCTGGATACCCTTCGGGCACGCGTGGCGGAGAGCCACTTCCCCTGGCTGGGAGCCAATGTCTTCCTGGCTGGCTCGAGCGCCCATCCCGACTGGGTTCGCCCCTGGGTCGTGATCGTGGAAGACGGGGTCCGGGTGGGGATCGTCGGAGTGGCGCTCGCTTCAACGCCCCGCGTGGTCATGCCCGGGCGGGTGGAGGGGCTGGACTTCGGGGACGAGGGAGCGGCGCTCGACCGTTACATTCCTGAACTGCGCGCCCTGGAGGTCGATTTCGTGGTCGCCGTCGGGCATGTCGGCGCCGTGTGCCGGGTCGCGGGATCGGGGCCGGTCGACCCATCCGAAGGGTGTGAAGGGCGGGTGGTTGAGATCCTCGAAGGGCTCGCCCATCAGCCGGACCTCTTCCTCGCGGGACACACCCACCTGAGGAACCTCACCGAAGTCCGGGGGACGCCCGTGGTTCAGAATCCGGCCTACTCGGGCACCTTCAGCGTCACGGTGCTGGAGCGGACACCCGGGGGCGATGCGACGGCCACCCGGCGCGAAGTGCGAATCCCGAACCGGTCAGGGGTCACGGCAGATTCTGCAGTGGCGCGCGTGGTAGCGGAGTGGTCAACCGATGTGGCCCCCCTCCTTCAGCAGGAGGTGGCCACCTTCGCCTCCGCTCTCTCCAACGCGGATCGCCAGCCCATCGAGAACCCTGCCGGAAACCTCCTCGCCGATGCCCAGCGGATGGCCACGGGTGCCGAAATCGGCTTCGTGAACAATGGGTCGCTGCGCAGGAGCCTCCCGGCCGGGAGTGCCACATACGAGGTTCTGTACGAGTTCCAGCCTTTCCAGAACGACCTCGTGGTCGTGGAACTCACGGGAGAACTCCTGCGGCAGACGCTGGAATTCGCCCTCACCGAAAATGGCTTCCCGCGCGTGCACATCTCGGGGCTCCGCGTGGAGCTGGACCCCGGCGCTCCGAGAGGAGAGAAGGTCCGTCGGATGCTCCGGGACGATGGCACGGAAGTGCTCGCCGACGCAGTGGTGACGATCGGGACGACGGAGTTCGTGGCGGCCGGAGGAGACGGGTTCGAACTCATGGCCCAGGGGAGCCGGCGCCCGACGGGGGTGATCGACCTGGATGGCCTGATCGGGTATCTGCGAAGCTTCCCCGGAGAAGTGCCCGCCCCGGCTACCGATCGGTGGGTTCGGCTTCCCCCCGGTTGACCGACCTGTGCGATAGCGGGTCGAGCGGAACGCCATTTGGATTCGAGTCAGTTGGTGGCGAAGACGGCGAGTGCCACGAAGATGGCTGCGACCCCGAGACGCTTCCAGGAGAACGGGTTGCCGTCGCGGGCCCCGGGCTCCCGGGTCCATGCGAGGATCGTCCCGCATCCCGATCGCGTGAATTCGACCGGGGCGTTCGGACCCCGATAGATCTCGAGACCCTCCAGGTCGTCAGAGAGCACCACCTCGTCGAGTGTAAGCGGACCCACCAGCAGCACGCCATCCACGTACACGTCCGGTACGCAGCCTCCCCGCATGGTGATCGTCTGTGCACGTCCGCTCGAACCGTACCCGACCTGAACCCCCGGTATGGTCCGGATGAGATCCGTGACTTCGGCCGGATAGCGGGCCTCGATCTCTTCACGGGTGAGGGTGTGCCCGATTCCGTTTTCCCGGCGCTGATAGAATCCCCGCGCCTCCAGGACACTGCGCCGCCTGGACGTCACGACGACCCCCTCCAGTTCGAGCGCCTGGGGCACCAGCTCCGCCCGGAGTTCCACCGGAGAGGGACCGATGATGGTGATGGCCTCTTCGATCGCCCTGTACCCGAAGGCGGACACCTGAACCCGGTACCGTCCGGGCTCGAGCGTGCGGGTCCGGAAACGGCCCCGTTCGTCCGTTATGCCTTCCCAGGAGGTGGCGGCCCTGACCCCGATCGAGGAGATGGTGATCCGCGCGGCCACCACGGGCTCGGCGGTCGTGAAGTCCAGGACTTCACCGAAGATCGGCACGGGAACGCGAGCGGCCTCGGGCGACGGATTCTGCCCGAGGAGCACGCCGGGAAGAGCGATCCCCATGGCGATCGGCAGAACGAGGGCCCGCCGCCACGGATCCATGACCCGCCAGAAACCCGTTTCCCTCATCATCCTCTCCATGGGAAAAGCCATCTCCACCCCCCCCTTCCCCGTGAGATGCGGTGCCGATCGCGTTACTTCTTCACAGCGTTCCAGATACCGATCCACTATATAGCACCCGGAGTCATCACGACGCCATCCTTCAATCGAACGGCGTGACCCGGTTTCGTGCCAGGACCCGGTTCAGGTCATGCAGGATGGTCACCTGGGTCGTCTGCAGCACGCCGCCGGCATCGTAGGGGGATGCGGGAGAAAAGAGATCCATCCGGTTCTGCGGTGGAATGTACGAGGGCACGATCACGACGGTCCCCACATCGCCCTCGGAGAGGTTGGGGTTCGCATCGATTTCCCGGAGCATCATGGGAAGTCGGATCCCGAGGTCTGACATCCGCCGGCCTTCCAGCATCAGGATCTCCTGCCTCGCCAGATGCAGCGCGTGCCAGAGCGCCTCGGTCTCGCCGAGGGGGATGGCCCCGATCGAATCCGGGTTCAGCGAGGTGCCGGATATTGCCGAGAACTCGATCGGCCGATTCGGACGATCCAGAATGAGCCCGCCCCGCCAGGGGCTCTCGGCATCGGCACGCACTTCAATGGTGGATGACCTCGGACGGATCGTGAGATCCGAGTTCAGGCGCTGATCGGTATCGGTGAAGGTGAGGAGGGGGCGGGCCTGTGCCGTTCGGATCGCGTCCGCGAGGTGGCCGCGCCCCGCCTGGAAATTCCCCCCTGCGAACGCCGCTTCCGCGAGGATGAGCTGCATCTCCTCCGCCTTCGCCACGGGAATGCCCGCCGCACGGCTGGTGTACTTCGGATCCAGGAAGTCGAGCCGCGGGAGCGGCTGCATTTCCTTCAACGCCCTCTCGACCAGGAAGATGTATGGCTGGTTGATCACCCCCGATTCATCGAACTCCACGCGGAAGAGGAAGTTCGGATCGGAAGAGAGGAGCTGCTCCGCAGCCGCGGTGGCTGCGGATGCGTTCCCGACCAGTCGATGGGCGCGGGCCAGGGCGGCCCCGGCCGCAGTCGCGAACGGACCCGTGGCTGCGGCCCCGATCGAGCCGTGCAGGTCGGAGATGCCCCGTTCGACGAGCTGCTCCCAGGGGAGGGGCGATCCGTTCAACTCCAACGGAGCGCCCGCGTGGTTCTCCCCCATGATCAGGAGGGCCATCCCCCGGTAATAGAGAAGCTCCGCCCGCTGCACCGCGGTGGCAGATGCGTCCGCCGGTACGATCTCGTTCAGGACGAAGTCGGCGAGTGCGCGGAGCTCCTGGAGGTTCCAGTAGCTCCCCGTCGCCGCGCTCGTGGAGTTCATGATCGAGGGCTGGAGCGATCCCGGATCGTCATACTGCCCGGCCAGCCCGGTCCCGTGAATCGAGTAGTTGTCGCTCACCACTTCGGCAATCACCACATTCGACCCGATGGCCCGGGCGAACTGGGCCCGGAGCCCCGGGAGGAGCGCTGCAGTCGGCTCGCGCGCATCTGCGAGGTCGTCCGAAGTCGTCCGCGGGTTCTCCACCTGCGTGGGATCGAGGAATTCGCATGCGGATGAGGCGAGGAGCGAGAGGACAAGAGCCAGAGCCAGCGGCCCCCCTCGGCTTTGTCGACCTCCTGGAGCCACTCCCCGACGGCGCACCGCGATCCCCTTCGGATGGCGACTCATGTCGAGGCCTCTCAAAAGACGAACTCGAGCCCGATCCGGAAGGACCGAGGGGGTGAGATGGTGATACTGTTGTCTCCACCGAGCTCGAGTCCGTCCCCGACAAGGCCGGCCAGCTCGGGATCGATCAGAGGATTGGCGGACCAGATGTGGGCATTCCGGAGCGACCCGAAAACGAGCCCGCTCTGCACACCGAGGGTCCGGGCGAAACGCTCGGGGAGGGTGTAGCGGGCGGAGATCTCGCGGAGCTTCCACCAGTCCCCGTCATAGAGAAAGGCGGAGCGTGCCGTACTCTGCGAGTAGCGGCCGGTCTCCTGGCCCTCCGTGCTGTATCGGCGCGGGAACTCATACCCTTCTTCCACGAGCTCGCGCCGGAAGATCCCGTTGAAGGTCGCCCAGACGGACCCGTAGTCCATCACCCTGTGCCCCCCGGCCCAGTCTGCCAGTGCGGAGAGAGTCAGGTTCTGGAAGAGGGTGAGCCGCGTCGAGAAGCTCCCGCTCCGAACGGGTGTCGGCGAGATCCCGGAGCACTCATCGTGCGAGGCGAATTCGCACCCCGCAAACTCGAGGCGCGACCCGTCATTCAGCCCGTCCCCGTTGGTGTCATACGGGGTGGTCACGTACCAGGCCCCGACCTTCTTCCCCCCGGATACGCGCTTCTGGGCCCCGACGAAGAAGTCAGCGGCCCCACCCATGTCCTGCACCTCGTTCTCGACCGTCTGAAACGTGGCTCCCATGTGCCAGCTCAGGCCGGGGCGGTTCACCACGAGCACACCCATGTCCACTTCGAATCCGGTGTTGGTGATCTGTCCCACGTTCCGGATCTGAGTGCCCTGCCCCGTCACCGGCTGTTCGGGCACGAAGAAGAGGGCATCCTTCGTCCGGGCGTCGTACCAGGTGAAGTCGATCCCGACCCGGTCATTCCAGAGCGCAGCCTCGAACCCGAACTCGAGCGTCCCGGTCACCTCCGGCCTGAGATCCTCGTTCCCCGGGTTGTCGAACCGTGGTGCGCTCTCGCCCCTGAAGGGAATGGCATCAAAGCTCGGGTCCCGCAGGAACGGCGGAGGGAACTTCCCCGTTTCACCGTAGGCCGACCGGAGGCGCAGGCTGCTCAGGACCGGGCCCTGGAAATACCGCTCGAGCGTCGGCTCACGCGAAGGATCGTACGCCACGCCGAGCTTCGGATAGAGTGCGTAGTCCACGTCGTCACCGAACGAGGTCCCCGCATCGAGACGCATTCCGACGTTCAGGAAGACGCGGTCGTGGAGTGCCACATTCTCATCGAAGTAGAGTCCACCGGTGAAGAGCTGGGCCCTCCCCTCCCCGGCCGTGATCGCCGCCGCCTCGCTGAAGTCCTTCGAACCCGGGAGGGCGAAGCCGCGCCCCTGGCCAAAGAGGGTATAGGTGTTGTCACGAAACCCCTGGACTCCGATCGAGAGCGTGTTCCGAACGTCTCCTTCGGTCGGGTAGCTCATCGTTGCGGCCCCATCGAAGGTGGCCGAAGTGAAGTTCCGGTTGAATCGGAAAAGCTGCCCGGTGGGTTGATCGGGGGTGAAACCGATGGGCTGGAACTGGGTCTGTTCATTATTCCGGTGGTCGGCCCCGACCGTGAGGCGGAGCCCGAAGTACTCCGAGTGGTCCCACTGGTAGCCGGTACTGAACTGAAAACGGTTCACTGTTTCATCGATCTCGGGCATCAGAAAGACATCGAGCGCCTCCTGGAGCGTGCCCGCTCCGGTGAAGAAGAGGGCGTCCCCCACCTCCATCGCCGTGATGGGATCGGCAATCGCGATCCCGTTGAAGATCCTTCCGAAGGTGCTCCGGGTGAAGGAGCCGGAGAAGCTCACCCGCGAACGGTCCGTCGGAGACGCGTGCATTCCCCCGCGGGTCGAATACACGGTGCCATGGTTGTCGGGCTGAACCCCTTCGCTCCGCTGGATCCGGGTAGTGAGGCTGTAGGTGGCGAGATCGGTTCCGCCGCTCACCCCGAAGGTGTAGTTCTGGAACCACCCGCTCCTGAAGAAGTTCTGCTCGAGGAAGTTTGCGGGGGCTTCCCCTGATGCGACCCGGCCCGGATAGATCCTGCCTGCGTCCAGGATGTATCGGAGTTCCGGAAGATCGACCCCCTGTTCGACCCGGGCCGTGATCCGAGGGGCACCGGGCGAGCCCCTCCGGGTGAAGATCTGGATGACACCGGTGGCGGCGTCGGAGCCATAGAGGGTCGATGCCGGCCCCCCGCGCGTGATCTCGATGCGCTCGATATCACTGGTCAGGATTTCCGAGAGCGCGGAGCTCTGCTCGCCTCCGGTGCCTCCGGCCGTGGACTGCGAGTTGTCGATGCGGACCCCGTCCACATAGATGACCGGAGTCTGGGCTCCGAACACCGAAGACACGCCCCGGAAGTTGATCAGGGATCCGGTGCCAGGCTGGGCCGAGATCGCACTCACGGTGGTACCGGCCACCCGCCCCTGGAGAAGCTGATCGAGCGTCTGGACCGGAGCCTCCGCGATGGTCTGCGCCGAGATCACCGCCACCGATGTGGTGAGCTGCCTTCGTTCCGTGGCCTGCCCGATGCCGGTAACGACGAGTGCGTCCATCGCGAGGGCCCGGGTACCCAGCTCGAAGTCGAGGGTCACGGTCTGTCCCGTGGCTACGGAGACGGTCCGCTCCAGCGCCTCGAACCCGATGAGCTGGACTCGGACGGTGACCTGTCCCGACGGGACTCCGGTGAGGGTGTACCGGCCCTGCGCGGCCGCAGCCACGCTCCGGCTCGTGCCCACGATCGAAAGCTGGGCCCCGGGGAGGGCACGACCGGAGACGACCTCGGTCACCTGACCCTGGATGGTCCCTGTGCCCTGGCCGGAGGCGGCGTCGGGTGTGGCGAGAATGAGCTGGCACAGGACAAGTGGGATGAGCACCCACGCTCGTGACCGGGCGAACCGGAGGGGAGGTTGCATGTGGCACCTTCGAGAACCGTGATCCGGGACGTGGAGGAAGGGGAGCCACAGCGCGCGGCCCGCGCCTTCCACGCGCGACATCAGCATCCGACACCAACCCGGGAAGGGCAAGGAGGAGGCCCGGCCATTCAGACAGAACCATTGCCCGGAACGCACCGCCTTTCCGCCGACTCCCGGATCCCCGCGAGCATCCCCCGGAAGACCACATGGTGGAGAGGGGCCACGGCGTACCAGTAGGCGAGCCCGAGCAGCCCCCTGGGTCGGAAGCGGGCTGTCTGGATGAGCTCGGTGGCATCTCCGGAGGGCGTGAGCCGGAACTCAAGTTCGGCCACGCCCGGAAGTTTCATCTCGGCGCGGAGAGTCAGGCGTCGATCGCGCTCGAAGCCGGTTACCCGCCAGAAGTCCAGCGCCTCGCCAAAGGCCACCTTTTCGGGATCGCGGCGTCCCCTCCGCAGGCCGGGGCCGCCAACCATCCGATCCATCCACCCACGGATGCGCCAGAGGAAGTCGGCGGCGTACCATCCGTGCCCGCCCCCGATCCGGCATACCGCGCGAAAGACCTCGTCCGGAGGAGCCTCGACCCGGGTTCGGCGCTCATCCCGGAAGACGGTGCCGCCCGCCCAGTCCGGGTCCCCCGGAATCGGCCCCGCCGAGGACCACACGGTCTCCACCTCGGCCCGCTGCAGCTTCCCGACGGCGAGCCGGATCGCCTCCCGCACCCCGAGGAGGGGTTCCTGAGGGATCAGCCGTTGTGCCAGGTCGTTCCGGCACACGACCCGGTTGCGGAGCCCTTCGGCCAGCGGACGGGCGATGCGGTGGTCGAGCGGGGTTACAAGATGGATCCAGAGCGAACTGAGACGGGGCGTGAGGATGGGGACCGGGATGATTACCCGCCGGGGCAGCCCCAGCTCTTCGGCCATCACCTGCATGAGGTCGCGGTAGGGCATGACGTCGCCCCCGCCGATATCGAGCGCGCGCCCCACCGTTTCGGGCGCATCGAGGCAGTCGATGAGGTAGCCCAGCACGTTGCGGATGGCGATGGGCTGGCACTCGGTGCGCACCCACTTCGGGGGGATCATGATCGGGAGCCGCTCAACGAGGTAGCGCAGGATCTCGAACGAGGCCGAGCCCGAGCCGATGATCATGGCGGCGCGGAGCGTGGTGACCGGAACGCCCGTCGAGGCCAGGGCCTCCTCCACCTCCCGGCGGGAGCGGAGGTGCTCGCTCAGCTCGGAGCCCAGCTCGCCGAGCCCTCCGAGGTAGATGATGCGGGAGACCCCCGCGTCGCGGGCGCACTCGGCAAAGGTGAGCGCCATGCGGCGGTCCTGCTCGGCGTAGTCCTCTCCGGCCGCCATCATGGAGTGGACCAGATAGAAGGCCGTCTCACATCCCTCCATGGCGCGACGAACCGACGCGGGGTCGTTCAGGTCGCCCCCCACGATCTCGGCATCGATGGCGCTCGCCCACGGCCGATCGGTCAGCTTCGCCGGGCTCCGGGCAATGCACCGGACCGGCCAGCCGGCTTCGAGGAGGCGCGGAGCCAGTCGGCCGCCCACGTAGCCGGTGACCCCGGTGAGGAGGATGCGGCGCGCGCTTCGGCCCGCTGGGCGACTTCCTTCTTCCGGGCCACTCTCCAAGGAGGCTCTCCTCTCTGCCTGGGAACTCTGTCTCGTTTATCCGCAGGGAACAGATGAGTGGGGGCTCCCGCGGCCGGGTTTGCCCGCCAAGTAGACCACCGGGTACTTTAAAGTTTCCTTGCGGAACTCACCCGGTGCGCGGCACGCCGTTTCCATTTTCGACCCGGAGTACCACCGACGGTGACCGAATCGAGCGCCGACCCGGATGAACGCCCGATGCGTTCCCCCGATCCCTCCCCCCGCCTCATTGCCGATCGCTACGAGGTGGTCCGCACGCTGGGAGAGGGTTCCTCGGCCCGCACATTCCTCTGCTCCGACCGCCTCGAGGGGCGCCGAGTCGCCCTCAAGGAACTCCGGTTCTCCCAGGTGGGTGACTGGAAACAGCTCGAGCTCTTCGAGCGGGAGGCGAAGATGCTCGCGATGCTCGACCATCCCGCAATCCCCAAGGTCTTCGACTTCTTCCGCAGTGAGGGGGAATCTTCGAGCCTCTACATCGTGCAGGAGCTCATCGAGGGGAAATCACTTCAGGACCGCATGGACGCAGGGCCCATGCTCGGGCAGGTCGAGATCCGGGAGGTGGCGCTCGGCGTGCTGGAGGTGCTGGAGTACCTGCACGGGCGGGCACCACCCGTCCTTCACCGCGACATCAAGCCCTCCAACGTGCTCCTGAGGGAAGAGGGGGGCGTGGCCCTGATCGACTTTGGGGGAGTCTGTTTCGGATGGCGTGAGCCGAACACCAGCGGCTCGACGGTGATCGGCACATACGGCTACATGCCCCCCGAGCAGTTCGTCGGGCAGGGGGGGCCGACCGCCGACCTCTACTCGCTCGGCGCGACGCTCCTTCACCTCGCGACGGGGCGCCCTCCCAGCTCGTTTCCCTATGATTCGGGACGGATCGACGTGCCGCACGATCTTCCGGTGGAGCCTCCGCTGGCCCGACTGATCGAGGCGCTCCTCCGACCTGC
>JBGTMU010000268.1:0-1989 GCA_041743405.1 Longimicrobiales bacterium | reverse complement strand
GCTCGGCGAACGCCGTCGGCGCCAGGCCGCGCGGCGGAGCGCAGCAGGAGGGGACGATGACCTTCCCCCACGAGACCTTCTGACCCCGGGTCTCAACGAGAACTACGCCCGGGAACTCCTCGAACTCCACACCCTCGGGGTGAATGGAGGCTACAGCCAGGACGATGTCGAGGCTCTGGCCGCAATGCTTACGGGCTGGTCCGTGGCGGGACCCGGTGCGCCTGCCGGTCTCGATGCCATCGGATCGGGGGGAGGCGCGCGCCGTCCGGAGATGCCCGTGGTGGCACCCCCAGTGACGTTCATCTTCCGCGACGCCCAGCACGAGCCGGGATCGAAGACGCTCCTCGGTCGCCGCTACGATCAGCGGGGAGAGAGCCAGGGGGAGGCGGCGATCCGGCAGCTGACCCGGCACCCCTCGACGGCCCGACTCGTGGCAGGGAAACTCGCCGTCCACTTCCTGGCCGACACCCCGCCGGAATCCGTCGTGCGCGCGCTCGAGACGGCCTTTCTGGACACCGAGGGTGACCTGGCTGCGGTGTCGAGGGTTCTCGTCGACGAAGGAATCCGCTGGGCCCGGTCGCACTCCGGCGCCTCCGATCCCACCTCCGACTCAGCTCCGCCCCGAAAACTCCGGTCGCCTCAGGACTGGGTCGTGGCGTCGATGCGCGCCCTGGTCCCCGCAGACCCTTCGAATGCGAACCGCGTCGTGCCCCTCGCACGGGGGTTTGCCCCCCTCCTCGATCGTCTTCGCCACCCCGTGTGGGGCCCTCCGTCACCCAGGGGGTTCGGCGACACGACCCCCGACTGGTCCGACCCCGACGCCCTCATGAACCGGGCCGAACTGGCCCGGAGCCTGGCGGACCGGCTGGCCGGAGCTCGCGGCTCCCGCGCCGGTGGTGTCCTTGCTGCCGACCTCTCCCGACTGGCCTCGGTCATGGAGCTGGCCCCCGATGATCCCCTCCGGAGCTACCTCGCCGACGCCTCGATTCCCGCCCCCGAACGCATCGCTCTGCTCCTCGGCGGGCCCGCCTTCCAGTGGAGATGACCATGAAGCGCCGACCCCCGATCCGTTCCACTCACGGGCACGACCACAGGCATGGGGATGGGCATCATGGACCCTCTCCCGAGGAGGTGGCACGCCTCTGGGATCGCCGTGCGTTCCTGAAGGGAATGTGCCTCGGCGGGCTGGCCACCCTGGTCGCTCCCATGGTGTCCTTCGCTCAGGTCCCGTCAGGAGGACGCTTCGTCTTCGTGCTCTGCCGAGGCGGCTTCGACGGATTGGCCGCTCTCGTGCCCGTGGGGGACCCAGGCTACGCCGGGCTTCGCGGCGCCATGGCGTTTCGGCCCGACGCACTTTCTCCCCTTTCCGATGGCTTCGCCCTGGCCCCGGGCCTCGCCCCCCTCAAGGCCTTCTGGGACGCGGGAGAGCTCGCCGTGGCACATGCCATGGCCATCCCCTACCGGACCCGCAGCCATTTTGACGGCCAGGCCGTACTCGAAACCGGGCTTGACCGCCCGGCGGGGGCGTCGGACGGGTGGCTGAACCGGCTCCTGCAGGTCATGGACGGGGAGTCGACGGGCATCGCGGTATCGGCTGGCCTCCCCCGATCGCTCGCCGGGCGGCATCCGGTCCTCACCTGGTCCCCCACCGATCTCGGGTCCGTCGAGGAGGCCTACCTCCAGCGCCTCCACATACTCTACCAGCGCGACGCGCTTCTGCACGACCGCTTCGAGGCGGCGCTCCAGCTCCAGGCGCTGCAGGGCAGGGAGGAAGGCATGGAAGGCAGCCTCGGGAGGGCGACGGAAGGTGCCTCGGTCGATGCGATGGCCAGCGGGGCGGCCCGGCGTCCCGGGGCCGACCCGGTCTCGGCGGTCATGGAGGCGGTGGCACGCTTCCTCCGCGAGCCCGGAGGTCCCAACGTGGCCGCCGTCGAGTTCGGCGGATGGGATACCCATGCGAATCAGGGAATGGCTGGCGGCGTGCTCGAC
>JBGTMU010000267.1:0-1532 GCA_041743405.1 Longimicrobiales bacterium | reverse complement strand
GGGGGCCCGGAGGGCGAGGGCGCCGAGGGTGCGTCGGCCTCTGCCGGAAACGGGGATGAGGGTTTCCGGATCGACCTGGAAGACTTCGAGCGCAGGCTCGTGGTGCTCCCGATTCCTCCCGGGAACTACGCGGACCTTCAGGCAGCCCCGGGGAAGGTGATCTATCGACGCCTCCCCCGTTCGGGTTCCGGCGGCGGCGATTCCCCGCTGCTCTTCTGGGATCTGGCCGAGCGCGCGGAGAAGACGGTCATCGGGGATGTGGACGACGCCCTTCTTGCTGCGGGAGGTCGGCATCTGCTGGTGCGCGACGGCACCCGGTTCGACATCATCTCGCTCGCGCCGGGGCAGTCGATCTCGACCCCGCTCAGGACCGCCGAGTTCACAGCGCGGGTCGATCCCCGGGCGGAGTGGAGGCAGCTCGTTCTGGATGCGTGGCGCTTAGAGCGTGACCTCTTCTACGACCCCCAGATGCACGGAGTGGACTGGGAAGCGATCCGCGATCAGTACCTCCCGCTCGTCGACATGGCGGTCACCCGCCTGGATGTGAACTTCGTGATCGGTGAGATGATCGCGGAGATGAACGCATCTCACACCTATCGCGGTGGCGGCGATGTGGAGCAGGCCCCGACGCGGCCCGTGGGCCTCCTCGGAGTGGACTGGTCCCTCGAGGGAGGAGCCTACCGGGTCGCCCGAATCGTCCGGGGCGCGCCCTGGGACTCCGAGGTCCGCTCGCCCCTCGACCAGCCCGGGGTCGATGTGGAGGAAGGTGACTACGTGCTGGCCGTGAACGGCATTCCGATGGACCCCGGCATGGATCCGTACGCAGCCTTCGTGGGGCTCGCGGGTCAGGTGGTGGCGCTCACGGTGAGCGGGAGCCCGGACGGCGCGGGGAGTCGAGAAGTCCTGGTCGAGACCCTGGGCGACGAGACCCGGCTCCGGCACCTGGAGTGGATCGAGGGGAACCGCCGGATGGTGGAGGAGCGATCCGGGGGACGGGTCGGCTACATCTATGTGCCTGACACCGGGGTGGGAGGGCAGACCGAACTGGTGCGCCAGTTCGGTGCGCAGCGGAGCCACGAGGCGCTGCTCATCGACGAGCGGTTCAACGACGGTGGACAGATTCCGGACCGCTTCATCGAGCTGCTGAATCGACCTGCGATCTCCTGGTGGGCGGGGCGTACCGGGCCGGAGATCCCCTTCCCGGTGATTTCGCACCAGGGTCCGAAGGCGATGCTCATGAACGGGTGGTCCGGTTCCGGAGGGGATGCCTTCCCTGCCTTCTTCCGCGAGACGGGGCTGGGGCCGCTCATCGGAACCCGCACCTGGGGAGGGTTGATCGGATACAGCTCGGCTCCCGCCCTGATCGATGGGGGGCTGGTCACCATCCCGTCGTTCCGGATGTACGAGACCGATGGCGAGTGGTTTGCGGAGGGGTACGGCGTCGATCCGGACATCGTGGTGCCGGAAGACGTTACCGCACTGGCGGCTGGGCGGGATCCCCAGATCGAGCGGGCCGTCGACGAGCTGCTGCG
>JBGTMU010000266.1:0-2160 GCA_041743405.1 Longimicrobiales bacterium | reverse complement strand
CTGGCGCTCCCCCGGATCATCCCCACGAGGGCGCGCCCAGGCGGGATCAACCTCGCCACCGGGGCCCCGGTGCGGATCGTCGGCGGGGTTCGTCCCGGAAATCGGGATCAACCCCGCCGGGGCGAGCCCGTGACGTCATCGGCGGCGGGTTTCGTCCCGATTTCCGGGACCATCCTCGCCGCGGACCAGCGCGATGCGGCGGTGGCGTAGTTGATCCCGCCGGACAGGGCCCCGAGTCCCATGGTGCCCCACGAGCCGCTCAATTCCGCTGCTCTCCGGCGCCAGCGGGTCATCCGGGCACAGGATGAAGGGCGTCGCGCCAAGGTTTGATGACCGTAGTGTGAACAGGCCCTACGAAAGTTCGTCAATCCGATCCGGCGCCACTGTGCCAGGCTCGCCAGCACTGACGACCACGTTGCGGGCGAGCGGGAACTGATGTGACCGGGTCTCGACGAAGTGCATGAGGTACCCGGCCGTGTTGGGGAACGCGACGAGGTCGCCCCGGGCCACCCCGAGGGGGAACCGGAGCCGCCGAAGACTCAGAAGATCCGACTCGGTGCAGCGGCCCCCGACCAGATACCCCTCCACCGGGGAAGTCCGACTGGATGCGGGCCCCTCGACCGGCACGAGAATCGGGTCGACCGCGTGGTCGGGCCTGGTGGTGGCGCACTGTGAGCGGTTCATAGCCACACCGATGGACCAGGATCCGTCGCGGTGCCGCTTGCGATGCTCCACCCGCGCCAGGGTGAGCCCGCACCCGTCCAGGAGGCTCCGGCCCGGTTCGCATCTCAGGATCAGTTCTCGCGAACGGAAGGCTTCGGCCAGCGTGCCCTGCCCCGTCCCCGCGGACGCGTCCAGGATCCCTGCCAGCCATTCCTCCCTCACCGGGTCCTGATAGTATGGGTAGAGGCCCAGCTCTCCGACCACCCGTCCATCCACGGCCAGGCGACCCAGCCCGGCGTTGCCGTGTGTGAGGGGAGGGCGATGCTCCAGGAGAGCCTCGTCCAGCGCGGCGCGGAAGGCCTGCCATTCCTCCGGATCTTCCAGGTAGCGCATGGGGAAGCCTCCGCCCATGTCGATCGAGCCAACGGGGTGCCCTCGCGCCCGGAGCTTGTCGGCCAGCGCGAGGGAGCGACGGAGGCCGGCGATGCGGTGGGAGGCGAGGTACCCGTCCAGGTGGAAGTGCAGGCCCACGATGCGGAGTTTTCCCCCCGAAGGAAGGAGGCCAATCGAGTCAGCCAGGGCCGGCACGTCGTCCGGATGAGTGCCGAACCGCGACGCGAGCTCCCCACCATCCACGCGGAAACCGGACAAGCGGAGGATCACCGAAGCGACCCTCCCCACGTCTGCCGCGACCGACGCGACACGGTCCAGCTCGTCCGCGTTGTCCACGACCACCGGCACCGCAGCCGCGATGCAGCTCCGGACCAGCTCCACGCTCTTCACGGCGGCCGTGGAGACGAGGCGGCCCGGACTGACCTCCATCGCCAGCGCCTGGGCGAGCTCGACCTCGCTTGCCGTGTCGACCCCGATCCCCATGCTGCGTGCACGCTCTACATAGACAAGGGCCTTGTTCGCCTTCCGGGCAAAGAGGATCTCGAGCTCTACCCCGCGCGCCCGGGCGACCTCCAGCAGTGCTCTGGCATTTCGCTCGAAGGGGTCTGCCTGATGAAGGTTGAGGGGGGATCCGAATACCTCGATCAGTCCAGCAAGGCGCTCAGAGTCGGCGAGGAGCGTCTCCTGCCAGAGCTCGAGGCGGGCCGTGAGGGGCGGAAGGCCATGGCAGCCCGCACGAAGTCCCGGTGGGCGTGTCATCGCAGCGAAATCTCGGCCGCCAGGCGGCCGGGCTGAGGCCCGGGAGCACTGGACTCCATGACGACCCGGTGGGCCCATCGCCGGGTGTGATCATGGAGGGTACGGCCGAGGGTATCGTTCCCCACGATCCAGCCCTCTGTGGCTCTGCCGACCACAGAGAGCCCCGGCGTGACCCGACCGTCTCGCCCGATGCTCGCCGCCGATGGCGAAATCACGACGCTGTCCCACCCCGGTGCCCGGCTCGCGTGGCCCCGGCGAACGAGTTGGAGCAGGAGGGGCCTGTCCTCGTGGAATCCGGGAGGGGAGACCACCGCGTTGACCAGCACGTCGAGGGGGATGGGGGTC
>JBGTMU010000265.1:0-1774 GCA_041743405.1 Longimicrobiales bacterium | reverse complement strand
AGTAGCCCCCGCCCTCCCCCCACCCATCCGATTGTAACACGTAGTGCCAACGCCCTTCTGCACGCCCATAACTCATTGGCACAGAGCTACTTGAAAATCCGAACTGTCAAAGATGGGCCAGACGCCTACATGGTCCTCGCGTTCCATGTAGAAGACCAGATACGGATCTCGCCTGAGCCGCCCGCATCTGAGATCTGGCAGATCGAGTTCATGGGCGTAGCGCGGTGAACCACTCGCAGGATGCTGCGAGATGCGCTCGAACAGGGCCTGCAGATCGTCAATGAAGCCTACTGCTGCGCGGCCCGTCCGAGCACCCGCGTAGCGCACTCGCCATCTCCTTCCCGGGACAGCAGCAATTCCCTGTCAGACTGCGCCCCCGCGAGTCAGCATGAGGAACGCCCGGGGGGAGAGAATTGGGATCGGCGACTGCTCAGCAACATCGAGCAGGTCCTTGTCTCCGGTGACCATGATCTGGACACCCGCTCCCACGGCGTCAGCCAGGATCCGCTCGTCGTCTGGATCCCGCACCGAAACTGGGCTCGACTTGCCCGATGCCTCCGCAGCCTCGCAGCGATCGAGCACAGCGGCCACGGAGTCCAGCGCTTCGGACGACAGCTTGAACTTGTCTTTCAGGGTCCGCAGCGTCTCTTCCCGCACTGCGTCGGGAACGACCAGGTGCTGCTCGCTGAGCACGTGGGCCAGCAGATCCGGACACAGACCCCGCGCTGCGAAGGCTGCGACGACGACGTTGGAATCCAGACAGACTCGGATCACGACATGAGCTTGAAGACGTCCTCGTCGGTATAGACCCCCTCGGCCTCCGCGAAGGGAATGACCTTCCGGCGCGCCTCTTCGAAGAGACGAAGGGAGAGCTGACGTCGCAGCGCATCGCGCACCACTTCGCTGCGCGACTGGCCAGTCTCACGGCACACCTCGTCGAGGAGCTTCTCGAGCTTCGGGTCCAGTCGGATGGTAATGGCTGCAGTCTTCATGTCGTACAACGTACTACATAGCCTTGGGGAGGCAAGTTCCGGGACCCGGAAAGCCTTCACTCCGGAGACCTGCATGGTCAGGGCGTCCGCGTAGGCAATCGCCGCGAGTGCGGCGTTCGACATGATGGGATCGCCTGCCCCGCGCTCGTCCGCCAGCGGCTGGGGCTCGAGAAGGGCCGCAGCAGAACGGATCGCCCCGACGACTCCATCGGCGTGCCAAAGCTGGGCACAGAGCAACCGGCCAGCCACCGAGCTGGCCCGTACAAGCCCCCCGCGCAGAGTTCGGCTTCGGCCACGCCTGAGTTGACTTTCGACATGGCGCTCGCACGGTAGTGAGGGTTGTCCCCCAAGGCAGCGTTTCCGTAGCAGCGGAGCTCTGGTAGATTGACTCCATGCCTTCATCACCGCTAACCAGAGAGGACGCGATCCGCCGTCTCCGGGCTTCCGAAAGCGAGATCCGCGCGCTCGGGGTCGAGCGATTGGCCTTGTTCGGTTCGGTGCTCCGCAACGAGGCCCGAGCGGACAGCGATGTGGATCTCCTCGTTGAGTTCGCTCCGGGAGGGAAGTCGTATGACCGCTTCTTCGCTCTCTCCGAGCTGCTCGAAGAACGACTCGGATGTGCGGTGGAGGTCGTTACCATCGAAGCACTCTCGCCGTTTCTTGGCCCCCGAATCCTGGCTGAGGCAGAGGATGTCCTTCGAGCCGCGTGACTACCTGAGCCATATCCTTGCGGAGGCGGACTATCTTCTGGCCACAAGCGAGCACCTGACCTCCACGGGCTT
>JBGTMU010000264.1:0-10175 GCA_041743405.1 Longimicrobiales bacterium | reverse complement strand
ATGTCGGTGGCGGCTTCCACGGCGACGGCCTGCACTCGGTACTGGAGCCTGCCGCGGCCGGACTCCCGGTCATGTTCGGCCCCCGGCATGCGAACGCCCGCGCGGCCGCCCACCTGCTCGCCGAGGGCGGGGGGGTGGAGGTCAATGGAGAGAAGGCTCTTGCGGACTGCCTGTCCGGATGGATGGAGGCTCCGGATTCCCGTGAGGCCTCCGCACGCCTTGCATTCCGGTATATTGACCGACACCGGGGCGCAGCCGAGCGGACGGCCCGCAGCGTCGCAGACATCCTCGGTCCCGGACGTTGAACACCCATGCCATCGGAGTCAGAGTGACGGAACGCGGGACGGAGCCGGGGCGCATGACCCCGATGGAGCTGAAGGCGCGGATGGAGATGGAGCATCCGCTCGTTCTGGTCGATGTGCGGGAACCCCCGGAAAGGGCCATTGCGGACCTTCCGGAGGTGTCACAGCACAGAATTCCGATGGGAGATCTACTCTCCCGCATGGATGAGCTGAGTCGGGACGACCACCTCGTGATCTACTGCCGCTCGGGCGGGAGGAGCGAGTGGGCGGCGCGCCAGCTCCTGGCGCATGGCTTCGAGAACGTCTGGAACCTGGAGGGTGGGGTGCTCGGGTGGCGGGACGAGGTCGACCCCTCGCTGGCCTGGTATTGAAGCGGGGAGCGCGGATGCGCCTGTTCTGGATTCCTGCCCTTCTGCTCCTCATCCCGGGGTGCGGGGAGGGGGCTGAAGGGGAAGACTTTCCTCTCGCCGACCCCTCGGTGGTCGCGAGCGCCCCCGATTCCTCGGCTGCGGTCCCTGCCCCCGACACCGCGCGGGATGCCTCCGGCCCGGACGCTCCACGGGAGCCCCTGCCCCGCCCGACGTTCGTCCGCCCCGAGGCGATCCGCGGGATCTACCTGAACGCCTGGGCCGCCGGATCAGCCAATCGATCGACTGCGCTCATCGAGCTCGCGCGCGCCACTGAAATCAACAGCTTCGTGATCGACGTGAAGGACGCGTCGGGGTTCGTGAGTTACCCCACCGACGTGGCCATGGCGGGGGCGATTGGAGCCGATCAGGAGCTCCGCATCCGGGACATGCGTGCCCTCCTCACCCGCCTTTCGGAAGAGGGGATCTGGCCGATCGCCCGCATCGTCGTGTTCAAGGATCCGATTCTGGCCGCGGCGAATCCCGCGATGGCCGTCCAGGACTCTACCGGGGCACCCTGGGTGGACGGGAAGGGGCACGTCTGGGTGAATCCATGGAACGAGCGCGTCTGGGAGTACCACATCGAGCTGGCGCGCGAAGCGATCGAGATGGGGTTCCCCGAGATCCAGTGGGACTACATCCGCTTCCCGGATCGCCCGGCGTCCGAAATGGCGCGCGCCGGATTCCCTGGTGAGAATGGGCGCCCCCGAACGGAGGCGGTACGGGGGTTCCTCGTGCGGGCGCGGGATGAGCTTGCTCCGCTCGGCGTTTCCCTGACTGCGGACGTGTTCGGCGTCTCCACATCCTTCACCCACGATGTCGGGATCGGGCAGATCTGGGAGTCGTTCATCGACGTGGTGGATGCCGCGCTTCCAATGGTCTACCCCTCCCACTACTGGGAAGGGAGCTTCGGGATCACGCATCCGAACGGTCATCCCTACGAGGTGATCACCAACTCTATCGGCCACGCGATCCGGCGAAACGAGGCGATCCCGGGGGCCGGCCGCATCATCCCCTGGCTCCAGGACTTCACGCTCGGGAGTCCGCCCTACGGGATTCCCGAAGTACGGGCGCAGATCCTTGCGGTCGAGGACCTCGGGCTCGAGGAATGGATCCTCTGGAATGCATCGTCGCGGTACACCGAGGGCGCTCTGCAGCCGGTGGGTGGGTGGGGTCCGGGGGAAGAGCCGCCGATTCGCTGGGGGGGTGCGGTGGTGCCAGCGGAGAATCGGCTCAGGCGGGAGGAAGTGCCGGATACCCTTCGGAACGAACCCGGCTGAAGGTCGCTCAGCCCGCCGGGTGCACCGCGAACTGCAGTTCGTGCAGACGCGCGTAGAGCCCTGCCCGCTCCACGAGCTCCGCGTGGGTTCCTTCCTCCACGAGCTCGCCACGGTGCAGCACCAGGATCCGATCGGCCCCCTGCACCGTTGAAAGCCGGTGGGCGATCACCACCGAGGTGCGTCCTTCCATGAGCCGCTCCGTGGCTTCCTCGATGCGGGCTTCGATCTCGGAATCGACGGACGAAGTGGCCTCGTCGAGGATGAGGATTCTCGGATCGAAGGCGAGCGCCCGGGCGAAGGAGATGAGCTGGCGCTCCCCCACCGAGAGCGAGGCGCCCCGTTCTCCCAGCGGTTCATCCAGCCCCCGAGTCAGCCGCGCGATGATCGGGTCGGCCCCCACCTCGTGCGCGGCCGCCCGGACTCGTTCATCCGTGATCTCTTCCTCTCCGAGTCGGATGTTGTACCGGACGTCATCGGTGAAGAGGAATACATCCTGCAGCACGAGCCCCATCTGGCGGCGCAGCTCCGCCTGGGAGAGCCGCTGGATGGGAGTGCCATCCAGAAGGATGGTGCCGCGCTGGGGCTCGTAGAAGCGCATGAGCAGGTTGATGATCGTGCTCTTTCCGGCGCCGGTGTGCCCCACGATCGCGACGCGTTCGCCGGGGTGGATCCGGAACGAAACCCCCTTGAGCACCCATTCCGGATCGTCCCCGCCCCCGTATGAGAACCAGACGTCCCGGAACTCGATTTCCCCTTCCAGACGGGCTTCGATGGATTCGGGATCCGCAGGGTCGAGCACTTCCGGCACCCGGTCCAGAAGAGCGAAGATCCGCTCCGATGACGCCATGGCCCCCTGAAGCAGGTTGTACTTCTCCGAGAGGTCCTGGATTGGACGGAAGAAGCGGCGGGCATAGAGCAGGAATGCAGTCACGATCCCGACCGTCGTGGCCTCGGCCAGTACCGCAAATCCCCCGTACCAGAGGATGAGGGCCAGCGCGATCGCCGTGAATACTTCCACCACGGGGAAGAAGAGCGCGTAGTAGGTGATCGAGCGGAGGTGCGCTTCCAGATACTCCCGGTTCACCTCATCCAGACTCGCCTGATCCGCACTCTCCCGGTTGAAGAGCTGGACCACCCGCATCCCCGTGATCCGCTCGTGGAGGAAGGAATTCATGCGGGCCAGGCGAAGCCGGATGTCCCGGTAGGCATTCCGGATGCGGCTGCGGAACACGATCGCGGTCAGGAAGACGAAGGGCATCACCGCCAGGGTGATCAGGGCCAGCTTCCAGTCCATCATCAGCATCGCCGAGATGATGAAGATCAGAGTGAACAGATCCCCGAAGATCGCCACCACCCCCGATGAGAAGAGCTCGTTCAGCGTCTCCACATCCGAGGTGATGCGCGTCATGAGCCGCCCCACCGGGTTCCGATCGTAGAACCTGAGGTCCAGCTCCTGGAACTTCCGGAAGATCTCGCTTCGCAGGTCGAACATGATCTGCTGACCGAGCCATGTCGTGACGATGGCCTGGAAGTACTCCAGCGCGAAGCTCACGAGGGTGGCCACGAGATAGGCGATGGCGAGAATCGCGAGGAGTCTCCCATCTCCCCCCGGGATCGCGTCATCCAGCGCGATCTGGATGAGCCAGGGCCCCACGATCTGGAGGCCGGCGGCCGTGACCAGGAGCGCCACCGCGCCCAGCACCTGCAGGCCGTAGGGGCGCAGGTACCGGAGGAGCCGGCGCATGAGACGCGCGTCGTACGCCTTCCCGAGCGCTTCCTCTTCCTGGATTGGCGTGGAGGGAGGGTTGAACATGGGTCCGGTACTCGGGAGGGGTGGCTCCGTTCCGGCCATGCGCCCCGTGCTTGCCACGATGAAGGGAGAGGCCTACCCTGACCGCTCACTCAACACTCCGAACGTTCAGGCGGTCTGGAATGGCGGGAGCTGCGGCTCCCCTTCTGCCAGCTCGCGTTCCCACAGATGGATCACGGAATGACCACCTTCCTCCAGCGATTCACGAACGTGCGACGCGATGAGGTCGCCTCCCTCCTCGTCGCAGCGCTCTTCTTCTTCTGCGTGCTCACCGCGCTGATGGTGATCCGTCCCGCGCGGGAAGCCCTCGGGATGCAGAGTGGGCTCGACACCGTGCGCTGGCTCTTCGTGGGCACCGCGGTCGTTACCCTCGCCGTGAACCCGGTCTTCGGGTTCCTGGTTTCGCGCTTCCGGCGCATCAACTTCATTGCGGCCACGTACATCTTCTTCGCGACGAGTCTGGTGGTGTTCTGGGGCCTTCTGACCTTCGCGCCCGAGGCCGCGGGAGAGGTGTCGGGACGGATCTTCTACGTCTGGTTCAGCGTCTTCAACCTGTTCAGCACCATGGTGTTCTGGGCTCTCATGGTCGACCGGTTCTCCCTCGAGCAGTCGAAACGGCTCTTTGGGGTCATCGCGGTGGGCGGGACGCTCGGGGCGATGTTCGGCCCCTGGCTGGCCTGGACCTACGTGGATGCGATCGGGACGGCGAACCTGATCCTTGTGGCGGTCGGGTTCCTCGTGGTCGCGGTGTTCGCCGCCGCCGGGGTGGCGCGACTCCAGCCGCGGAGCCTCACCGAGATCGATCCGGATGACCCCGAGGCGCCTCCGGTCGTCAAGGAGGAAGCGATCATCGGCGGGAGCGCCTGGGAGGGCTTCCGCGCAATCCTGCGTTCCAGGTACCTGCTGGGGATCTGCTTCTTCGTCCTCATCATGGCGATCATGGCCACATTCATCTACTTCACCCGGCTGCAGATGGTGGCGGACATGACCGACGTCATGGACGACCAGACCGGGCTCTTCGCCCAGATCGACTTCTGGACGCAGACCCTCACCTTCGTGCTTCAGCTCCTGATCACGGGGCACATCATGAAGCGGCTGGGGGTGGCGGTTGCGCTCGTGCTCCTGCCGGTCACCGTGAGCCTCGGCTTCATCGGTCTCGCGATGACCGGGACCTTCGGGGCGCTGATCCTGCTCGAAGCGGCGTATCGCGCGATGCAGCGTGGCGTCACCCGCCCGGCCCGCGAAACGCTCTTCACCGTCGTGAACCGCGAAGACAAGTACAAGGGGAAGGCTGTCATCGACACCTTCGTCTATCGCACGGGCGACGTGGTCGGTGCGTGGAGCGAAGGGCTTCTCGGCGCGCTCGGCACGGGGATCGTCGGGCTCAGCTCGCTCGTGGTTCCGATGGCGGCGGCGTGGGGGACCCTCGGCGTCTGGCTGGGCCGTCAGCAGATCCGGGTCGCAAAGCGGCAGGCGGCCGACGCGGAGCACACTTCGCGGTAGCTCGCGGGAGCCGATTGCTCTCGAGCCGTCCGGGCGGTATTGTCGGCGGAGATTTTCCGAAGTTCGTGCGGCTACGCACCGTCTCTGGATGACTCCGAATGCCTGCTCTCCGGTGGCTCCGCCCGCATCCCGCTGCCCTCGCAGCGCTCTTCTCACTCTTCGCCTCGGCCGCGGCAGCGCAGTCCGGCACTATCACTCCGGGACAGTCGATCAGCGGACAGCTGCGCAGCTCCGATCCGATGCTGACGGACAGCACGTACTACCACCAGTACACCTACGTCGGGTCTCCGGGGGATCAGGTCGTCATCACCCTCCGGTCGTCCGATTTCGATGCCTATCTGATGTGGGGGCGCATTTCGGGCGGACAGTTCATCCCGGATACCGCAGACGACGACAGCGGGGGCGGGTTGGATTCCCAGATCAGCGCGACCGTCGGGGACGGCACGTGGGCCGTCATTGTGAACACCATTGGCACCCGGGCAACGGGTCAGTATGTCCTGTCGGTTCAGCGGTCCGGGGGAGCGGCTCCAGCGGGAGGCGGAGCCACGCCGGCCGGCAGCGGAGCCGGAGAAGCGAATCCGGAGGTTCGCGCGATCGCTGCGGGTCAGACGGCGGAGGGGCGGTTCCAGGGCGGCGACCCTACCCTCGACGACGGCTCGCACTTCCATCTCTATCTGTACGAAGGGAGCCCGGGCGAGCAGATCGTCGTGACGATGCGCTCATCAAGCTTCGACGCGTTCCTGCTGGGCGGGCCGATCCAGAACGGGGACTTCGAACAGAGGGACCGGGATGACGATGGCGGCGGCGGGACGGACGCGCGGCTCACCGTCACGCTGGACGGCGTCGGCAGCTACGCAATTCTCGCGAACAGCTACGGCGCGGGCGAAACAGGCGAATACACCCTCCAGGTGGAATCCCTGCAGACTCGGGGCACGACGAGTGGGTCGTCCGTGATCCGTGCGGGGGAAACTGTCGCGGGAAAGCTGACCTCGGCAGACGAAACGCTGGACGATGACTCGCACTTCCAGGTGTGGCAGTACCAGGGCCAGGCGGGCGAGCGCGTGAGCATCGCGCTCAGTTCCGGGGAGTTCGACGCAATGCTGATGCTCGCCCGGGACAACCAGGGCGAGGTGGAAATGGTCGCGAATGACGACGATGGGGGTTCCGGCACGAACTCGTTGATCGAGGCAACCCTCCCGGTCACCGGAAGCTACATGATCGTGGTGAACAGCTACGGTGCCGGGGAAACCGGGGCATACACTCTGTCTGTTTCCGCTGCGGGCGAAGGGGCCGGAGCCTTCCCGACCGTGGCGCTCGGACAGAGCGTCGCGGGGCAGCTCACCCCTTCGGATCCCACCCTCGCCGACAACTCGCACTTCAAGATGTTCGTGTATCGCGGACAGCCGGGCGAGCAGATCCTCGTGACACTCCGATCCTCCGAGTTCGATGCCTTCCTTTCCGGGGGGCAGTGGGTGGGAGGGGAGCTGCGGGTGGTGGACAGCGATGATGACGGCGCCGGCGGGACCGATGCGCAGATCCTGGGCACGGTCGGTCCGGACGGGACCTATGCAATCCGCGCGAACTCGTTCACCGGGGGGGCCACGGGGCGGTTCACCCTCCTGGTGGAGCCTCTCGCCACCGCCCGGCGCGACGCTCCGGCGAACCCCACGGGAGCCGCCACGATGGCGGCCGATACCCGCGTGCAGGGCGTGCTTCGAGATACCGATCCGGTGCTCGGCGACGAGTCCCACTTCCACCAGTACATCTACGACGGCAACCCGGGGGACCGCATCCGGATCACGCTTCAGTCCAACGACTTCGATGCGTTCCTCCGTTGGGGGAGGGTAGACGGCGGGCAGTGGGTTTCCGACGCCTTCGACGACGATGGGGCCGGAGGTACGGATTCGCAGCTCGAGGTGACCGTGTCCGGAACTGGCGTCTACGCGATCCAGGCGAACACCTATGATGGAGGCCAGACGGGCGCATACACCCTCACGGTGGAGCGCCTCAGTGCGGCACCGATTGCTACCACTCCCACCCCGACCGCCACGGCCCCGGACGGTCGCGCCGGGAAGTGGCTCATCCAGTACGTGGATTCCCCGAACCCGACCTACCGCGGGCTGAGCCAGGAGGTGAAGCAGATGCGCCCGCTCGAGATGTTTTCGGACGAGCTGAACGCCGCCCTTCCCCTGCACCGCGACCTGAGAATGCGCTTCGACGAGTGCGGGATGGTCAATGCGTACTACAACCCGCGAGACGGCGAGATCGTCTTCTGCTACGAAATGGTCCAGCTCCTTGCCGGGCTGTTCGTGCCGGACGGGCAGTGGACGCAGGAGCAGCGGGAGGCCGTGAACGGCGCCATCCGGTTCATCCTCTGGCACGAGGTTGGTCACGCACTCGTCGGGGAGCTGGATCTCCCGGTGACCGGCATGGAGGAAGACGCGGTGGACCAGCTCGCCGCCTGGATGCTCCTCTCGGGGGGAGAGAAGGGTGCGAGCGACGCCCTGAACGGGGTGCTTGCCCTTCAGGACGGGGGAATCGGCGAACTGACGGACTGGCACTTTGCGGGCGAACACTCGCTCCCGCGTCAGCGCCTCTTCAATGTCCTCTGCTGGATCTACGGCTCCGATCCGCAGAAGTACGCCGGGATCCGGGATGATGAAGTACTTCCCGAGAATCGCGCGGTGAGGTGCCCCTATGAATACGACCGAGTGTCGAAGGCATGGGCGCGGATACTGAGTCCCTTCGTGGTCCGCTGAGGGTGAAAGCGGCCCTGCTCGCGGCCCTGTTCGCGGTCGGCTGCGGGTCGCAGCAGGCGGGCGCGGCCCCCGAGGTTGAGCCGACGCCGGGGCTGCCCCCTTACGAGGTGCCGGACTGGGGGTCCGCAGGGCAGATGTTCGAGGTCAACGGCACCCAGCTCTTTGTCAGGACCGAAGGGGAAGGGGAGCCGATTGTCTTCGTGCATGGGGGCCCCGGACTGGATCACGGATACCTCGTGGAGCCCTTCCGGCCCCTCGGCGAACGCTACGAGCTCGTCTATTTCGATCAGAGGCTGAGCGGGTTCTCCTCGGGCTCGGTAGACAGCGCATCGGTTCGCCTCGCGACCTTCGTCGACGATATCGAGGGAGTCCGGGAGGCGCTGGAACTGGGCCCGATTCACCTCGTGGGGCACTCGTGGGGGGGGCTCCTCGCCATGGAGTACGCGACCCGGTATCCGGAGAATCTCCGGTCCCTCGTGCTCCTCAGCCCGATTCCGCCAACCACCGCGCTCTGGAGAGAGGAACAGAGAGTTCAGTTCGCCACAATGGAGCCTGCCGATTCTGCGGGAATGGGCGAGCTCCGGGCATCCGCGGAAATGGCTGCCTACCGACCGGCCGCCGTGCTCCAGATGCTCAGGTACTCCTTCCGGAGTCAGTTCGTGGATCCCGACCTTGCGATGGAGCTCGAATTCAACATTCCCTACGATGCCCTCGCGCGGAGAAACCAGCTCGGCTTCCTCATGCCTGACCTCGCGGACTTCGACCTGATCGCGGCGCTATCCCGGCTCCAGCTTCCCACCCTGCTGGTCTACGGACAGGAGGAAGTGGGGGTGGGCGTCGGGCGCGTGGCACTGGAGGATGCGATCTCGGAAGCCCACTCGGTCGCCATCCCTGGCGCGGGACACTTCCCCTTCATCGAGCGGCCAGATGAGTTCATGCGCGCGATGCGTGGGTTCCTTGAAGGGACGGCTACCCCTCGCCCCTGAGCGCGTCGTACCGCATCCGGAGCGTCACGACGGGGTTCGCGTTCTCCTCGGGAGTGATGTCCTCATCGGTGGCATAGATGAAGAGCGACCAGTCGCCCCGGCTGTGGCTCTCCGGGTCCGCGACGTCGTCCGGGTCGGCAGCCAGGATGTAGGCCACGTGGGCGGTGCGATGCGAGCAGGGGGCCTCCGGGACGGGAGGCGAAGTGCAGATGCATCGACGGTCTCCGCCCGCCCTGTCTGCGGCTTCCATGGCCGCCATCACACGATCGTCCACCGTGCCCTCGGTCGAGAGGAAGGCCGCCATCGCATCCAGCACCACCGCATCGGAAGCGAGGATATTGCCCTGGATCGAAACATGGATCCCGGTTCCGCGCACGGCTCCCTGCACGGCGAGCGACGCGTTTCCGTTCCGCGCCCCGGAGAACCCGGCCGAACGCCCTTCCAGATCCACGATGCCGAACTGCCGCCCGTCCCGTGAAGGGTCTTCCATCAGCATCGAGAGGATGAGGTGGGGGTCCGTGCCCTCGGCCAGCCCACGCCGGATCAGCATCTGATTCTCGCGGGTCCGGTCGACTCCGGCCTGGGCCACCGCGGCTCCGCGCCCCGGCACCACTATGGCCTGCACGTCCCAGAGCCCCTCCGAGGGGAAGTTCCTGAGCGCTCCCTGAGGCACGCAGGTGGCCGACGCGATGACCACGCGCCCGGTTTCCCGGTCGACCGCGACGATCGACCAGGTTGCGGAAAGTCCGGTCGGGGCGCAGAGGAGGGCGATCGCGGCAAGGACGAAGAGGAGCGGGCGGATGCGTGGCATGTCGGGCTCGACTTTGAAGGTGGGACTGGAGGGTTCACGTCAGCCTACCCGTGTCGGGGCGGCCGCACAAGCGGGAGGGTGTGCTCCTGCGCGGAAGCCGACGCGATGCTATGCTGGGGCGGTTCCCGCAGGGCAGGCCCGCGCCCCGCCCACGTCGCACTCCTCGAAACCCTGCCCGTTTCCCCGGAAGCGGGTATCCACTTCGCTCCCCTAGGTACTACCGGTTGTGGTCGCCGCCGCGCACGCGGTGGTAGGCAACGGCATCCGATTCCACGGCCTGCTGGATCAGGCGATAGAACAGGAGTCCTCGCGCTCGA
>JBGTMU010000263.1:0-12175 GCA_041743405.1 Longimicrobiales bacterium | reverse complement strand
CCCTCCCACCCCCGCCTCCCCATGACCGTGCCAAGCCGTCGGAGCTGGCCCACGATCCTGGCCACCGGAAGCCACGTGCCCGAGCGGGTCGTGACGAACGCCGAGCTCTCGGCCATGCTGGGCGACGACATCGATGCGTTCGTGTCCGACACCCTGGGAATCCGCGAGCGACGGTGGTGCGCTCCCGACGAGTCGGCTGCGGACCTCGGTGAGGCTGCTGCGCGGCGGGCCCTGCGGAACGCTGGCCTCGAACCCTCGGAGGTAGACCTCCTCGTGGTGTCCACCGACACCCCGGAGTACGTGTCGCCCGCCACGGCATCCGTTCTCCACGGCCGTCTCGGGCTGCCCTGGACATCAGGCGCGTTCGACCTGAACGCCGCCTGCGCCGGGTTTGTGGTGGCCCTGGACCTGGCCTCGAAGTACCTCACCGCAGATCCCCGGCTGGAGCGCATCCTCGTCGTGGCCATCTACGCCATGACCAAGTATGTGGACCCCACTGACAAGAAGACCGTGACCATCTTCGCCGACGGAGCGGGGGCAGTGGTCGTGGGACGAGGCGACAGGCCCGGTATCCTGGGAAGCGAGTTCCGAGCCGATGGAAGTCTGGTCGACGGGCTCGGGGTCTTCGCGGGAGCCACGGCCGAACCCATCACGGAAGCCGTACTCAGGGAAGGCGTGCGGAACCGGCTCCGTTTTGTGCAGAAGTACCCGCCCGAAGTGAACATCGAGGGTTGGCCACGCCTCGTTCGGGACCTCCTCGAAGGCATCGGCAAGGAGGTGGCCGACGTGGATCTCTGGCTCTGGACGCAGGTGAACCTGTCCACGATCCGCCTGGTCATGGATGCCCTCGCTGTGCCCCTTTCCAGGGCCCACAACGTGATGCAGAAGTGGGGATACACCGGATCGGCCTGCCTCCCGATGGCTCTCGACGATGCGGTTTCGGAGGGACGGATTCGCCCCGGCAACCTCGTGGTCTTCACCGGCTCGGGAGCCGGACTCGCCATGGGTGCGGTGGCCATGAACTGGCAAACCGAAGAGGCGCGCCCGTGAGCGCCCGGCCCCGTGACGGCGCACGCGCCCGGCACATTCCGGGCATCGGGTACTGGCCAGCGAAGGCCGCGTTCCTCCACCCCGACCGGACCGCCCTGGTGACCCCTGACGCCCGAGTGAGCTACCGGGATATGGAGCGAGGGGTGCGAGAGGCCACAGCGGTGCTGGACGAGCTGGGGATCGGGGCCGGGGACCGTTTCGGCATCCTGATGTGGAACGACGCCCGGTTCCTCGACCTTCTCTTCGCCGCGGGCCGCACCGGGAGCATCGCGGTTCCGCTCAACTGGCGCCTCACCGCTCCGGAGCTCGCCTTCCAGGTCGTAGACGCGGGCATCGGGACCATTTTCGTGGGCCCCGAGCAGCGCGAACTCGCCCGGGAACTCGCTGCCGCCACGCCCTTCCTCCCGATCGAGGTACCCGGGCACTTTGACGCCCTGGTCGACGCGACCGCGTACGCCGACCCGCCCACCCCACCCCCACCCATGTCCACCCTCCCGGGCGACGACGACCCCGTGCTCATGGTCTACACCTCGGGCACCACGGGCCGCCCCAAGGGGGCCGTGCTGACACACCGGAACCTCTTCTGGAATGCCATCAACGGAATCCTCGCCGTGGGCCTCACCTGGCAGGATACCTCACTGACCGTCCTCCCCCTGATGCATGCCGGAGGAATCGGACTCTTTACCCTTCCCACGCTTCTGGCCGGCGGTACCGTGGTCATGCCCCGGAAGTTCGACCCCGAGGAAACGCTCTCACTCATCGCCTCGGAACGGGTCACGATCGTGCTGGGGGTGCCGGCCATTCACACGCTCCTCGTGGAGTCGTCGGCCTGGGAGCACGCCGACCTGTCGAGCCTTCGTTTCGCCTGCAATGGAGGAGACCGGTGTCCCTCGACGGTGGCGGACCGATACCGGGAGCGGGGCGTGGTCCTAGCCAACGGCTACGGGCTGACCGAGACCGCCCCCACGGCTTTCCTCACGGAACTCGACCAGGCCGACCTCGCCGCGCGCACGGGAGCCACGGCTGGGAAGCCCTGCTTCGGCATGGACGCGAGGATCGTGGATCCATCCGGGGCGGACGTGGCCCCCGGACAGGTCGGAGAGGTGGTACTTCAGGGACCGAACCTCTTCCTCGAATACTGGGGGCGACCGGACGAAACCGCCGAGGCCTTCGAGGGTGGCTGGTTCCGGACCGGAGACCTGGCCACATGGACCCCCGAGGGGCTCACCTCCATCGCGGGCCGAAAGAAGCAGATGCTCAAGAGCGGCGGAGAGAACATCTACCCTGCCGAAGTGGAGCAGGCGCTCCTCGAGCACCCCGACGTGGCCGAGGCCTGCGTCATAGGCCGCCCCGATCCACGGTGGAACGAGGTGCCCTTCGCCGTCGTGGCCCTTCGGCCAGGCGCCTCACAGGGCGAAGGCGACCTGCGGGAATTCCTGGAAGGAAGGCTGGCCCGGTTCAAGATCCCCACCGGGTTCGCCTTTGTCGACGCGCTGCCTCGCACCGCCATCGGGAAGCCGGATCGCCCGCTGATCGAGCGCACGCATGGCAGTCCCAAGGGTCCCGAAGGGGAGGGCGCATGACCGCCACCGCGCCCCTGGCCCCGACTCGGAAGACGGAGCCACTCGGCCCCGGCGAGGGGAACGTCGTGGACCTCTTCCTGGCCCGGGTCTCGCGATCGGGGGACGAAGTCGCACTCCGGAGCTGGCCGGAGGGGCGCACCCTGACCTGGAGCGCGTGGTTGGCCCGCGCCTCCCGACTGGCGGTGCGGCTGATCGAGCTGGGAGTCGCGCCCGGCGACCGCGTGGTGATCTGGGCTGGAAACACCCCACTCTGGCCTGTGGCCGATCTCGGCGCCCTCATGGTGGGCGCCGTTCCGGTAGGGGTCTACCCTTCGAGTGCTCCCGTCCAGGTGGAGGAACTCATTGCGGACAGCGGGGCGGTCGTGGCCCTCGCCGATACCGCCGAGAGGATTGCCATCCTCCATGCCGCCCGGACATCCGCACCCCGGCTCGCGCACGTGCTGGGCGCATCGGAAGCGGATCCTCTGGAAGAGCCCAGAGCCGCCTCCGCCCCCCCCGTCCGGTGGCCGGGGCAGGCCACCGCCCCCGGGGACGATGCCATCCTGATCTATACCTCCGGCTCGACGGGCATCCCTCGCGGCGCGCGGATTTCGCACCGGTGTCTTCTGGCCTCCGCAGCCTCCATCCGGGAGGCGCTGGCTCTCGAGGAAGGGGATGTGGCGCTCTCGTTCCTCCCTTACGCCCACGCGGCCGAACGGATCTTCGGACTGTACACGCGCATCCTCACGGGCATCGAAGCGGTGCTGGTCGAGGATCACCAGCAGATCTGGGACGCCGCACGCGCGGTGAACCCCACGCTCTTCGGCGGACTTCCCCGGTTCTTCGAAAAGGTGGACGAGGCGCTGCGCGCTGGCGAGGCCGCCGCACCGGAGGCCACCGACGCGTTGGCTCACTTCTTTGGTCGGCGCCTTCGCGTGGCCACCTCGGGCGGCGCTGCCCTCGCACCGGACGTGTCGCGGAGCCTCGCCCGGGCCGGGGTAACCGTGCTCGGGGCCTACGGACTCACCGAGCATCTCTGCGCCACGATGAACCGGCCGGACCGTCACGACCTCGAGACTTCGGGACCCCCGATGCCGGGCACCGAGCTTCGCATCTCGGACGATGGCGAAATCCTTCTGCGCCGCGGTCCACTCACCTTCAGCGGCTACCTGAACCGGGATGCCGAGACCGAGGCGAACTTCACTCCGGACGGCGCCTGGCTCCGGACAGGGGACCTGGGCGAACTCGACGAGCGGGGATTCCTGCGCGTCACCGGGCGCAGGAAGGAGCTCCTCGCGCTCTCCACGGGGAAGAAGGTGGCACCGGTTCCGATCGAGGCTCGACTCGCTCGCGACCCCTGGATCTCGCAGGCGCTGCTGGTGGGTGAGGGCAGAAAGTTCGTGGCGGCGCTCCTCGTACTCGACCGGCTCGAGGTCGAGGCATGGGCGCAGCGCGAGAACGTCACCCTCTCCTGGCCGGAGCTCCTTCGATATCCGGCGATCCGGGCGAGGGTGGACGGGATCGTGGCCGAAGCGAACAGCCGGCTTTCGCGCTCGGAGCAGGTGCGCCGCTACCTCCTTCTCCCCGAGGCATTCACGCAGGAAGCGGGGGAACTCACGCCCACCCTGAAGCTGCGGCGAGGGCGGATTCTCGAACGCCACAGCGAGGAGATCGAAGCCATGTACCGGAAGCCGGCCCCATGAAGGCCCCTGGTTCGGATCGCGATGCCAAGCGGTGGGCCCTCGGGGCCATAGTCGGCGCTGCTCTGGCCATCGGTCTGGCCTACCTCGCGGCCTTCCTCCCCGGCGGATCCCCAACCTGGGCCGCCTGGCTCTTCATGGCGGGAACGTCGGTCATGATGGTGGCCACGATGGCCCTCGGAGCCGCACGCAACGGGAGCATCGGGCGACTCTGGATTCCCTTCGGGCTCGTTCTCGTCATCCTGATCGGGGGCTTCGGCCTCGTGCTTGCCCTTCCTCCAGCCGACCCCGCCGACCCCACCCTCTGGCTGGGGCTTCCCCCCCGGGCGGCGGTAGTCCTCTACGGCATCGGTTTCCTCCCCTTCTTCCTGGTCCCGGTGGCCTACGCCTGGACTTTTTCCGAGCTCACACTGGGACCCGGCGACCTGGATCGCATCCGCGAAGAGGCGCTGAGGGCCGGGCGGGGGCCAGTCGGGGGCGAGCGCGCACCCGCTGCTCCCGCCGGAAAGGCCTCCGACGGGGAGAGGGAACGATGACTTCCATGGCTCTTCTGGCACTCATCGCCCGGACTCCCCAGGCGGAAGAGCTCCCGCACGTGGTGGAGCCGGTCATCGTGTGGGTGGCGGTGGCATACTTCGTCATCGTGACGATAATCGGTGCCTGGGCCACCCGGCGGACCCGCACGGCCGGGGACTTCTTCGTGGCGGGAAGGGGAATCGGCCTCGCCGCGCTGTCTCTCTCGGTCATGTCGGCGACCCTTTCGGGCTTCGCCTTCATCGGCGGGCCCGGGCTGGTTTACGCGCTGGGGATCGGGGCCATGTTCATCGTCCTCCCCGCCGCGCTCACAAACGCCATGGGCGCGTGGGTGCTCGCCAAGCGACTCCGTCTGCTGGCGGAGGTCAGGCGAACCATCACCCTCCCCGACGCGATTGGCGCCCGCTACCGGTCGCGCCTCGCCCAGGGACTCTCGGGCGCATCGATCCTGGTGGCCGTGGTAGGCTACATGGCCACGAACATCCTTGCGCTGGGGCTCGTGATCGACGCCGTGTTCGGGATCGGCCTCGGATGGGGCATCTGGCTGGGCATGGGCGTGACCATGGCCTACGCGGTGGGCGGAGGGATCGTCGCGGGCATCTACACCGACGTCTTTCAGGGTGCACTGATGGCCTTCGCTTCGGTACTGGTCTTTGTCTTCACCCTCAAGGCAGGAGGCGGCCTGGGTGGGCTCTCCACCACCATTCTTTCCGGCGACCCGGGATTCCTCGGACCCTGGGGGCACCTCACGCCCATCGCCGCCCTGTCCTTCTTCTTCGTGTTCGGGATGGGTTCGCTGGGGCAGCCCCACGTGGTGCACAAGTTCTTCATGCTTCGCGACCCGCTCAAGCTCCGCTGGTACCCACTCATCACCACGTTCGCCCTGATCGTGACCATGCTCCTCTACTTCGGGGTGGGGGTGGCCGTGAAGTCGCTCACGCTCGAAGGCGCCATGGCGCCCCTGGTGAATCCCGACGATGCGACGCCGCTCTTCCTCCTTGGATACACGCCCCTGATTCTGGCGGCCCTCGTCTTTTCAGGTGTGGCTGCGGCCATCATGAGCACGGTGAATTCGTTCATGAACATCGGGGCTGCGGCCATGATGCACGACATCCCGGTGTCGCTCGGGCGAACCGTGGAGAACGAGCTCCTGTGGGGGCGCATCTGCACCGTGGTGATTTCAGTGGCGGCCGCTCTCCTCGCCCAGCACTCGGGCATGCTGGTGGCCTTCCTCGGAGTGTTCGGGTGGGGCCTCTTCGCCTCGACGCTGGTCCCGGCGCTCGCGATCGGGCTGAACTGGGAAGGGGCCACGCGGGCGGGAGCCGTGGCCTCGATCGGCACGGGGCTGGCCGTGACGCTCGTGTTCGAAACCCTCGCCTTCTTCGACCTCTACGGCTTCCCCGTAGGCGTGACGGTGTCGGGGCTGTCGCTCGTGCTCTCGATTCTCGTGTTCTTCGGCGTGTCCTGGCTGACGCGGGACACCGCGGGGTCCACGCTGGACCCGGACATTCGGGTCATCATGAGGGCCTGACCGTGACCCATCCCGCACCCATCTCGATCGAGGCCCTGACACCCGGGCGCTCGGCTCAGATCGCGAAGACGCTGACCGAGGCCGACGTGGTCCTGTTCGGCGGCCTGACCGGTGACATGAACCCCATGCACATGAACGACGTCGCGGCCCGCGCCTCGCGCTTCGGGGGGAGGGTGGTCCATGGCATGCTCTCCGCCTCGCTCATCTCGGCGGTGCTGGGCAACCACCTCCCCGGGCCGGGGTCGATCTACCTGGGACAGACCCTTCGCTTCACCGCCCCGGTCAGGATCGGAGACACGGTGACCGCCCAGGTGACCGTGACCACGGTCGATCCGGAGAAGCGCCGGGTCCGGCTGGAAACCGTCTGCACGAATCAGGACGGCACCGTGGTCGTGCTGGGCGAGGCGGAGGTGATGGTGTGAACGCGCCCCCTCCCTCCTCCCTTCAAGGGCATGCCGAGGAACGCCCCAGACCTCCTCCCTGACGGGTGGCACAGCCCGGGTCGGGTGGGAGACCCGGATCCCCGGAAAGACCGATGTACACCCGTTGATCATACGTATCACCTTGCGCCGGGACGCTTCCCGGCCCGACCGCCACGCTCACGCGTGAGGAGGCACCGATGGTTGCTCGAACGAAGTTCCTGGTTTCCGTGCTGGGCCTGTTCCTGACGGCTCTGCTGCTGGCCCCGGCCGCCGAGGCCCAGACCGGGGCCGTGGTGGGATCGGTTCAAAATGAGGAGGGGGCGCCCGTCGCGGGCGCCGATGTCGGGATTCCCGGCACTGGGCTGAGAGTCCTCAGTGGCCCGGACGGCAGCTTTCGCCTCACGGGCGTACCCGCGGGCACTCACCAGGTCCGCGTCTTCCAGCTCGGTTTTCGCGAGGCGCGCGTGGAAGATGTGCAGGTGGGAGACGGACAGGAAGTCCGCATCACCGTCCGCCTTGAAACCCTGGCCTTTGCGCTCACCGGCGTGGTGGTTTCTCCGGGGCGGCGGGCTCAGCGTCAGACCGAAGCACCCGCCACCGTCACGCGCATCGACACCTCCGATCTCGGGAACCTGGCTGGGGGCAGCTTCGCCAGCGCCCTGAAGCAGGTGAAGGGGCTCGATTTCATTCAGGTCGGCGTGAGCGGCGTGGCGGTGAACGCACGGGGATTCAACTCCTCCTTCAACAACCGCATGCTCATGATGGAGGACGGACGGATCGCCGTGCTTCCCGAAAGCGGCCTCCCGCTGGGGCAGTTCACCCCCATCCCCGTGATTGACCTGGCGGGCATGGAGATTCTGGTCGGGCCCGGTGCAGCACTCTACGGGCCCGATGCATCGAGCGGGGTGATCAGCCTCGAGTCGAAGGACCCGAGGGAGTTCCCCGGAAGCTCCGCCATGCTCACCGGCGGCTCCCGTGGCTACCTCAACGCGCAGGCCCGGCAGGCCGGAACGTCCGGCGACTGGGGGTACAAGTTCACCGCCGAGTTCCACCGGGTAGACGACTTCGAGAACCGCCTCAACTACGGAACCGCCGCGGCGCCACGCTGGGAGATCGGCACTGGAGGAAGCCCCGCTGCCGACGGCGAGAGCGGGGTGGACTGGGAAAACCGTGTCATGCGCGGACAGGGGCTCGTGGCCCGGTACATGGACGACCGCCGGCTGGAGCTGGGCTTCGGCGCCAGCCAGTCGAACGGGGTGGGTCAGACCAACGTCGGGCGCAACCAGTTCGACAGCTGGACCTACAACTACCTCCAGCTCCGCTACACCACGCCCAGCTGGTTCCTGAACGTCTATCGCTCCCAGTCTCAGGCCGGCGATTCGTACGCGTTGAACCGCTACACGTCGAACCGTCCAGCCAATCCCACCCTCTCCGACGACGAGGTGCGCCTTCTGTCGGACTGGCCTTCCGATGGCCGCCTCATCGCCGCAGAGATCCAGAACCGCTTCACGCTCCTCCCGCTCCGGGGCACCGAGGTGACCTGGGGCGTGCAGGCCCGCCGTGACATGGTGTCCAGTGACCGGCAGTGGCTTACCGACCGCCTCACGGACGAGGACGTGACGATCAACCAGGTCGGCGTCTACGGGCAGCTCGAGACCCCCCTCACGGACAATCTCCGGCTCGTGGCGGCGGTTCGCGTCGACGAGCACGAGAACTATGACACGCAGGTGAGCCCCAAGGCCGGCCTCGTCTGGTCTCCGCGGCCGGACCAGGCGGTGCGCTTCACCTTCAACCGCGCCTTCAAGTCGCCAACCGTTCTCCAGACCAACTTCTGGATCCCGAACTTCGTTCCCTTCGTAGGCGTCTTCCACAACACGGCAGGGTTCAGCATCCGGAACGGCGCCGGGGAGGAGATCCACCGGCTCGATCCCCTCGAGCCCGAATCGAACCAGACGTGGGAGCTGGGCTACCGGGGCGTGCTTGGGAGCAACTTCCTGCTGGACGTGGCCGCCTACACGGCCTCGTACGAGAACTTCCTGAGCCCGCTCACGATCTTCGCGAACCCATTCGGCGCGACGATGTTCAGCGGAACACCGACCCGGGCCTTCTGGGGCGACTCGGGCAGTGAGGTGGTCGACGAGAACGGCGGACCTCAGATCCCCCTGACCTACTGGAACATGGGTGACGCGAGCATTCGCGGGCTGGACCTGGGTGCCACCTGGATCCTCGATTCCCGCCTCGACCTGAAGGCCACCTTCTCGCACATCGAACTCACGAACCAGGCCGAGGGGAGCGCGCAGGTGGAAGAGGCGACCGCTCTCAACTCCCCAGGCACCAAGTGGTCACTGGGGCTGGACGGGCGCGACTTCGGGGGCTTCGGCGGAGGGGCGACCCTTCGGTACGTGAACGGCTACATGTTCACCTCGGGGATCAATCGCGGGAAGATCCCGACCCACGCCGGCCTCGACCTCTCGCTGAGGTACCGTCCTGCGGGCGCCAACTTCGAGTTCAACGCCACGGCCCAGAACCTGTTCGCCTGTGGCAGCGAAACCCCCGGGGGTGAGCGGTCCTGCGGGTTCGACCAGGACCATATCCAGATGATCAACATGCCTGCGATAGGCAGCGTATTCCTGGTGGGGGTGCGCTGGGGCCTCTGAGCATCTACCCTTTGATCTGCGGGGGGGGGTGGGGTGACCACGCGTCGCCCCATCCCCCTCCTTCTCCCATCTTCCTCCGGGTGCGGACATGATTGGAACCGCCCTTATGATGATCTCGCTTCTCATGGCACCGCAGCATTCTGACGCGCCCCTCCCGGGCGAGGTGATCCGGGGGAGCCATGAGGAGCCAGCGGGCACACGGTCGTACCGGCTCTTCCTTCCCGATGCCCGTAGTGAAACCCGCGCCGAGGCGACGGCGTCGCCACCTCTGGTAGTCCTCCTCCACGGCTGCACGCAGGATGCGGAGGATCTGGCCCGGGGCACGCGGATGGACCTCCTGGCAGGGCCCATGGGTGTGGCTGTGCTCTACCCGGAGCAGGATCCGGCGGCACACCCGGCACGCTGCTGGAACTGGTACGAGCCCGGACACCAGGCGCGGGGCGACGGAGAGCCCTCCATCGTGGCCGGCATGATCCGCGCCCTGGTCGACCGCCACGGCCTCGATCCCGCGCGTGTCTATGTGGCGGGTGTCTCGGCGGGTGGCGCCCTGGCAGCGACCCTCTCGGCCACCTACCCCGAGTTGATGGCGGGGGGCGCCAGCCACTCCGGTGTGCCATTCGGCATCGTGCAGGGCCTCGCCGACGCCATGCAGGCCATGACGGGCACTCTCGATGTGGAGCCCGGGGCGGCTGCAGAAGCCTTTCGCGCCGCTGCGGAGGCTTCCCACGCGGCCGCGGAGGCCACGGACTCGCCCGTCCCCTTCCTCGTGATCCACGGGGGCGTCGATGGCATCGTCTCACCCCGCGCCGCGGCCTGGTTCGAGGCGCAGTGGGAGCACCTCCTTTCCCCTGCTCAGGACGGGGAGAACCGGGAAATGGAGGTGTCCGAGGTCGAGGGCGCAGGGTGGAGCGCCCGAACGTACCGCGACCACGAGGGCACGGTCCGCTTCCGGATCGTGTTGATCCCCGCCCTGGGCCACGCCTGGTCCGGAGGCGATCCCGAGGGCACTTTCACCGACCCGACGGGCCCGGATGCCAGCCGCATGCTCCTCGAATTTTTCGGCCTCGCCTCCAGAGAAGGGCATCCATGAGCCGATCCATTGAGGGCCTGGCCCGTGGGGCCGTAGTGCAGTCTACCCTGGACTTCCTCCAGAAGGAGGTGGGCGACGAGGGGCTGGACCGGATTCTCGCACAGCTGGATCCCGATACACTCGAGGCCGTTCGGGCCTCTGGATCCGCCGATGAGATCCCCCTCAGGCAGGTCTATGCGCTATGGAATGCCGCCCATGCGGAGCTCATCGAAGTCGACCCGAACTGGATGGAACGCGCGGGGGCCTTCTCCATCGAGTCTGCGGGGAGACAGCAATACGGGGGCATCGTGGGGAAGCCGTCTCCCCTCGAGTTCCTGACCCAGCGCATCTCCCTTTTTCGCCTCTTCTACCGGTCTGGGAGCATGGAGGTGGTTCGGCACGACCCGGGTGAGGCGCTCCTTCGGCTTGTGGACTTCGGGCCCGCCGACCCGCTCTTCTGCCAGCGACAGACCGGAGGTCTCCGGCGCGCTCTTGCTCTGGCCCGGGGAGGGGAACCCCGGGTGCGGCATGTGCGCTGCATCCACGAGGGCGATGCATTCTGCGAATGGGCCCTTCGCTGGGACGAATGAGGCCGGAGGTCATTCCCCTGCTCGGGCGACACTCCCTCCCAACCCCACCGACTCCGCATAGCTATCGAGCACCCCGTCGAGGATCGCGTCCCAGTTGCGCGAACAGGCCTCGGCCCGCGCCCCCTCGGCGAGCCGCCTGAGCTCAGCCCCGTCCCGCAGGAGACCGATGCACCCTTCCGCGAAAGCCATTGGGTCGTTGGGCGCTACCCGCACCCCGGTCCGTCCCGGGATCACCGTTTCCTTCACCCCGCCCCGATCCACGACTACCGCCGGGAGGCCGCTCGCGAGAGCCTCGAGGACCACGTTCCCGAATGTCTCCGTCTCGGAGGCGAAGACGAACAGGTCTCCGGCCGCGTACGCCTCAGCCAGCGGCACGCCCTTGAGGAAGCCCGTGAAGTGGACCCCCTCGGGCGCCCGCGCCCGGAGCTTCGCCCCGGCGGGACCGTCTCCGACGAATACCAGGTGGGTGCCGGGGCCGGTGGCCTCGCGGATCCGCGGGAACGCATCCAGGATCACCTCCACCCGCTTCTCGGCGGCCAGGCGCCCGACGTACAGGAGAATCCGTTCCGCTCCCGGGGCAATCCGCTCGCGGACCTCGTCTCGTCGCCTGCGCGGACCGAAGTGCGTGGTGTCGACCCCGCGAGACCAGATACGCAGCCGGTCGTGGAAGCCGTGCCGCGTGAGGTCCTCCAAAGTGTCTGTACTCGGACAGAACGTGACCCGGGACCGGGAGTGAAACCAGCGCAGGTATCTCCAGACGAGGGGCTCCAGCGCACCCATGTGGTAGTCGTGGAGATACATGGGAAAGTTCGTGTGGAATGACGTGGCGAGGGGCAGACCCCGGCGCGCCGTCCAGATCCGCCCGGAATAGCCCACGGTCGACTCCGTGGCGATGTGGACCAGGTCGGGCCGGAATTCCTCCAGCATTTTCTTTGCCCGCCGATCCATGCCGCGTGCGAGCTGCAAGTCCGGATACATGGGAACCGGTATCCCGAAGAGCTGAGCGTGGGCCGCCGCGTGCGCGGCCGGTCCGTCGGAGACGCGGGGAGTCACGAGCGCG
>JBGTMU010000262.1:0-5345 GCA_041743405.1 Longimicrobiales bacterium | reverse complement strand
CGCCGGATCATCGTGAAGCCCGACTGGTCGGTGGAGCTGCCAGCCCACTCACCAAGCGAGATCGAGCTCCTGAGCGTCGTCGGCGACCCGCTACCACCCCTTCACTGTCCGGCACTTGAGGTCTTGCGTGGAGTGCAGCAGGAGCTCGGAGACCGGTCGGACTTCCCACAGATTGACCACCATGATCTCGAGGGGCTCAGCCGGGTGGTGAGCGAGAGCCGGATGCGAGAATGGTCAGAAATGGGGGTACTTCGGATTTCCGTTCGGTCCGAGACCGAGTGGGATGTGTTTGACCAGCCTGAACGGAAGGACCCGGTCTGTGATGTGATTCCAGCTCTTACACTCCCTACGGAGCAGGAGGAGCGCCTCGTGGGCGAGTTGCTCGGGTTGTTTGCGGGAGAGTCGGATTCAGGGTTCGATGTTCAACTCTTCCCACAACATCTCGCAGTCGTCTTCATTGAGACCCCTTGGGAGCCAATTGAAGATGACGAATGGGGGGACTCCTCGTGGGGGCCCGCCCCGTGGCAAATCCGTGGGGCCCTTCTCCGAAGGGATTCAGGGCCGCTTACAGTGGATATCTCTGGAGCATGGAGGGGTGATTTTGAACTGGGCCTTTTCGATTTTGAGGATTTTCCGGAGGAGATCCGGTTGGCTGTCGAACAATATGTCTATGACGGATTCAGCATCCCTCGCGACTCCTATGCCTCGGTAACCTTGACGATCGACCCCAGAAGTCCGGACCCCGACTGGACAGAATCGGTCCACAGGGACGGAGTCGGCCCCAAACGCGTGGTCCGCTACCGCTGGTAGCCCCCCATCAACCCCCGGCCCCGCCGGTGCTCGTCCATCCAGGCCCACACGGCCACCATGGCCGCTGTGTCCAGCTTGCAGTAGCGCCGTAGTGCGAAAATCAGTTCTTCCCGCTTGACCTCCTCCACCCGGATCCGGTGCGGGAAGCGGATGTGCTGGAACGCGCGGATGGCATCAGTTCCGCTCCGGACTCCATCTTCCCCTGCTGCTTCTCCCCCCGAATCGTCTTCGTCTGAAACGGTCTTGATCCCCAGCGGAGGAAGCAGATCATAGGGATTCACGGAACCCCGGCTCGACCAGGTTTCGTCGTCCCAGTCCATGAGACGTGAGATCACAGACTTTGGTCCTTCTTCCCGACAGATTGCGGGGAGTAGGTACTTGATGGAGTATCTGCCACGCTGATGGGGCGACATGATGTTCCCCTCCGCCACGCGGAGCATGTCGACCAATCGCCCACCCGTCCCGTCCGATCCAACCAAAGCCGCAAGGAACGACAGCCGACCGCCCTCCGTTCCCGAGGCAGTGAG
Source organism: Longimicrobiales bacterium (assembly GCA_041743405.1). Lineage (GTDB taxonomy): Bacteria > Gemmatimonadota > Gemmatimonadetes > Longimicrobiales > Gaopeijiaceae > JBGTMU01. The sequence goes on along the minus strand of JBGTMU010000262.1, from coordinate 4,008 downwards.
CCGCTCCCCGATCTTCTTGAGAACCGTGCGCTCATGGCTGGACCAGTGAAAAATGGGGGAGTCATCGTCGCCGACGGCGTCGCGGAGCGCATCAATGAACGCTCGATCGTCCGTCAGTGCAGACGACACGGCTCCCTCATGATCGTTCAGGAATTCGTGGTGGACCGTCTCTTCGATGTGGCCCCGCCCGTCGCGAAAAGGCACCGCATGCGAGCTGAACTGGAACGCGACCATCTCATAGGGCCGCATGGCCCGCGTATACGGGAGACAGGCGGTTGCCGTCTCGAAGTCCAGGAAGTGGAGGGTCGAGTTCTGGGAGATGGGATAGAGGGAGCCATCGACCGCCTCATCGAACTCGGCGCTGTACTGAACGGAGCCTGCGCGGTGGGCCTTGATCTGGAGCCCGCGCGTGGAGGTTCGCTTCCCGGGAGATGCCTCGGGAGGAAGATGCCCCGGGTCACCCTCCTCCCCTGGCGAGAGACTGGCGACCGCGGCACTGACCCAGTCGGCCCCTGGTGTCGCGGGTAGCTCCCCTCCCGGATCGTATGTTCCGCCGTAGTAGAGTCGCATGAACCCCTGGGCGTTCGGAGCCTCAGCGCCCCAGCACCGCTCAAATCCACTGGGCTCACCGTTTGGCCCCGAGACCTGGTACTCGCAGTCCCGACACTTCCACCCTCGTTCCTGCGAGGGGTCCGGGCGGAGGCGGCCGGCCGTGATGGCCGATGCATCCTCCGCAATCTGTTCCAGCGTCCGTTCCTCCCACTTCCGGGCCTTGCTTCGTCCATCAGTATGTCGGAGCAAGCTGACCGGCTCCGAGACGTCCACCTCCAGAATGAGGTTGGAGCGGGTTCCCTGAGCCGGGGGCTGAACGAAGTCGGCCACGGTCCGCGGGTAGTGCCCCCCGACGGCCGGGGGAAGCGTGCTCACCGTCATGTTGGTGAACGAGTCCCACTCCTCAGCTCGGGCGTTTTTGTTGGCGCAGATGAGTCGGGGATGAACTTCAACGTCGTCGAGTCCCGCGACCCGCAGGGCACCCTCGACAATCCCAAGCTGGTACGCCACATCGGCCACATACTTGATTCGTGTGGAACGCACTCCCCCCCGCTTGCCCAGGAGAAGGGTTCCCGGCGCCACGGTGTGCCACTCGTCTGGCTCTTCGGGGCCATCCAGCGACATGGCCTTGATCTCGCAGAGGTCGAGCTCACCGGGCCGGACACGCAGCATGTCTACCCGAGTGAACCGGTTTTCATGAATGAAGCAGGCCTCATGAAGAACTCCGCCCCCGTCGGCCATAAGGGCCCGCATGCGGTCAAGGGTCCGTGCATGATCCTCCACGGCGGTTCGGGATGTGCCCCCAATCTCCTCCCCTGGCCACGCGGTCCGAACCAGTCGCTCGAACTGATATCCGCCCTCAGCGAGCATCTTCAGGAACTCGTCGTTGTCCTTGTTCGACGGGAGGCGCTCGATGGCGTACTGGACCCGGACGGGGCAGTCGTACCCTCGGATGAAGCTGGACTTGGTGAGGTACGTGGTCATTCGGGGGCCTCCTGTGAAGCTGAGAAAGAGCCTGTACAATGGGCTTCTGAAGCTTGCACTGTGAAGATCCGAACCGGTCGTCACAAGGCCGTGACGCGGCTGTCACGGTGGATCGCGAAGATCTTTGGCGTCCGCTGTAAATCTCCACCCCATTTCGCAGGCGAGCCCTCATGAGCATTCTGGTCGAGGCCCTTACCCTGGTCGTTCCCCGACACATACTGGATGTGAGCTACCCAGGGGGAGCGGAGGGATGGATCGAATGGTTGAACTCTGGAGAATCAGATCCTCGCTGGATTATTGCCGACGATGGTCTCGTCGGGGCAAGCTTCCTGACGGATGACCTTCCCCCTGCCATGGAGAAGCTCAGCGGAGAAGGAATCCTCATTCTGGATACCGAGGCAGGGGCATTTGTGGAAGCGGCCGTCGTGGACCAGGAACGGGGGCCCGAATGGGATTGCTCCTGGCTAGTCTGGGAGAGGACCGCCCACGAGTTCTACTCGCACTGCTGGCTACTGGGCCGTAATCCCGGGGAACTCGCCATTCCCCAAGGATGGACGCCGGGTCAGGACGAACTTCGGCGAGCGCCAGGGCTTCGGCCCGAGGACGGCATTCACCTGGCGACGGAGCACGGCAAGGAGCACTGGCTTGACCTTCAATCGGGGAAACTGCGGATCTATCCCGAAGAGCTTCCCGGGGAACTCCCCGAAGAAGTAGAAGCACTTCGTGACACCGTCGTGGAGTGGGCTGAATCGAGGGGGTTCGAGTTTCGGGGACCCGTAGAGTGGTCGCTCAACACAACCTGCTCTGCTGGACTTTTCCCGGCTGCCCCTCTTCGCCTGGATTGGAGTGGGGGAAAGGCGCTGCGCGCATGGCTCGCCCTACCACTTCGCGTTCCCCCCTCCCGGCAGAGCGAACTGCTCGAGCGGCTGGCTCGGTCGGAAGAGGCCGATGTCATATTCGAGATCGACTCTCAGCGAGGTTATCTCATGAACTACATCGGCATTGCTCTCGAGGGCGGTATGGGCGTGGGAGGTCTGGACCAGATGCTTGAGATCCTCACAGAAGGGGCTCTGGTCGGGCAGCGTGCGCTCTTCCTCGAAGCCTGTCACTGGACGCGGCCCGGGGTGGTCGAGCCCGAGTAGTGGACCCCAGCCAACCCCACCCATCTTGCCCCTCGTAACGGAGTTCAACCGCATGGCTCGATTCCTCCACACGGCCGACTGGCAGGTCGCTACAGCCTTCCGGCTCGCCACCGCGGAAATCCTTGCCGCCGAGTTCGGAAGAACGCTCCCCCCCGTATTTGACGACTCCTTCGTGAACTCTGACCCCCAGCGGGTCGACGGGCTCATGCGTACCCTGGATCTGGCCCAGCGGCGAGGACTTCAGATCATCCTCATGACCTGTGACCCGGAGGGGTACCGTGGGTTGGGGGCGAAGGAGGTGTTGCTGTGATGAGAGACGGTCTGAATCGCCCCCGATCGGGAAAAGCGCAGCTTAGCTTTTCTACTCGCGGTTGTGGGTGCTTTGCCTGTGGTTCCGAGTGGCACGGATTGCGCCAGAATCGACTGAATAGATCCCCACTGCAATCCGAGTCGGGTTGCGTACGGCGTCCGGCGGAACCATGATCGATCCGCCCCTGTTATCGATCGGGATCCCATTGGCAGTCTGAATGGACCTCTCAAGACTCAGCTATTCTCGCCCAGGTGTCCCGCCCTCTCCCCTCCCAGGGGAACTCGTGGCTCTCATGGATGAATCGAGGGTTGAGAATCAGTCAATCGTCTGCCTCGCGTTGCCTTGCACGGAGAATATCGCTCTTCCACTTGCCGTTCATTTGGTGCTAGAGAGAATGACGGCTGGTGTCAAAGGGGTCTCCGTTACGGTGCGGCCTGGGCCCGGGGACGCCTGCAAGGTCGAACCGAACCCGGAAGTCTGGACCCTCGTCAGCGGCCCTCAGCGGCTTAACCGATCATCGATCTCAGGAAGGTACTATACGCTGGACGGAGGAGATGCGGGCGTCCGTCGGCTCGCGGAGGAAGAGGCGTTTCGACTTGCACGTACGACAAAACAGGGTCCCTTGCCCAAAAAGTCGACCCGTTTTGATCGATGGCGGCCTTCGCCGCTCGAATTGTTGGTGCAGCGGAGAATGGTTGATGATCCGGCTAGGAACCGGTGTCACCTCATCCTCGTGGCACCAAAGGCCCGGACGGTCGAGCAAATTCAAGCACTGCGGGTACATTCGGCACACGCTGGCGCTCTTGAGGCTAGCAAACTTCTTTCATGGGGTGAGTTTGATCAGGAAGCGTCCCATCGGGATCTTTTTAATGCGACAGCGGCCCCGATCTCCAACATCTTACCCATCTTTGACAGTTCGGATTTTCAAGTAGCTCTGTGCCAATGAGTTATGGGCGTGCAGAAGGGCGTTGGCACTACGTGTTACAATCGGATGGGTGGGGGGAGGGCGGGGGCTACTCG
>JBGTMU010000261.1:0-2307 GCA_041743405.1 Longimicrobiales bacterium | reverse complement strand
CCAGCGAGGATCGCGAGCGCTTCGCCCGTCGTCGGGTTCGTTGTCAGGCTCGCCTGCTGGCTCTGGCCGAGGGCACCCTCCTGGATGTCCAGGTAGTGGTGCATCTCTTCCTTGCGCCATGGCTCCGTATCCATCACGTACTTCATGTGCGTGACGCCGAAGGCCAGGTGGCGGCTTTCGTCCTGCGCGGCGAGGCGGAAGATCTTCTTCTCCGCGTCGTTCTGCGAAATCAGTTCGCCCATCCGGAAGAGCGTCTGCACGAAGCCTTCGCCCACGAGGTGCAGCAGCGCGGTCATCTCGGTGAAGTCATCCACGCTCAGCAGGTTGATGGCGCCGAAGCCCGCATCCACCATGCCGCCGCCATTCACGAGCGTCCGCTTCCGGAACACGTCCAGGTGGCGGCCTTCGTCCATGATCTGCGTTCCGAGGAACAACTGCGATTCGAAGTGGTCCGGGTGGACTTCTTCCATGAACCGGCCCGGCAGGTCACCGGCGATGAACTCGACCTGGGTCAGGAACGTGCAGAGCGTGCACATGGCCCACTCGATGTCATCCGGCAGCGGCTTGATCCCGTCCCACGGGATGTCGACGGCGCTGGACCACTGGCGCTGATTCGCCTCTTCGTAGAGCAGCATCGCGCTCTCCGACCAGACGTCGGCCTTCGACTTGTACTGGCGCGCGTGGCGCGGCGAACGCGGGTCCGCCTTCGAACCACGCGGCTTGAATACGGGGTTTCCTGCGTTGTCCAGGTTCTCAACGCCATAGGTCATGGCATTGATCTGCTCTAGCGTCAGGCCCCTCCGGCCCGCGTTGATCCTGACACCCTGTTCGGTATCCAGGTTCAGCCAGTCAAAGTTCAGTCCAGGTACGTCGACAAGCGTGGGGGAAGTCATAAGCAATCCTCCGGGCCCGGTTTCCGGGCGCGATAGGCGGAGTGTATCCGATCCATAGGCACATGCGAAGTACTTGCGACACGAAACCGTAGCGAAACTGCCATTTTCTTCACGAATTGCTGGACAACCGGAGCGATCGAGGGGGTTATCCTTTTGACCGAAAGGATCGAAGCGTGATGTCCGCTGGCGGTCTCAGGCATGTAGTAATAAGCCAGGGCGGTCGAAATCGGCTCGTCTCGCGGGAGGGATTTGTGACAGAGTCACTGCTTCAGGGACTGGTGCATTCGTCACCTGAACTCCTGGGTCCCTTGGGGGAAGACCTCGCGTTCCTCCCCGTCGGCTATGAGGTGCTCGTCGGCAACGGCCGTAGGCTCGACTTGCTCTTCTTGGATTCACAGGGAGTTCCGACGCTCATCGAAACCAAGCTACGTGCGAACGATGAGAGTCGGCGTGAGGTCATAGGCCAGGTGCTTGAGTACGCGATGGCAATTGACGCCTGGTCGCCGGAGACGTTCGTCGCAAATGCCACCTCATTCCTTGCCAGTTCTCCGGACGCACCGGTCGACCTTCGTGGGCGCTCCTTTGACGACGCTGCGGCGACCAGATTCGCCTGGAAGGACGACGCGCCCGACGAGCTCTCCGCCAAACTTGATGCACTCAAGTCCAAGCTCGCAGCCAATCTCTCCGGCGGAAGGCTCCGGATTGTCGTGGGCGTCGACGAGCACATCGAAGGTTTGGAACGCTTGGTTCAGTACTTTTCTGCTCATAGCGACCTCCAGGTCGTGCTACTCCAAGTCAACCAATTCCCGGTCGACGATCAGTTGCGGGTCCTGATCCCAACTCTCCATGGCGACGTAGGAGGCGGCGTTTCCCGTCCGGCTGGCGGGGCGCAAGTTCGAATGACCCGAGATGCGTTACTAGAGGCGCATGAACCGGGGGCCGAAAGAGAGGCCGTCCGTCAGCTTCTCGATGGAGCACAGCGCGCTGGGGCCGCCTTCGAATGGGGGCCTAGTGGCGTCAGCGTCCGAGCGAGGACGCCACTAGTTGGGCAGCCAGTAACGGTTGCGTGGGTCTATGCCCCCGACCGCCCGGGATGGATGCGGACTCGAGATTGTTCCTTCGGCCACGCACTCGTCGAATCAAGCCCTCCAGCACGCCTCCAAGACCTGCTGGACCGCTACGTAGCCCAACTGGCGACTGCGAAGGGTGTAGATGCTTCCAGTAAAGGAGTCGTGGCGTGGAGTTTCTCGCCCGCCCAGCTCGCTTCGCATCCTGAACTCTCGGTCGCTATGCACTCGCTGCTCCGCGAAATCGCCGCGACCAAAGAGTAGTCAGCACCCCACCGCCCTCACTCCCGTAGAATCCGCGCAAACCCATCCCCCACCACGGAGCACCAACCAATGTCCGATTCTGG
>JBGTMU010000260.1:0-2140 GCA_041743405.1 Longimicrobiales bacterium | reverse complement strand
GAGGCCGCCCCCCGATGGGGACGGAGACCGTGGGCATCGGGGAGTACTCCGCCCCCGCCGCCTAGCTTCAATGAGGCCGCCCCCCGAAGGGGACGGAGACGCCGCCGACCGGCCCGGGATCGATCCTCCGAGTCCTCGCTTCAATGAGGCCGCCCCCCGAAGGGGACGGAGACGGCCCGCCTGGATCTCCAACACCGACGGGCACTTACCAGCACAAAATCGAGAGCCGGCCAGCGGGGGGCTCTTGCAGCAAGCCCCACCGCGGCCGAATCTACATCCCAAACCGTTGTTGTCAAACAGCTTCGAACACCGCCTGGGATTCCGGTACCACATGGCCGCTCGCGCAGGTTCATCGGCAAAATCAGATGATGTGCGAACGGATCTGAGGCTCGTAGCCCTTGCCCAGGACCTCGAGGTTGTTCTCCAGGGGGCGCACAGCCCGACCGAGATCCACGATCAGGACCTGGTCTTCATGAGCGTGGATGTTTGCCCGCAGCAGGGCTCGCAATTGCGCCAGCTCCAGGGCGGTGAGCTCACATAGAAATACGCTGTACTGCGCCCAGTCGCCATAGCCCAGCATGATCGTGTATACCTGAGTGCGCCGACCATCGTCCGAGATGTCGTACGCAACCAGGTATCTGCGCCGGTCCCCCCGGCTCATCGGGTGCGCATGGGCACGTATGCCGGGATATCGGCCCGCATCCAGCGCGCGAGGAGCCGGGCCTGCACCCGGATCACGGTGCGCCACGAGCACCGGTAGCCAAAGGCCGGGTGCGTGACCAGTTGGTCCATGCGGGCTTCGTAGGCTCGGAGAAACGCCTTCCGGCCTGAGGGCTTCAGCATACATCCCGCTCGGGACAGGGTGAAGTCCGGGCGTGTCACCATCCCGGTGTTGACTGCGGTGAGCACCGCACTGTCCACCAGGAGGGGACGGAACTCCTCCATGAGATCCAGGGCCAGCGCCGGACGACCGTGGCGGGGGCGGTGGTAGAGGCCCCACCAGGGGTCCAGCCCCTCGGCCAGCAGAGCCACCGTGCACTCCTTGGACAGCAGCGCGTATCCGAAGGAGAGGAGTGCGTTGATCGGGTCCTTCGGAGGCCGCCGGTTCCGGCCTTCGAAATCCCACTCCCCGGAAAAATCCCTGGGACGCAGGGCTCGGTGGAAGTTCCCGAAGTAGTGCGCGGCGATGCCCCCCTCCAGTCCGAGGAGTTCGTCCGCAGACCGCGCGTGGGGGACCTTCTTCAGGAGCGCAGCCATCGCGGCACCGACGTCCTTCGGCCGGGGAGAGACGTTCCGGCCCAGGACCGTGCGTTGATTCGCCCCCTTCGCCGCCACCACCTCCTTCGCGAAGGCCAGAGACCGAGCGGAGTCGGAGGCTGTGAAGAACTGCGCCTGACGATCGAAGGCATTCCGGAGGGTGATTCCGCTGGTGACCCCGTAGAACCAGTGACCGGTGCTGAGATGAACGATGGGGATATTCGCCTCGCACAGCAGGTGCACCGCCTGCGCGCTCACCGAGACGTTCCCCAGGAGGACGAGCTGGCTGACGTCCTTCAGGCGTGCCGTTCCGAGTTCCTCCCCGGACCGCGTGACCACGAGCAAGCGCCCCGACTTCCCCACCCGCGCCCCCTGCTCCTGCACGTACAAGGGAAGGGCATTCTCCCGGGAGGGATACAGGCGCCTCACGGGAGGAACTACCGTGTCGTCCGGATTCTCCGCGGGCACCACCCTGAGGGCCAGGGTTTCATCGGGCATGCAGATGCCGTTCAGCGAACATCCCGCACACTTGGGGCTGTCGTCCAGGGGATCGGGGATGCGCGTCGCTCCAGCGGCCTCCCGGGCACGGGCAAGGAGCTCGAGGGTCCGGGCCTCCAGACCCTCGTCGAACGGCACGTCCACCCGGGTCTTCGAGGCCACGAAGTACAGGACGCCGTGGTCACACCGGTACCCGTGCTCGCGAAGCAGCAGCCCCTGAGCCATGAGCTGAACCCGCTCCGGCTCCCAACTCCGCTCGGGGTTGTTGGGCACACGTCCCCGCTTGGTCTCGACGGGAACGGCCTCATCGCCGGCCGTGGAGACCAGGTCGAGCTTCGCCGCCAGCCCCAGGGTCGCCGAGCTCAGGCTCACGGACCGGGAGATC
>JBGTMU010000259.1:0-9355 GCA_041743405.1 Longimicrobiales bacterium | reverse complement strand
GCCCGACTGGGCGGCGGCGTGGGTCGGGAGCGCGGGGCGGAACGCTCGCGCGGCACGATCGCCCCAGCGTTTTGGCTCGCCGGGACAGGCGCAGGGCTGGTTCGAGTGGCGCCAGCAGGGGCGATCCCTTCCGACCGCAGTCGCGATGGTGCTTCCATTCCAACTCGCACTCCTCTGGCTCGCGGGCGGCGCACCCTACTTGGTACTCGAGATCCTGGTCCTCGTGCTGATCACGCCTCCGGTAATGGCGGCGTTCTCCACAGGACCGCTGGGCGGGGCGCCCTTCCTCGCGACGCGACCGCTCTCCACTCCGGCGCTTGCGGCCGCCAGGTTGAGGGCTGCGGCCTGGAGTGCCCTCGCCGCGTGGCTGGTCGTCGCGGTTGCGGTTCCGCTCGCGCTCCTCTGGTCGGGTCGGTGGGAGGTCGTGGTGGACGGCGCCCGCAGTCTGAGTGAGCCGTTCGGCACGCCGCGCGCGCTCGTGGTCGCGCTGATCATTGCGGCTGGGCTCGTCGCCTCGACCTGGAAATCGCTCGTGCAGACGATGTGCATTCGAATGACCGGCAACCGGTGGATCATCCGGGCCAGCGTGCTCCTCGTCGTGTTGTTCGTCGCGGTACTCGCGCCGGTGGCACAATGGGTCGTCGACAACAAGGGAGCGCAGGCTCAGCTTTTCATGGCCCTCCCGGACATCCTCGCCGCAGGGGTGCTGCTGAAGCTCATCGCAGCGGCGCTCATAATCGTGCCGCTCGCCAGCAGCGGGCTGTTCGATGATCGCACGCTTGTGACCGGCGCCGTGCTCTGGGTCATCGCTGTTTTCGCGCTTTACGGCGTACTGTTCTGGCTCTTCGGGGGCCCGCTGATTCCGCGCCACATCCTTCTGATGATCGCAATCCTGTTCATTCCGCTGGCTCGGCCATCCTCGACCCCGTTGGCCCTCGCGTGGAGCCGACACCGGTGACCGCGCCTCGTGCGACGGAAGATGGACGCCGCCCACCTCGGGTGCGCTCGGTGCTCCTCGCTCTGATCGCCCTCCCTGCGCTCGTCGCGCTCGCCGAGGCCGCGGCGTTTGATCGTGCGAACCGTCCCAACGGCTTTCTCGTTTCGTCGGGCGAAGAGCGGGAGTACCTGGTATACGTGCCGCCCAGTTACGGAGGCGGAACGCCGGTGCCGCTCGTGATCAGTCTGCATGGGGGCGCGCTCTGGGGGGCGGCCCATGCGAGGATCAGCCAGTGGAACCGGATCGCTGACCGTGAGGGCTTCCTTGTCGTGTATCCCTCGGGCATAAGCGGCGACGGACCGCGGCACTGGAGGATGGTTGGCGGTGGGGGGATATCGCCGGACGTGGTGTTCATCGGCGACCTGATCGATACCCTTTCAGCCACATACAACGTCGACCCTTCACGGATCTACGCGGACGGTCTTTCGAACGGCGGGGCAATGGCGTATGCGCTCTCCTGCGGGATGGCGGACCGGATCGCGGCCGTCGGGATGGTCGGTGCGGCGCAACTGGCGCCCTGGAGCTGGTGCAGGGACCTCCGACCGGTGCCGATGATCGCCTTCCACGGGACGGCGGACAATGCGGCGCCGTATCACGGCGGGACGTCGTGGGTGACGCCGCGAACCTTCCCGGGCATCCCCGAATGGACGGCCGCCTGGGCCCGTCGCAACGGGTGTGCGTCATCGCCCGTGGAGTCGGCCGTGGCGGCGGATATCACCCGGCGTGCGTATGGCGACTGTGCTTTCGGCGCAGACGTGGTGCTCTACACGATCCATGGCGGCGGGCATACATGGCCGGGGGGTGGGCGGCAGCCGGAATGGTTCGTGGGCGCTACGAGCCATTCGATCGACGCGAGCGCGGCCATGTGGGAGTTCTACCGCGCGCATCCGCTGCGGGCGGATCCCCCATGAGCCAGGTGACGGATCTCGGCTCCGAGCCGGATTCCATCAGGGAACAGGCCGCGACCCTGCTCGTCGAAGACTTTGGTGAGCCCCGTGGTTGGCCAGACCTGGCTTCGGCGCGGGACGAGGTGGCGCTTGTTCTCCGCAAAGGCTTTGCCCTTGCCGCGATGGACGGAGAGACCCTCCTTGGCTGGGTAGGGGGACTCCCGGAGTACAATGGACGCGTCTGGGAATTGCATCCGATGGTCGTGCGCCGCGAGCACCGGCGGCGGGGCATCGGCAGGGAACTCGTTTCCGCCCTTGAGTCCGGTGTAGCCGACCGTGGAGGCCTCACCGTCACTCTGGGCACGGATGACGACAGCGGCATGACGTCGCTCGCAGGTGTTGATCTCTACACCGACCTGCCGAAGCACATCGCGGAGCTGCGCGATCTGGGCCGAGGCCACCCGTTCGGGTTCTATCGGAAGCTTGGCTACGTGGTAACCGGAGTCATGCCGGATGCCAATGGGCCGGGGCTCCCCGATATCTACATGTCCAAAGCGATCAGGCGATGAGTCCCCGAGCGACTCGACAGGCGTCACGGGACGGACGCCGACGCCCTTCCCGGCCCAGTGCGCTTCTCAGCTTTCCGGCCCGGTCCACTCTCCGGCCTCCATCGCCCTCGGCAAAGGCACGCAGCAGGGTCCCGGACCGATGCGGTGAAATGGGGGGACGCGTGACGGCGAGGGTACGCCACCGAAGCTCTCCTCGAGAGCTGTCCCCGCTCCGCTCAAATGTTGCGACCACCATTCCCGGCTGCATCGTCGCGGTGTCCCGCGCAGGTTGGCTGCGTGATGCCGGGAAGCGGGGCCACGGCCCGGTGGCTGCACATCGCGTTGAACCCGTCGGCCGATTCCAGTCGACCCTCGGGCTCCACTCCCCTCAGGTTCAGCCCGAGGTCCAGGCGGGTAGCGGTGGAGGGCTGCGCCAGGGCGAACTGCTTCTTCCGACGGAAGCTCACGTAGCTCTTCTTCGGCGAAACCTCCACATCGCCCCCGAGCCCCACGAGCGCCGCCCGCAGTGCGTCATAGGTGGGGCGGAGTCCTTCCTTCTTTCCGGCGAACAGACTCACCTCGGCCTCTTCTCCTCCCGCGACCGACCCGGGAAGGCCGTCACGGGCGAGCAGGACCACGGTGTTGGCGTAGCCGTGGGTCAGGCCGTGTTCCTCCTTCAGGAACTTCACCTGTCCGCCATGTTTCTCCACCCCGCACTCGCGGACAAGGGCCATCCACGCGTCCAGCGAGCGGCCGGTTTTCGCCTCCAGATTGCGGATCATCGATGCGAGGGCCGGGTCCAAGGGATCCTCCATTCCGGGGTGAGCCTGGAACGCCGCGAAGAGGGCTCGATTCATCTCCGGCTTCCGGGACAGAAATGAAGCTATCCCCTCTGGCTTGATCAGTCAATCAAGTCGCAGACCAGTCGATTACGCGGGGTCCCGGCCCCTTTCCCTCTCGTACGGCCTTCCGCATCTTGGCGTAGGGTGTTCGAGGGGATGAACCATCTCCATCCCTCAGCGCCGCCTGGACCCTGTTTCCGGGTGGGCGCGTCCTCCTCGGAAAGGACGAAACATGAAAGGGGATGTGATCGGGGGTCCCATTCGCTGGCGGATGCACATTCCCGTGCCGCCGGACAGAGTGTTCGCCGTCCTCGATTCCGACGAGGGTCGCGCCGCGTTCTGGGCCGAATCCGCCGCCGAGAAGGACGGCGGAATCCACTTCCGATTCATCACGGGGGAGACGTACCAGAGCAGGGTCATCGAGCGGCGCGCGCCCGAGCTGTGGTCCATCGAGTACTTCGGAGGCCCGGTGCGATTCGAACTCGCCCCCGATGGACAGGGGGGCACGGATCTTCGGCTTAGGCACGAGGGAGTGGGGGCGGAGGCCTGGAACGAGGTCCATGCTGGGTGGCTGAACGTGCTCTTCCCCCTGAAGGCCTGGCTCGCCGGCGGGGTCGATCTTCGGAACCACGACCCCGAGCGAAGCTGGGATCAGGGATATGCGGATCAATAGACCCGGGTCATGGCTCGGGATGGGGAGGATAGCACCAGACCCCCCGCCTCACCCCGGACACGCCACCCGTGCCATCGGGAACTCCATCCCCTGGATCTCCCCGCCGTCGCCCGGCCCCTCGATGCGCGCCACAAGCTGGTCCGGGGGAGTGAGCGTGTAGAAAATCCGCTGGGGGAAGTCGTGCTCCAGGTTCTCGAAGACCACCGAACTCCCCTCGACCCCGATCGAGCGGAAGGGGGTCGCGGCCTGGCCCCCGGGCTGCGGCAGGTACACGGGCGTTCCCGCGGCGTCCACGATCCGCAGGAACTCGAAGGAGACGACCCGCCCCCCTCGGATCATTCGTGCGGTCCCGAGCATCATCCCGCCCCGCGGCGCCATCCAGCTCTCCTCGTAGCTGGCGCCATTTCCCAGATCTCCTTCCCAGCAGCCGGCCATCCACACAAGCGCGGAGAGGGATCCTGCGTCCTGGGCGGAGGCGGTCGAAGGGGTGACCGCGGTCAGCGCGCCGCCGACGACCAGGGCCGCTACCGCCATCGAACGAAGCGCACCCATCCCTCACCTCCCTGGAGATCCTGGGCGAGCGTGAGGCGGTGCCCGTCTGGATCGGTAAAATCGGCCAGCTTCACAAAACCTTCCATCACGATCGTGGGGCCGGTGAAGCTTACTCCAGCGGCCTCCATCACCTCCCGGGTCCCGTCGAGGTCGGAGACCCCGAAGGTCGGAGTCGGCCCGCCGATCACCACCGGTTCCTGGTCCAAGAGCCCGAGTGAGACGCCCCCCACCGGCGTCGACAGTTCGCACCACCCCATCTCTTCCACGTCGTAGAGCAGGCTGCATCCGAGGTGGGCCGCGTACCAGCCTGCGCTGGCTTTCCTGTCGCGCACCGCGAGCGCGAGCGTGAGCGTTCCCGAAAATGGCGTGGTTCCCTCACCCATGTTCCCCCCATTCTGTTACCGTGGATCGAGGCGGTCCGGAGTGGCCGCACGACAATCTCCCAGCATGTTCCCGCCACGTCTTGGAAAAAAGCGACATCGGTCCGTGGAACCGGCACCGGACGCCCCCCTCGCCACGGGACGGCTACGCGTCCGGCGGCCGATCGTCGCCCCGCAGGAAGAGCTCGGCGAGACGGTGATCCGCGCCAAAGTACTCTCCCGGTGCGCACCCCGTGAACTCCCGGAAGTCCCGGATCAGGTGGGCCTGGTCGTAGTAGCCGCAGGAGATCGCGAGCTGCCCCCAGCCGATCCGTTCCGCTTCGTGCAGCCGTGCCATGAGCCTCTGGAAGCGAACGATGCGCGCGAGGCGTTTGGGGGTTACACCGACCGCCTGCCGGAACCTGCGCTCCATCTGACGGGGGCTGAGTCCGGTCGGGTGGGTCAGATCGTCCATTCTCACCCGGCCGTTCGAGGCCACGATGAGGTCGACGGCGGCAGCTACCTGAGGATCCACGGGCCCTGCCCGGGCAATGTCGGCAACCAGAGCGGCCTCGAGAACCCGGATCCGGGCCTGTGAGTCGGGGATCGAGCCCAGCTTCTCTTCCATGTCCCTCAGACGGCGCCCCAGCACCTCCTCGACGGAGGGGTCGCGGTCGGTCAGCTCCGCAGCGGCGAGTCCCTGCAGGAACGATCCGAGCGCGGCAATCCGGAATCGCGGCGCGACGAGGGAAACCTGTCGTCCGGGGGTGACGAAAAGCGGGGAAGTGATCTGCCCGACCAGGAGTGCCGTTCCCTGGCGGTGCGGAGGGCCATCCGGACGATGCCGGTGAAAGGGATCGGAGAGGTTCCAGATAAGCTCCGTGCGTCCATCCGGAAGAATGCGATCGGGAGGGGCGTCTTCGGGCACCGTCCCCTCGAGGGTCCAGAAGCACTCCACGTGCCCGGCCACGGCGGGGACAGGGGTGAACTCACGGTATTCGAGTTCCATTCGGTGCTGGCGCGCGGGGGGAAAAGGCGCGTGCCCTTCCGGAGCGGCCTCCCGCATCGTGGCGCCGGACGGGGGCCTTCGCAAGGCCCGGCGCCGCACATATGTGTCATCCTGCCATTGATCTGACCCCGTCCCCCCCGTTCAATTACGCGCATGAGCGATTCCGGAACCGTAAAACGGCGGGCGTACGTAGAAACTTACGGCTGCCAGATGAACATTTCCGACGGGGAATTGATGGAGGGGATCCTCGTCGAGTCGGGGTATGAACTCGTCTCCGCACCCGAAAGCGCGGACGTGATCCTCGTGAACACCTGCGCCATCCGCGAGAGCGCGGAGCGTCGGGTACTCGGGCGCGTGTCGCAGCTCAAGGAGATCAAGCAGGAGCGACCCGACCTCGTGATCGGGGTGACCGGATGCATGGCGCAGCGGATGGGCACCGAGCTCCTTCGACAGGCGCCCTACGTGGATCTCGTGATGGGTCCGGATGCCTACCGCACCCTCCCCGAGCAGTTGCGGCGGCTGGAAACCGGGGAACTCCCCGAGGATGCGGATTCCGATCCGACGGCGGGCGCCCCGGCCCCGGACGAGAAGCGGCCCGCGGGAGAAGGGCTTTTCGCTCGTCCTCGCGAAGGACGGGTCCCCTGGGGGGAGAAGCGTCGCATCCAGCTCGCCGTGCTCGAACTGGACACCGGGGAGAACTACGAGGGGCTCGAGCAGCGGCGCAGCTCGGGGGTGGCGGCCTGGATCCCGATCCAGCGCGGATGCGACCATCGCTGCACCTACTGCATCGTGCCGTACGTGCGCGGGCCGGAAAAGAACCGTCGCCCCGACGAGATTCTGAATGAGGTTCGGGGGCTCGCGGAGCAGGGACTGACCGAGGTCACTCTGCTGGGTCAGACGGTGAATTCGTACCGGCACGACGACTGGAGCTTCTCCCGCCTTCTGCGTGCGGTTGCCAGGGTCGACGGCATCCGACGCGTGCGCTACACCTCGCCCCATCCGAACGATGTGACGCCCGAACTGATCGAGGTCATGGCGACGGAACCGGCGGTCTGCGAGCACCTCCATCTTCCGGCGCAGTCGGGAAATGACCGCACGCTTCGGAGGATGCTCCGGCGCTATACCGTCGACTCGTTCCTGGAGAAGGTCGAGCTGGCCCGGAGCGGCATTCCGGACCTCGCGCTCTCGACCGACATCATCGTGGGCTTCCCGGGCGAGACGGATGAGGAGTTCCGGGGCACCCTCGACCTCATGCGGACCGTCCGGTTCGACGAGGCCTACACGTACAAGTTCTCGGCCCGGGATGGCACGCCCGCCACCCGCTTTCCGGAATCGGAAACCATCGAGGCGGGCGAGGCCCAGGCGCGCCTCGAAGAGCTCATTGCAGTGGCCCGCGAGATCCAGTCGGAGATCAATCGCTCCGAGGTGGGACGCGTCGAGGAGATCCTCGTGGAGCGGGAGGCGCGTGGCCCCGGGCAGCTTCTGGGGCGCACCCGCCGAAACAAGATGGTGGCCTTCCCCGGTGAAGACCTCGCGATCGGCGAGTACACGCAGGTCGAGCTGGCCTCCACGACGGGAGCCACCTTCCTGGGCCGGGTGCTCGATCGCGGGACGATCGACCATACCGGAGAACGAGCCGAACCGCTCGCCTCGGAACTCGCGTTCGGGGGCGTCGAATGACCCGCCTTGCGGGACCGATCGGGGTCATCTTCGCCCTTCTCTTCGTGATGGTCTTCGCCCGATGGAACGGCGGCGAGAGGGTCACAGTGGAGCTCGGGTTCTACACCTTGTACCGGGTGCCCCTTACCTATGTCGCCTTCGCGGGGCTCTTCATCGGCATGGCCGTAATGCTGCTCGCGAATCTGCATTCGGATCTCAAGGTTCGCCGCTTCCTCCGGGAGCGACTGGAGGAGGAAGGGCGAACGGAACGGGCGCGGATCGACCATTACCAGCAGGACCTGTTCCGGAGCGATCCGGAGCACGAACTGGACACGCCCTATATCGCACCGCGGGAGGCGCCGCGGGACCTGATTCATCCTCAGCCCCCTCCTGACTGAGCCGACCCCTCCCTCCGGTTGTCGGGGCCGCACTGGCTCACGCCGCCGGGATCGCCCTTCCCTTCGCGGGCATCGCCCTTCCTCCCGCGCTCCTCTTCGCTCCACTCCCATTCGTTCTCTTCCGGCTATGGCGCCGCCCCCCCATCGGGGCTACCCCCGGCGCCGCCGAGTTCCGTCGCGCTGCGTACCTGTTGGTCTGGATCGCCGGAAACTTCTCCGGCACCGCAGCCGTCCGGGCCGACCTCCGGGACTGCAGGCTCCACCTTCCGGACTCCTGGCACGGGGAGGTGGTGGGGCGATTTCTTACCCGCCCCGTCCCCGGACGGAGCCTCCCCTTCCGCGTGGAAGGGGGAATGCCGGGGGAGTGCCGGGAGACCCTGCGCGCCACGGTGGCCAGGGGCGTGGAACTGGACGGGCTTCGCGCCGGGGAGCGAATCCGGGTCGAAGTGAGCTGGGTGGGGAGGGGAAGCCGCACCCCCGGTCTCGCCGAGTGGTCGGGCCGACTCGTTCTCGAAGGAACCCTCGAGCGAGAGAAGGGGGGCGGACTTCCGGGCCGTCTCCTCGCCTTCCGAGGCCGCATCCAGGAGCGAATGGTCCGGCTCTGGGGCCCCGAAGCGCCCGTGGTCGAGGCGCTGGTGATGGCCCGGCGAGAGCATCTGGACCCCGACCTCCGGGAAGCCTTCGCCCTGACGGGCACGGCGCACCTCCTTGCCATCTCCGGCTTCCACGTGGGGGTGGTGGCAGGGATCCTCCTCGGGATGCTGCGCCTGATCGGGATCCGGCCACGCCGCGCCGCCGTGGGGGCCGCGCTCGGGTGCTGGCTCTACGTGCTGGGGATCGGAGCGCCGCACGCGGCGGTGCGGGCGGCACTTCTGCTGTCACTCCTTGCAGGCTCCCGGGTCCGGGGGTGGCCGGTGGTTCCCGAAGGAGCCCTCGCGAGCGCCCTCCTCCTCCTTCTCGCCATCGAGCCGCGCTTCCTCGCCTCCGTGGGGTTCCAGCTCTCCTTCGGGGGAACGGCGGGCCTGGTGCTCCTGCGCCCGGCGGTCTCCCGAGGCCTCGCTCACGGATGGAAGGCGCTCACGGGGCGTCCCCTTCCGCGAGGCAAATCCCGCGATCCGGGGGTGCGGATTCTCCGGGGATCGGCCGATGGGCTCGCCGCCGGGATCGCAGCCACGCTCCCCACGCTTCCCCTCCTCGCCTGGCACTTCGACCGGATATCGCTTCTCGGAATTCCGGCGACCCTCCTGCTGGCTCCGCCGGTTGCCGCGGCGATCCCGGGCATTGGTGGCGCGCTCGCGCTCTCCCTCCTCTCCGAGGGGGTGGGTCGCTTCGCCGCCGGCGGGACCGGCCTTCTTCTGCGTGCGGTGGGAGAATCCGTGCGCTGGATGGCGGAGCTCCCCGGGGCCTCGTTCTGGGTCTCCCGCCCGACCC
>JBGTMU010000258.1:0-7483 GCA_041743405.1 Longimicrobiales bacterium | reverse complement strand
CCGCCGCGAGGCCAGCGCGAGCCGCAGCGATCCGCTGGGCTGAGAGTCCATTCGACCGCTAGAGCTGGTCGAGGTAGGCGCGCGACCTGGCGAAGGAGGGCGGCCAGGTGAAGCGCGGCTGACCCTGCGCGTTGAAGTACTCGAGTTCCACCGTGAGCGCCGCTTCGATCTCGTTCCGAGTGATGAACGGACTCGGCTCGAGTTCGAAGAGGTCCAGCCCCCGCGCGATCTCCGAGCTCACGATGACTCCGTTGTACCAGTAGACGGACCAGCTCCCTCCCATCTCCATGCGCTCCGGATGCACCGGTCCGCGGTCGTGGAAGGCCATCTCGATCACGTTGTTCGGATCGGTCCAGTCGAACACGGTGATCCCGCCCTGATACCAGGCCTGCACCATGATATCGCGACCCGGCACCGGGATCATCGATCCGTTGTGCGCCACGCAGTTTTCCATGGAGGTCTGCGGAACCGGGAGCTTCCAGTAGCTCTGGAAGTTCAGATCTCCGTTCTCGATGGTGAAGATCGCGTTCGCTCCCCACTCCATCGGGTCACCCACACGGCACTTCGGCCCCCCGCCGCCGCCCCACTCGTCGGTGAAGAGGACCGCTGTCGCGTCGTTGTTGAAGGTGGCCGAGTGCCAGTAGGAGAAGTTCGAATCCGCCACCGCCGCCATTCGGCTGGGGTTGATCGGATCGGTGATATCGAGAAGGAGCCCGTACCCTTCACAGGCCCCCCCGGCCACCCCCCTCTCAGGGTACACGGTGATGTCGTGACACTGCGTCGGCCCGGGCTGCGGGCCCTCTTCCTCGCCCCCGACGCCCTGCGCGGCGAGCATCTGCTGAATGATGCCGGGGAGTTCTTCCCGAAGCTGGGCACTGTCGGCGGCGGAAGGGGCTCCCGTGCCTCCGCGTCGCTGCACGACGCCCGCAAGGAGCTGGGCCACGAACTGGTCCGGAAGCACCATCTGATCCCCCATGATCTCCGCGATGAAGGCGCCTTGTGCCTCCGCCTCAGCCAGCTCCGCGAGATCGGCCGCAGATGGACCGTGCTCGGGGGGAGCCACGAGGTCCTCGAAGATCCTGGGCGAGCTCACGATCGCTGCAGCCTGCGGGTTCGCGAGCGGCACGCGGATGACCTCGATCCGGAAGAGAGCGGAGTTGGGATCGTCACCCGGAGGGGCGCTCACGCACCCCGGGAGCTCGTCGGCGGGACGCACGGGCGCCGAACCTGACACATAGATGTAGACGTTCTCGGCGTCTCCCGGATGTTCGAGGACCGTGTGCGTATGCGACCCTCGGCAGGTCTGCACATTCGCGATGTACTCGGGGTTCCGGATGTCGGAGATGTCGAAGATCCGGATCCCGCGCAGCCGGTCCGCGCTCACCGCTTCAGGCACACCGCCCACCCCGCAGTCCACGCGACCCCCGAACCCTTCTCCCGAAACGAACAGGAGGTTTCCGTAGACCGAAACGTCGGACTGCGAAGCCGGGCAGAGGAAGGCGTTCACGAGCACGGGGCTCGTGGGATTCGAGATGTCCCAGACCTGGAACCCGTTGTAGTTCCCCTGGATCGCGTAGGGACCGGTGAATGCGATGTCGGAGTTCGTGACCCCGATGAAGTCCGGAGAGGGCGGAGTGGACGAGAGCTTCCGGAGGTTCCAGATCGCCTCCTCGGCATCCATGAGCCCTGCTCCGAGACCGATCCGGGGATCCGGGGAAGGCGGCCCTGACATCGCGGCCGCCTGGGCCAGGGAAACCCCGCCCGAGGAAGTCGCTTCAGAGGATGCGCACGCCGTCATTCCTGCGAGCATGAGCACGAAGGCGGCCAGGGTCAGGGAACGGGCCCCTGGAAAGGCGCCGTGGGGTCGGGGTGTAGTCATCGAGATATCCTCGTTGTGGGGAAGTACATCGGTGCAGACGCTTCGGGCCAGCAGGGGGAAGGCTCTCCCATGGGCGGTCATCGGGGGTTCTCTGACTCAGGGAGGGCCGCGAGCATTCGTTCCATGCGGGCCACCTCGGTGGCCTGATCCACATGCACATCGGACGCGAAGCGGAATACGTCCTCGTCCTGTACGGCGCCGTCGGTGGCGATCAGCTCTCGGACCATCGTCACGGCCCCGAGGTGGTGTTCGATCATCAGCTCCAGAAAGAGTCGGTCGAAGGCCGAACCCCGGCTCCCGGCGAGCTCCCGGATCTGATCTGCGGTAAGCATCCCCGGCATCGAGTGCATGGAGTGCCCACGCGCATCTCCGCCTCCATGTACCATCACACCCCCCTCGGTCACATGCACCTCCGGAACCGGCTGACCACGGTCAGCAAGCCAGCGCTGCATGATTGCAATCTCGTCATTCTGGGAGTTGATGATTCGCGAGGCCAGTATCTCTATGGAAGAGGACGAGGCGCGATCCGGCACGAGGCGGGAAATCTCGATCGCCTGTGCATGATGGTGGATCATGCCCGTCATGAAGTGTACGTCGGCCGGGGTGAACCGGTTTCGGGAAGCCGCGATCCGGGCTTCATAGATCGCTTCCATCTCGGCATTCGAGAGGCCCTCGGACGTCCTCGGCTCCGGTTGCGACGGCACTCCCCCGTCCGAGGTGCCCCCGCCACCGGATGATGCGCATCCCCCCGCAGCAAGGGCGATCAGGAGGATGCGGATCCCGCATGATCTGCGGACTGACATCGTTCTCTCACCTGTTTGACAAAGAAGGGAAAGCCCTCACTGAAGGCTCAGCTTTCCCCAAACCCCCGACACTTTCAAAAGCTCCAACCGGGGAAGCTTCGTTCACATCACTGGCCTCCCCTCCGGCTCCAGCCGCACGGCCCAGATTCCCGAGTTCGTGTCGGAGAAGAAGATGTGGCCCTTGAAGGGCATCGCGCTCCACACCATCGGGGAGTTCGGGACATAGCCGATCGGATCCGCCGACCGGAACACGGCAATCTCGCGCCCCTGGGTATACAGATTCCCCATCAGTTCACCGGACACATCGACCACCCGGAGGCCGCCCTCATAGTAGGCCTGGTAGAGGATGTCGTCTTCGACCCAGATGTTGTGCGTTCCGTACTCCGTCACTTCGTAGCGCGCCACCATTTCCGGCGCCTGCGGGTCGGTGAAATCGATGATCTGGATGTAGCCCCGGGTACTCAGGATCGTGCCCCCTTCCCCGGTTTCCGGATCGTAAGGCACCTGGTAGTTGCCGGAAATGCCCTCCCAGGCCAGGCCGCGACGGTTCATCCGCTCGTCCCCGACGAACAGATAGAACTTCCCGGTCGATTCCTGATAGTAGGGGAACACCGCGTGGGTCGCCCCGTCCGGGACCACGAACGAGTTGATGTAGACCGGATTTTCGAGCGATCCGCCCCATCGGCCATTCCCCACGTCATAGGCGATGACGCCGCACCCCCACTGCGCCGAGTACGCCACCCCGTCATGCACCCAGACATCGTGGATCCTGCAGTCCCCGTGCCTGACTTCGCTCACGGTGCGCGGAGCGTAGATGTCGCTCATGTCGAGGATGAGGTACCGATCCCCACCCGAGAGCGCGAACACGTGGTCGTTCAGGGGGAAGGCATTGTGGACGCCTCCGGTCAGCCCTTCCGTGAACTCGGCCGCGACCACCGGATGCGCGGGATCCGCGAGGTCGAGCACCACGAGTCCGTTACGCCGGTCCGAGGCCCCTTCGCGCGTCATCGTGGCATACCGCCCGTCGGGAGAAACCTTCGCGTCGTTGATCGAGCGCGCATCGACCCGTATGGAATCCGTCTTCACGATCCGGGTCGGGTCGGTCACATCGAATACGTACCCGTACCCATCCGACATCTTCGCGCCGGTGATGGCGTAGTCGCGCCCATCGAGCCCCTCGAATACCCAGAGGTCGGTGGTCCGGACATGGTCCTGGCGCCCCTGCCCCCGGACCTCGAGACGGCGAATCACGTCGCGCGGAACCGCACGCACGCTCTGCCGGGCCGCGAGGGGGCCGGCGGTGGCCAGAACGGTATACTCTCCCGGCACATCCGCCACGAATCGACCTTCCCGAAGCTGACCGGGCGCCGAGGGAGCTCGAATCTCGTCGGGCGCCCGGAACTGCAGGCTCCAGGTGATCGGAACATCCGCAACCTCACGCCCTGCCTCATCACGCGCGATGGCGCGATAGGTTACCACATCGCCCGTCCGGATCTCGTCGAGACCCCCGGAGAGCTCGAGGGAGACGGCGGGCAGCGGCACGACCGTGAGCTCGGCCCCGCCGGTGGCGCTCCCCATCTCCACCTGGAGCTGCGCCTCGCCCTCCGCCCTCGCCGTCACGCTCCCGAACCGATCGACCTGGACGACGCCGGGATCCCGGCTGGTCCAGCGCACCCCCTCCGGGTGGGGCCGTTCGGATCCGTCGGCGTGGAAGGCCCGGGCCACGAAACGGACCGTGGTCCCCGCGTACAGAACGCCTTCGGATTCCTGAACCAGTTCCAGGCGGGTCACCGGAGGATAGCTGACGGTTACCGGGATCTGCAGCACCAGCGGTGTCCGACCGGAACCCGGCTCGATGACCTCGGTCACCGTGATCCGGTGCTCCCCGACTTGCATTGCGGTCACCACCCCATCGACCACCTGGAGGGCCTGCAGAGGGGCGACGACCCGCACCGGGACTTCCACAGGGTTGCCGCCCCCATCCAGAGCGGTGATCGTGAAAGGAACGGCTTCCCCCAGGGCCATCTCCAGCGTCGCTGGGTGCGAGACCAGACGTTCGGGGCTCCGGTCCTGGGCACTCACGGGGCCCGCAAGGACGACAAAAAGGAGCAGGAACGAGATCAGTCCACCCGCGTCCCGTCCATGAAGACGCGACAGAGAATGGAAGAATCCGACGAGGTGAAATGATTGATGCATCGGGCACTCCGCGCCTCGGGTCATCTCTCCCTCCGGGACAGCCGATCGGGGGAAAGCCAGGACCAATATCGGGCGATCACCCTGGCCGGTACAGGGTCGGGGTTCCCGTCCCACCGCGCGCGCCCCCACCGTATACCCGTTCGGGAGCCATCCACTGCCCTTCAGCCTTCCACTGGCCGCCGGGAGCCTTCCACCTGCCCTTCACGAGCCTTCCACTGGCCGCCGTGAGCCTTCCACCTGCAACCGGGAGCCCTCCCCTGCCCTTCACGAGCCTTCCACTGACCCCCGGGACCCTTCCCCTGAACCGCCTCGCCGATGATTGACCCGAGCCGCTTCCGACGTCTGCAGGCCGTACTCGATCGACGACAACCGGACCTGACCGTTCTCCTCGAGAGCGTCAACAAGGAGCACAATGTCTCCGCCGTGATCCGGAGCTGTGATGCGGTCGGGGTCCTGGAGGCTCATGCCGTACCTCCGAAGCTCGGTCTCTCGCTGCACGGGGTGATCTCGGCAGGGGCTTCGAAGTGGGTGAAGATCCACCGTCATCCGGACGGCCCGACTGCAGTGCGGTATCTCCAGCATGAGGGGTTCCAGGTGGTAGCGGCGCATCCCTCCCGCAACGCCGTGGATTTCCGCGACGTGGATTATGCGCGGCCCACTGCGATTCTCATGGGCGCCGAACTCTACGGGGTCGGGGAGGAAAGCCTGAGCCTCGCGGATATGACCGCGGTCATCCCCATGGCCGGGATGGTCCGTTCCCTCAATGTCTCGGTGGCGACGGCGCTCTTCCTCTACGAGGCCCAGCGTCAGAGGGAAGCGAAAGGGATGTACGCCGCCTCTCGGCTCTCGGTCGAACTGCGTGCCCGCACCCTTTTCGAGTGGTGCTATCCGGAGTTCGCCCGGGCGTTCCGCGACAGGGGTCTTCCTTACCCCGAGCTGGGTGAGGACGGAGAGATTGTCGGGTCGCTCGATTCTCTCAAGGGTTGAGACGCTCGACCGTCCAGCCGCTGACTCCGGCGTTCGAGCCGGAACGCCCCTCCCCCTCGCCGGGCACAGCCGCATCTTCCCGCACATCCGCATCTTCCCGCACATCCGCCCCTCCCCGCGAATAGCGGATGCGGTCGTGAAGCCGGAAGAGCCCCTCCTGCCAGAACTCGACACAGGTCGGGAGAAGCCGGTACCCCCCCCAGTGGGGCGGGCGCGGGACCTCCACTCCGGCGAAGCGGGCAGTCACATCCTCCACGTTCCGCAGGAGTGCATCCCTGTCGCGAAGCACATCGCTCTGGGCGGAGGCCCAGGCCCCGATCCGGCTCCCGCGGGGGCGGCTCGCGAAGTAGGCGTCGGACTCCTCTGCGGAGAGCCTCTCGACGAACCCTTTCGCCCGGACCTGCCGTCCGATCTCATCCCAGTAGAAGGTGAGACCGGCCCGCGGGAGTGCGGCCAGCCCCTTCCCCTTCCCCGAGTCATAGTTCGTGAAGAATACGAACCCGTGTTCATCGACTTCCTTCAGCAGGACAACGCGACCCTCGGGGAATCCATCCGTGTCCAGGGTAGAGAGCACCACCGCATCCGGATACCGCATTCGGGCCCCTTCTCGCGCCTCGTCGAACCAGTGGTGGAAGGCGGCCAGAGGATCCGCTCCCAGTCCCTCGGCGTCCACCGGGGGGCGCGTGGAGTCAACCGGCGGACCGCCCTGAAATTCGTCGTCGTTCACTGCCTGCCTCCGGTCGCGTGGCCCCTGTCGGGGTGTGATGAGCGGAGCGGGTCACCGCCCCAGCTGGTCTCGGAGCGGGTCACCGCCCCAACTGGTGTCGAAGAGAATCTTCCAGATCCGGATAAAGAAACTCGTACCCTGTATCCAGCGCGACCTGTGGAATCGCCCGGGCACCCGAGAGGAGGAGCGCCCCCCCCATCTCCCCGAGGAGCGCGCGGATCGCGAGCGCAGGCACGGGAATCAGGGTGGGCCGACCGAGCACCCTCCCCAGCACATCGGAAAAGGAAGCGTTTGGAACCGGGTTCGGAGCCGAGGCGTTCATGGGTCCGCGGATTTCCCGGGTGGCGAGGGCGTGAAGAATCAGCCCCACTGCGTCATCCAGGTCGATCCAGGG
Source organism: Longimicrobiales bacterium (assembly GCA_041743405.1). GTDB lineage: Bacteria > Gemmatimonadota > Gemmatimonadetes > Longimicrobiales > Gaopeijiaceae > JBGTMU01. The sequence continues at coordinate 497 of JBGTMU010000258.1, read as the reverse complement.
CGTGTACTGACGCCCCGAGCCGAGGCGCCCGCCCACCCCGAGCTGAAAGGGAAGCAGAATGCTCCCGAGTACCCCCCCCGCAGGAGAAAGCACCATCCCGGTGCGCAGGTGCACCGTCCGGATCCCCCGGGAGCGCGCCGCATGGGTCGAACGTTCCCAGGCACGGGTGACCTCGGTCAGGAACCCCGACCCCGCGGAGGATTCCTCGGTGATCCGCTCATTGCCGCGGTCTCCGTAATACCCCACTGCAGACGCGGACACGAGCACCTTCGGAGGGCGCCTGAGCTCCGCGAGAGTCCGGGAGAGAAGCTGCGTACCCTCTTCCCGACTCCTGAGGATTTCGGCCTTCTTTGCCTCCGTCCAGCGAATTCCGGCGATCGACTCACCGGCGAGGTGGACCACCGCATCCAGCCCCTCGAGCGGCTCGGGATCCAGCTTGCCCGCGGCCGGGTCCCAGGCAGCCGACCCCGATCCGCCCCCGCCGCCCCCGCCTCCGC
>JBGTMU010000257.1:0-10029 GCA_041743405.1 Longimicrobiales bacterium | reverse complement strand
CCAGGTGCGCGCGGTGCTGTGCATGCGCCGCCGAGCCCGTCCCCCGCCATCCCGTTCCGGCCCAGGCATCGATCGTGGGATTCACGAGGAGCTCCGCCCCTTCCCGCCGAAGCTGCGCTGCTTCCGCTCCGAAGGCCGACTCGAAGCAGATGAGGACCCCGAACGTGAGCCCCGGAAGCTCCCCGACCTCCACGTTCCGTCCCGGTGCGAGCGCGGGCCATTCCCCCCCGGGGACCAGCCGTCTCTTGGAATGGATGAAGCGGGTTCCCCCCGACGGAGTCTCGAGGAAGGCCGCATTCTGACGGCGTTCCCCATCGCGGTGCGCACCCATCAGAATGGGGACTCCGAGCTCGTCCACCCAGGCCCGCGTCCACTCCCCCACCCCGGCCTCCCACGTCGCCGCGAACGGGGCCTCGGGCATCGCCAGAAGCGCCGGCATCCCCCCCTCTCTCCAGCCCTGGCCCGCGAGCAGGCGGTCCAGCCTCTCCTCCGCCGCCGCATCCCGGAGCCGGGGATCGCGGAGCTCCTGAATCGAGAGATCGAGCTGGACCAGCGCCACGGGCGGAAGCATGTGGAGCCGAAGGTTCCCAGCCCGTTGGATACCCCATGAGGCGGGGCCGGCCAGGACCACCGCGGCGAGGAGGGCCGGTCGGATCCAGGCTCGTCCTCGATCACGCCTGCGGGAGCGCACGGCCACCACCAGAATGCCGCTCACCGCCGTCATCCAGACTGTGAGACCGATCACCCCGCCCACCTCCGCCATGCTGGCCAGGCGCGGCACCGCGGCGAGCGAAAGTCCAAGCGGAGCCCATGGAAATGCAAGCGGACCCGCGTTCGCGAAAACGAAGTCGGTGCCACCCCAGACCGCGGGGAGTGCCAGAATCGGGCTCCATCCCCGATCGACCGAAAGCGCGTGAAGGGCGAGGAACTGGACCCCTCCCGTCCCGATCAGGATGAGCAGGAGCATCGCGCCGGGTAGAACAAATGACGGCCCGAGCGAGAGGAGGGTGCCGGGGAGCCAGTGCAGTACGACGCCCCAGTAGACGAGCCCGAAGAGAAGCCCCGCGCGGACCGCCACCACGGGATTTCGCGCGGACAGCACGCCGACCGCGCCAGGCAGAAGTGCTACGGGCGCCAGAAACCAGAGCGAGAATGGGGGAAGCGAGAGCGCAGCCAGCAGCCCCGAAACCGCACCCGCCACGAGCGGCGGGAATCCTCCCCCCGTCCGGGTCAGGAGTTCACGGCTCCATCTCTCCCGCGGCGGGTGAGCCGAAGAAGAGCTGCCCGCCCAGTCGGAGCTGCACGTACGAGAGGCTCTGAAGCAGTTCGTAGCGCGCCTCACCGACCAGGCGGAAGTTCCTGTGGAGTGGAATTTCAAGCCCGGAATGGGCGTTGACACCGGCCCGGACCGAATCCAGAAAGTCCTCCACGAAGGTGCCTTCGATCGCCCGTCCGCCGCCACGCAGTACATGTGCGGAAGCACCCATTCCGGCATAGGTGAGCACTCCCTTTGGAATGCGCCAGACCATGTGGGCGTCCGCGTGAAGCGCCAGGTCCGACCACTCGATCGTGCCGAGATCCACGGGGGTGAAGCTCCCCGTCTGCTCGAAGATGAGCTCCTCGACCTTCCGTTCCAGCGTGCGCACCTCGTCCCTGACGAGGGTGGAAGACCAGTGGGTCACTCCGCCCACGATCCGCACGCCAGGCCCCAGGAAGCCAAGGTCTACCCGACCTCCCAGGGTTCGGGTCGGCTCCACCTTCGAGGACCAGAGGTAACCCCCGTCCACCATGAGCCCCCGGAGCGACAGGTTCTCGTAGTCGAAGTCGGCGAGCCCCTGCGCCGCCACCGGCCGTGCGCCGATGAGGATCAGGAGCACAAATAGAATACCAAGCAGCACCACCGCCCCTCCCACCAGGCGGGCGAGGCTCCCGCCACCTCCGATCGGACGGCGCCCCTTTCCCCTCCCCTTCCCCCCCAGCATCCCTCCGCTCATCCCACCACCTCCGCCGCCCCACGCGCGGCCGCCAGGGTGAATTCCACTTCTTCCATTCCGTGCCGCACGGAAAGAAAGCCCGCTTCGAAGGGCGAAGGAGCGAGGAACACGCCTCGCCTGAGCATCTCCCGGTGGAAATGCCCGAATCGCCCGGTATCAGCGGCCTTCGCGTCTTCGAAGGAACGTACCGGGCCCGGATGGAAGAAGATCCCCCACATCGATCCGAGAACATCGCCGGTGGCCGGGATCCCCGCTTCCGTGAGGACTTCGAGGAGCCCATCGACCAGGCGTCGCGCCAGGCGCTCCATCTCGGGGAAGGGATCGTTCGCCTCGATCCACTCCAGCTGGGCGTTCCCGGCCGCCATCGCGAGAGGGTTCCCGGAGAGGGTTCCGGCCTGGTATATGGGCCCTGCCGGAGCCACCTGCTCCATGATGTCGCGCCGACCACCGAAGGCGCCCACCGGAAGCCCTCCGCCGATCACCTTCCCCAGCGTGGTGAGGTCGGGCGTCACGCCGAAACGCTCCTGGGCGCCCCCTACGCCCACCCGGAACCCGGTCATCACCTCGTCGAACACAAGGAGCGCCCCGTATCGCTCCGTGATGTCACGGAGCCCCTCGAGGAATCCGGGAAGGGGGGCGATCAACCCCGCATTGCCCATGACCGGCTCCAGGAAGATGGCGGCGAATGCGTCTCCCTCGGCGCGGAAGAGATCCTCTACGGCCTCCAGGTCATTGAAGGGAAGGACCGCGGTGTCCCGCACCACGCTCTCCGGCACTCCGGGGGAATTCGGGAGCCCGAGGGTCGCCACGCCACTCCCGGCTGCGACGAGGAAGGGGTCGGCGTGCCCGTGGTAGCACCCCGTGAACTTGAGAAAGCGGGAGCGCCCGGTGAAGCCGCGAGCCACCCGGAGCGCGCTCATCGTCGCTTCGGTGCCTGAATTCACCAGCCGCACCATCTCAATCCCGGGCACGAGCCGCACGAGCCGCTCCGCCATCTCGACCTCGCCCGGGGTCGGCGCCCCGTAGCTGACCCCCCGCTCGATCTGCCTGCGCAGCGCTTCCACCACGACCGGATGTCCATGGCCCAGGACGTGAGGGCCCCACGACATGATGTAGTCCAGGTAGCGATTCCCTTCGGTATCGAAGAGCCAGGCACCCTCGCCCCGCTCGACGAAGAAGGGGTCGCCCCCCACGGACCGGAACGACCGCACCGGAGAGTTCACCCCCCCGGGGAGTACGGCCTTCGCCCGATCCCAGAGCGATTTCGTGGAGGTATCCATGGAATTCACCTCTGGAGCCCTTCGGCTTCGAGTTTGGGTCGAATCATCCGGGTGATCGCCACCATTTCCACCCGGGATCAGATCTGTGTGACGGAGCGGGTCGGGTCGTCCGGTGGGGGGCTTCACCACCGGAGAACCGGAAGCAGGCTGGAATGGGAGTCGGTCCACGGCCTCCTTCCCGATGGCTCGGCCCTCCTCCAGCGCGCATCGGGGAGTGTCACGGGTCCCGGAGCCAGAACTGCCCAGTGCGAAGGGTATGCCCCGCCCTCCTGGTCGCCGAACTCATCGCGAGCCTCCCATGCCTCCAGCTCGAGTGCATGACCCAGGTCACCCATCACTCCCGTGAAGTCAGCGTAGCGATTCGAGATGTGAAATGCCACGATCCCGCCGGGCCGGAGCTTCGACAGATAGAGCTGGACCGCCTCGATCGTGAGCAGATGCACCGGGATCGCGTCCGAGGAGAAGGCATCCACGATCAGAAGATCGAATCGGGGAGCCAGCGATTCGCCCAGCGAAAGCCGGGCATCTCCCAGGACGATGCGGTATGCGGCCGGAGCGGCGGAGAGGAAAGTGAAGAGACGCTCGTCCTCGGCGATGGCCGCCACCTCCGGATCCAGTTCGTAGAGCGTCCAGAGCTCCCCGTGCCGGGAATAGGCCATGAGGGAACCGGTTCCGAGCCCCACCACTCCCACATGGACCACTGAACCCATCTCCCTCCCCTCCATCCACGCGAAGAGCGAACCGGCCGGACCGCGTGGGTGATAGTAGGTAAGAGGCACCTCGGGAGCGCTCAGCCGCTGCCCTCCGTGGATGGTCGTCCCATGGGCGAGCCAGCGCGTATCTCCATCCGCGTACACCCGGTGGATTCCGAAGAAGGTGCGGTCCCGGTAGATCACCTCGCCCTCGACCGCCGGGTTCGCGAACCCCACCAGGACGAGCCCGCCCACCGCGAGCCCGAAGCGCACCGGGCGTCCGGCCAGCGCGAGGGTGAGCCCCCCCGCCCCGATGAGGAGCCAGATCGGATCGATGCCCATTCCTCGCCCAATCCCGCTCAGACCGAACACCAGGAGCCCCGGAAGGAGGCCGAGCCCCAGATCACTCCAGCGGAAGCCATCCTCGCCCTCCCGCTTGCCGGATGCCACCACGAAGGCCAGGAGAGCCAGGGCCAGAGGGTACTCGAGCGGATCGGTGAAGAGAACGGGTGCGACGAGGGTGTTGAACACGCCCCCCATCGCCCCCCCGAGTGCGATCCAGAAATAGAATTCGGCCAGGCGTCCCGGCGTCGGGCGATCCTTCGCCACTCGCCCGAGGCAGACGAGCCCCGCCACCGTGAGGACGGCCAGGTCGGCCGCCACGAGGAACCAGCGTGAATCCGGAAGGCCCATCCCACCGCGAGCCCAGAACCAGACCGCGCCGCTCACAAGAACGATCGCAATGAGCGCGCCCATTCCGGGCCTTACACCCCACTCCTCCCGGTTCCGCGCCGGACCGAAGGCCACGACGAAGGTGAGAAGGTAGAGGGCGAGCGGCACGACCCAGAGAAGCGGCACCGGAGCGATCTCGCTCGTGATATGGGTGGTCACCCCCAGGAGGAGGCTCGAGGGGAGGAAGGTGAGTCCCACCCAGCGCAGTCTGCGAAGGGGGGTCAAAGCCGGGGCAGCGTCGGCCCCGGGATTCGACTTGGGGGCCGGGGAGCGGCTGCCTTGGCCTCCACCCTCCCCGGACCGCCACGCCCACACCCCGACCCCGATGAGGAGCAGGGCCACGGCGGCAAACCCTGTCTTCCACCCCAGTGCCTGACCATCAAGGGTAAGCGTTGGCTCGAGCACGAGGGGGTAGGCCGCGAGCGCGAGGAAGCTCCCGGCGTTGCTGGCCGAGTAGAGGAAGTACGGGTCGTCCCGATCGGGGTGCCCGGAGAGGGAGAACCATCGCTGGAGGAGAGTGGCGCCGGCCGCGAGGAGGAGGAAGGGAGCCCCGAGGCTGAGCGTGAGGAGGGCCAGGAGCCAGGGAATCGGCGCCGCTCCCCCCGGATCGGGCCAGACGAAGAGGAGCCAGGGGAGCCCGATCACGGTCAGGAGCAGGAGCGATCCGTGCACCAGGAGCTGCCTGTGAAGATCCAGCCGGACCAGGACAAGGGCGTAGGCATACCCCGCCAGGAGCATCCCCTGATAGAACATCAGGCAGGTGTTCCAGATGGCAGGCGCGCCTCCCAGAGTGGGCAGGAGGCGTTTGGCGAAGAAGAGCTCGACCCAGAAGATCAGGGCCGCATTCGCCAGGATGGCGATCGAGAAGACGAGCCTCACACCACCCGGGCGATCAGGTCGTAGTCCAGGGCATCCACGATCTCGACCTCGATCATGGCACCGGGGTGCAGGCCGGCCTCTCTCGCCGCTTCGTCAGGGGTGCTGGAATGCCGGTCGGTGTCCCAGGGAAGGATCCTGGTGACCCCGTCCACATCCAGCGCCTGACCCCGTGTTCTCCCTTCGGCGGGATGTTCGGGGTCATCCGGAGTGAGGCGGTCGATCAGCACGAGTTCGCGCCGGCCCACCGCGGCCTGGTTCGCCTCGAAGGAGATTTCCCGCTGGAGCTCCATCAGCGCCTCCATGCGGTCGTTCTTCTCCCCCTCCGGGAGGTGTCCGTCCATGTCCGCGGCCGGAGTACCTTCCTCGGGGGAGTAGGTGAAGGCGCCCACCCGATCCAGCCGCAGTTCCTCCAGAAGTTCAAGCATTTCCCGGAACTCGGTCTCGGTCTCGCCGGGAAACCCGACGATCACGGTCGTGCGCAGAACCAGTCCCGGTATCGCGTCGCGAAGCCACCCGACCCGTTCCCGAATCGTCGCCTGCCGTTCAGGGCGCCGCATGCGCTTCAGCATCGAGTCGGAACCGTGCTGGATGGGCATGTCGAGGTAGGGGAGAAGCCTCGGTTCCGAGGCCATGAGCTCGACCATCTCCCGGGTGATCCCCGACGGGTACATGTAGAAGAGCCGATACCATGGGAGCTGGGTCTCGGAAAGCAGCGCCCGCAGGAGTTCCGGGAGGAGAGGGGTGGGCGCCGGGATACCCCCCGAGCCAGCCCTCTGCACGGCTGTCCGTCGGAGGTCCCGACCATACCAGGTGGTGTCCTGCGAGATGATGTTGAGCTCCCGGACCCCCCTCGCCTCGAGCTCCCTCGCCTCCCGCACCAGTTCCTCCACCGGCGCGGAACGGTGGAGACCCCGCATGTGCGGAATCGCGCAGAAGGCGCAGGTGTGGTCGCACCCCTCCGAAATCTTCAGGTAGGAGGTATGGGGCGTGTCGGTCGAAAGGATGCGAAGGGGGCGCTCCATCGTGGGGATCTGCGGGGGCATCTCTTCCAGGATTCCACGGCGACGGAGCTCGGGGATCAGCCCCTGCATTTCGGTGAGCCCGAGGAAGAGGTCCACCTCCGGGATCTCGGCCGAGAGCTCCTCCTTGTAGCGCTGAACGAGGCATCCCACCGCCACCACTGCGCGAACCTCACCCTCGGCCTTCATCCCGCACGCCTCGAGGATGGTTTCGACCGACTGCTCCTTTGCCGACTCGATGAAGCCGCACGTGTTGATGATCACCACATCGGCCCCAGCCACCTCGGATGACACCTGCGCGCCATGCCCCACGAGCGCCGCCATCATCCGCTCCGAGTCGACGGTGTTCTTGTCGCACCCCAGGGTCACGAGCCCTATCCGGGGCCCGTGAAAGGGCCCGGTGGGCTCGATCGAATGCTCGACGGCCGACACCCCGGGCGAAACCCCGGGGCGTACCGGGTCCGCGGTGACCGGGAACACGGGAAGGTCGCGTGTCCGGACCCTCCCGAGAACCGGGAGATCCGGACCTTTTCCTCCCCTCGTCATCGGGTGATCACCTGAACTCCCGGACCGGGATTGAAGCGGAAATAGTCCGCCGCAAGGGGGGGGTTCACGCGGTATTCGGACAGATCCACGAGGCGGATCGATTCCGATTCCTCCTCGATCTCGATCCTTCGGATTGTGGAATCGCCCCTGTCAATCCAGACCTTCGCTCTTCGGTAGGGAGAAGCGACCCGTGGTTCGAGAGTCAGGACATCCGCGAGTCGACCATGGATCGACTCCTCTCCGATCCAGGTGGCATCGTAGCGCTCACCGGGGTCGGCCAGAAACTCGTGATGGAGGTCGAAGCGCCCCTCGCTTACGGACATCCGGGTGCGGAAAACCTGACCGGCATCGGTGCTCGGAAAGTACACCCAGAGGTGCGTTCCGTCCGCTACCACGCGGTCGCCTTCGGGATCGGAGAACCGCATGTCGAATCGATCGGGGCGGGCCTGACAGAGGACCCCGCTGCTCCGCGTGGTCTGGCGCAGGATCGTGACCCGGACCTCCTGTCGGAAGTCCGTGCAGAAGGCGGCCATCGCCTGCATCCGGCTCGAAGCCCGCTCCAGGATCGCAAGGGCGTTTCCCGACTGCGCGGAAAGGGGTACCGAAAGCAGGGCAAGCGACAGCAGCGCACCCCCCGCCATGGTTCCGGGGATGAAGGCGAGGCCCCGGACTCTCTTCGTGGACGGCACGCGGGAGCGGAGACCAGTCTGGAATTTCATGCGGCAAATCTCGGCATGGGGAGATCGGAAGGAAACCCCTTATACACCTGGAAAGGCCGGATGGCTCTATACACTCCCTTTCCGCCAGGGTCCCGAGTCAGAGGGTGGGAACACGAGGGACCCAACCCTTGGACCGGAGAGAACGTCCAACTGTTCAGGACCGCCGAATGGGGGCCTCACGGCACTCGCCCCCCGGTCACCGAAACCCGGATCCGATCCGTTCCGTAGGAACCGGGGCACACGTCTTCCACCGATACGGAGCCGACCCGACCATGAACCGAACTCCTCAGGCCCTCGCCCTCATCGCCCTTTCCCTCCTCGCGGCCCCCGCGCTGGCGCAGGATGCCTCCGCCGACTGGTGCCGCGATGCTCGAAGCGAACGAGACCGGCACTGTGAAGTCCGCGAGTACACTCTCCAGCCGAGAGACGGCGCGCTCGCGGTCGATGTGGGCCCGAATGGCGGAATCCAGGTCGAGGGGTGGAGCGGAACGGAGATCCGGGTGCTGGCCCGGATCCAGACTCGTTCCGGAAGCGAGGCTGCCGCCGCGGAGCTGGCTGACGAGGTGGAAGTCCTGACCTCGGCCGGCGAGCTGAGGGCGGACGGGCCCCGTACCCGCGGGAGGGAATCCTGGAGCGTGAGCGTGCGGGTTCAGGTTCCCGTTGGCACGCGACTCGACCTCCGCTCCACCAACGGTGGAATCAACGTGCGTGGCACAGAGGCTGCCGTGACCGCGCGGACCACGAACGGATCGATCCAGCTCGCCGGCGTGTCCGGTCCGATCATGGCCCGCTCCACCAATGGGGGGATTCGGGCGTCGCTGGCGGGTTCTCTCCGGCTGCAGGACGACATCGAGCTGCGCACGACCAACGGATCGATCGATCTGGGGCTCCCCGACGGGATCTCGGCGCGTATCGAAGCATCGACCACCAATGGGGGGATCAGCACGGACTTCCCGATCACCGTGCAGGGCCGCATGGGCCGTCAGCTCTCCGGCGTCCTCGGCGACGGGGGAGCCGAAATCCGCGCGACCACGACCAATGGTGCCGTCCGGCTGACGCGGAACTGATACCCGCGGGGGGGGCTGAGCCTCTTGGGTCTCAGCCCCTCCCTGCGGCGCGCCAGGCCCTCAGCACTTCCGCTTCCCGCTCGGCACTCGCCCCCGCCCGCAGCGCTTCCCGTCTTTCCGCAGGTCGGGAGTGATGGAATTCGAGGGTCGCGGTGGTCGTGTCGGCGAGTGACCGGAAGGTCAGCCCTGCGGCGACTTCACGGCTGAGATCGAAACGGGCGAAGCCCTCCCACCCGGGGGTCGGAGGACGCCAGACGGGCATTTCCTGATAGGGTCGGAAGCCGTGCTCCGCGAGGAACTCGCGCGGAATCCAGTTCCATGAGAGGGGAGTCGTGGTGGCCCCGGCGATCCCATAGAGGAATTCCGAAATGGACCGCCCGTTCTCGGGCCCGACCCCCATGAAGGTGCCGTACGTCTGCGCCTCGCAGAGCCGGACCGCCCATTCACACAGATCGCGCACGTCGATCACCTGAATCCGATCGTTTTCGGGATCCCCCGGAGCCACGATCTCTCCGCCGCGCTCTATGCGAACCGGCCAGTACGTGAAGCGGTCGGTGTCATCCCCGGGCCCCACGATCAGCCCCGGGCGCAGGATCGTGGTTCGATCGCCAAAGGCGGCACGCGCTTCGGCTTCGGCCAGTGCCTTCGCGAGACCATAGGGGAAGGGCTGGCCCTCACTCCATCCCGAGGTATTCTCCCTCGTGTAGAGAGGCGCATCCACGGTGGCCGGAACCTGGCTCAGATCCGCGAACACCGAGCGGGTCGAGATGAAGAGGTACTGATCGGCCTGATCCTTCAGCATCCCCGCGGAGTCGCGCACCCAGTCAGGGGCATCCGCGCGGGCGGCCGAGTTGTCGATTACCGCATCCCAGCGCCGGCCCCGCAGTGCATCCAGCTCGCCCGTCGCCCGATCTCCCGTGAGCTCTTCGACCCCGGGGAACATTCCGGGAGCCGACTGACCGCGGTTGAAGATCGTGACTTCGTGCCCGCGCTCGGTCGCGTAGCGCACCTGATGAGGCCCGATGAATCCGGTCCCCCCCAGGATGAGCAGCCGGATCTGCCGAGGAGCGCGCCCCGCCGGGGGGCGCAAAATCGAACGCG
>JBGTMU010000256.1:0-25217 GCA_041743405.1 Longimicrobiales bacterium | reverse complement strand
CTGCCTATTACGAATGCGATGCCACGCAGGCGTTCCAACCGGGGGAAACCAACGAGATTGTGGTGGGAATCAAGGACGTGACCGAAGTCGGGGGTGTGCGCACGACCTACGGCTCCCCGCTCTTCGCCGAGCACGTGCCCGCGGAGGACGCGCATATCGTCCGGCGCCTGCGCGAGGCCGGCGCCATTGTGCTTGGAAAGACCAACACACCCGAGTTCGCCGCGGGTGGCCACACCTTCAATGAGGTATTCGGGCGCACGCGGAATCCCTGGAATCTCGCGCGAAGCCCAGGCGGCTCTACCGGAGGGGGAGCGGCGGCACTGGCGACGGGGATGATCGGTCTCGCCCAGGGCACCGACCTCGGCGGCTCGCTCCGGATCCCCGCCTCCTTCTGCGGAGTGGTGGGGCTCCGCCCCTCCGTTGGCCTCGTGCCCACGGTTCCTCAGGATTACCTCTGGGACACGCTCCAGGTGAGCGGGACCATGGGCCGGACCGCGGAGGATATCGCCCTCTCGCTCTCCGCGATCGCCGCCCCGACCGACCGGTCGCCGCTCTCGCATGGCGGATGGAATCAGGACTATGTGGGCGCCGTGCAGCGCGCCCACCCTTCGGGTCTGCGGGTCGCCTACTGCCGGGACCTGGGAGGGGGCGGAGTCGACGAGGAGGTGGAGCGGGTCTGCGGCGAGGCGGTAGCGGCGCTCGAGGGGGCTGGCGCCGAAGTGGACGTGATCGACTTCGACCTCTCCGGCGCGCGCGATCCGTATCTCGCGCTCCGCGGTCTCTGGTTCGTCTCGCAGCTCTTCCCGTATCTGTCCCGGATGGACGAGTTCGGGGCCAACGTGGCCGGCAACCTGAAAGCGGGGCTCGCGGTCACGACCCGGCAGCTCGGCGAGGCGGAGGCGGAGCGCCGGCGGATCTGGGAACGCTTCCGCGAGTTCTTCACTCGCTACGACCACCTGCTGACCCCGACGATGGCGGTGCCCCCCTTCGATGTGGAGGAGAATTTTCCGCGCACCGTCGGCGGCCGTGAAATGCGGCACTACATGGACTGGCTCGCCCCTACCTACCTGCTCAGCATGACCGGGCTGCCCGTGGCCTCGGTCCCCGTTGGGCTGGACCGGGAGGGTCTTCCGGTCGGCCTTCAGATGGTCGGGCGGCCCCGAGCCGAGGGCGCGGTGCTGGGCACCGCGAGTCTGTTCGAGCAGCTTCTGCCAATCGGCCCCCCGCCTGAAATCGGGGTCCCAGGCGCACCCAATGGTGACGTCCGCCCGTAGTCTCGCGGCCCGCGAGGCTCCCATCGGGCGCGCTCCAGCAGTTTGAGCCCGCCAGACCCCCCGCCCCCGGCGTGACCCCCCCGTGGCACGCCTGCGACGCGGCGAACAGCTTTGCCACCACGGGCGTCACGACCATCCCCAAGGCATTCCGCGGTAGTGCCTCCACCTGAATGAGGTCACGAGGCACCTTGTAGGGGGCGAGGCGCGCCCGCGCCCAGTCCTGCAGCGCCGCGAGCTCCAGGGTGGCGCCTTCCTCGAGCTCCACCGCCACGCAGATCCGCTCGCCGAGGTCGGCGTCGGCGACCCCCACCACCGCGCACTCGGCGATCGCTTCGTGCTCGCGGAGCTCGGCCTCGATCTCCAGTGCGGAGACCTTGTACGCGCCCGACTTGATGATGTCTACGCTCCGGCGGCCGAGGATGCGGTAGTACCCGTTCTCCACCACTGCGACGTCGCCGGTGCGGAACCAGCCGGCCTCACGGAACGCCTCGCGGGTCGCGTCCTCCCGCTGCCAGTACTCCCGGAATACGCTGGGGCCCCGGACCTCGATCTCGCCGGGGTCCCCGGCCTCCACCTCCGCGCCCTCGTCGTCGACCAGGCGAACTTCCACCCGGGGGAGCGGAACCCCCACAAAGCCGGGGCGGCGATCGCCGCGGTACGGGTTCGAGAGCGCCATCCCGATCTCGGTCATCCCGTAGCGCTCCAGCAGCGTGTGGCCGCTGATCTCCCGCCACCGCTCGAGCGTCGGGACCGGGAGAGCGGCGGAGCCGGACACGATCAGACGCAGCCGCCGCACCGCGGCGCTCATCTCCGCCCGTTCGCCCGTGGAAGCCTGTTCCCAGACGGCGATCAGGCGCCGGTAGATGGTGGGGACCGCCATGAAGACGGTGAGCTCACCCGCCGCGATCCTCGACCAGACGGCCTGGGGGTCGAAGCGGGGGTGGATCTCGCACCGGGCTCCGGACCAGAGCGCGCAGGTGAGGACATTCACGATCCCGTGCACGTGGTGCAGCGGCAGGACGAGAAGCGTCGAGTCGTCCGCGCTCCACTCCCACGCCTCCGTGAGTGCGGTGACCTGTGCCGCGAGCCCGTCGTGCGTCGTCACCACGCCCTTCGGCTTCCCGGTGGTGCCGCTCGTGTAGACCATCATCGCGCGCCGGTCCGTGGCGAAGCCGGGGAGATGCTTCGCCGCCCCCCCCTCGAGTGCAGCGGTCGTGGTGAGGAAGGTACGCCCCTCCCGGGCGGCAAGGGCGGCAAGCTCCTCGCCCGATCCCGGGTGGGCCACCACGATCTCCGCGTCGGAATCCCCGATCACGTACTCCAGCTCGGGGAGCGGATGCGAGGTCGCGAGCGGCACCGCCACCCCGCCGGCGCGCCAGATCCCCCACTGCAGTGCGACGTGATCCCACCCCGGAGGAACGAGGTAGGCCACCCGCGCCTCGAGCAGGTCTCGCCGCCCGCCCAGCAGCGCGGTGGCCACCCGTGCCGAAGTATCCAGAAGCTCCCCATGGGTGAACTCACCCTCGGGCGCGACGATCGCCGTGCGCTCGCGGTTCTCGAAGGCGCGGTCAATGAGCGGGAGCCGTGTCATGGGTTCTCCGAAGCCTTCTCACCCGGCAGCTCCTTCAATCGAGCTTCCGTCTCTCGTCCCCACCGGATCAGCGCCTCGAAGGCATCCAGCCCGTAGGACAGGGTAAGCTCCCAGTACAGTCGATCCGGGTGGGGATCGCGTTCCGCGCCGATCCGCTCCTGAACGGCCGCGAGCCGGGCGCGGGCCTCTTCGAAACGCTCGCGCTGCGCACGCACATCCCGGATGAGAAACTCGGGGTTGGCGTGACGACCCAGGAAGAGCCGGAGGAGGATCTCGTTGCGGGGACGCTGCGGAGCGGGCGGTTCGGCGAACCACGCCTCCAGGGCATCGCGTCCTGCGGGGGTGATCTCGTACACCTTCCGATCCGGCTTCCCCGACTGTCGCTCCAGATGGGTTTCCACGAGGCCCTTCTCATGGAGGCGTCGGAGCATGGGGTAGATGTGCCCGTAGCTCTCGGACCAGAAGTGGCTCAGGCGCTCCTCCACCTCCCGCTTGATGTCATACCCCGAACTCGGCGCCTTCGAAAGGAGCCCGAGGATTGCGAATTCGGTCGGATTCGCACGGGACATGATCGGCTTCCTCCAGCCGCGCCGGGCGTCCGCCCGTACGCCGCGTTCTAAGGGGTCCCCGGCTCCGTCGCAGCGGAGCGGGTGAAGCTGCGCAGAACACCTCCGACGACGCCGGCTCCGACGGAGGCCACCAGGGCAATTCCGAGATCGGGAAAGTACTCGATCAACGTGGGAAGGGGTACACCGATGAGGCGGGGCACCCCGACGAGAACGACGCCGCCGAGACCCACGTCGAAGGCGAGCCTCCCCACCGCACCTGCAGAAGATTCTACGCCTATCGGGTAGTCCGCGCTCGCCCACGACCCGGCCTGCTTCGCGGCCCCGGCAACGGAGGCGAGGGTCCAGACGAGGACGACTGCCTTGAAGATGCGCTCCCTGGGCCAGATCCGGGGCTCGGGTTCTCCACGCAGGATCGCGTGCACGCCATCCATGAGTGCCTCGGTAGCCGGGAAGAAGGGGCCCGAGTTCGTGTTCGAGAGGATCACGATCGCCAGCTCGCTCTCAGGAATCAGACGCATGCGGGCGCTCCCGGTCCGGGCGTTCCCGGCATGACTCAGGACAAGCTGCCCCCCGATCCGGCTTCGCCCCCAACCGAGCGCTCGGCCGACCTCGTCGGTCGGACCGATGAGGGCCCGCACGGCCTCGGGGTCGAGGACTCGAGTCCCGGCGAAGCTGCCCTCGCCGACGATCATTCCGCCGTACCGTGCCAGATCATCGGCTGAAGCCCCCGCGAATCCGGCCGGGACGAGGTAGCGGGGAGGCAGTGGTTCCTCCATGCGCCGCTGGAGTCCAAACCAGCTCTGGTGGCCCGGGGCCATCGTCTTCGGGCGCTCGCTCCATCCGTCCACCCAGGCGCTCGTCATGTCGAGAGGCTCCAGGATGACTTCCTCCAGCGTCGCCCCGTATTCACGCTCTCTCGCTGCTTCCAGTATTCGCCCGAGCAGGATGAAGTTGATCGAAGAGTATTCCGCGCGCTCGCCGGGAGGCGCACGAGGAGCCAGATGATCGACCCGCCCTTCGGTCTGAGCGCGGGCGTCGTGCCCGCTCCACTGCCCGAGGCCGCTCCGGTGCTCGAGCAGATGTCTGATGGTGATCGATGCGGGTTGATACGGGGAACGCAGGCGGAAATCGGGTAGCCATCGCTCGACCGGATCATCGAGTTCCAGGAATCCGTCCCACGCCGACTGAACCACGGCCGCCGCCGTCAGCGTCTTCGTGACCGACCCTGTCGGAAAGGGCGTGTGTCCGGAGAGTTCCTCTCCCTGAGCACTCCCGAATCCTGTGGAAAGGAGGACGGAATCCCCTGTCGCGATGGCGACCGCCACCCCCGGGAGGCCGAGCCGCTGCCAGTTCCGCTCCACGAAGATCCGGGCGAGTTCGATCCGATCACCGTCGGGGGGCTGCCGGGCCTGAAGCGGGGCGGCCCAGGGAAGCAGGACAGCCAGGAGGGCCATGCGACGGAGGCTTTTGGACATCGGGACGCGTCCGGCTGGGGGAGAGGATGGCCGAGATCATATATCGGAAAAGAATATAGCAGCACGATATATTCACGCAACGCATCGGTCAATCCCTTTGACAGCCTGCTGGATCCTCGAGGGCGGGAACTCGCCCTTACGCGCGCGCTGTGCTATCTGTTGGGATCATGCCCATGGACGGACGCACCGACGTGCTTGCAGCGGAGAGACTCGAACACGCCCCGCCTGGCTCCGGGAGGAACCGCGCGATGCGTGCGTACGCTGGCCCGCTTCTTCTCATGACAGGCGCCCTGGCGTTCTTCCTGGCGTTCGGGCTGCGCTACTTTGGACCGATCGACGACCCACACTTCGGTGAGCGTCTCGCGGTGCTGCGCGTGCACATTGCGGCTGGCGCCGTGGCGCTGTTCCTCGGGCCGCTGCAGTTCGTCCGTGCGATCCGCGCACGCCGGCCCGCGGTGCACCGGCTGATGGGCCGTGTCTATCTTGCCACGATCCTCGTCAGCGCGCTCGCGGGGCTGTGGCTCGCGCCGTTCGCGAATGGTGGGCTGCCCGGAAGCACGGGATTTGCGGCACTCTCCGTCGTCTGGCTCGCCACATCGGCCATGGCGCTCACCGCGATCCGGCGGGGCCGCATTCGCGAGCACCGCGAATGGATGATCCGGAGCTACGTCGTCACACTCGCGTTCGTCTGGGTGCGGCTCATTCTCGGAACCGGCCTGGTGCTCGGCGCCGACATCCAGGCGGTGTTCGGCGTTGCGGCGTGGGCGTGCTGGGCGGTGCCACTCCTCGTCGTGGAACTCGTGTTCGGAGCGAAACGGCTGCGCACGGCCCCGTGACCAGCGAGAAGTGCAGGATTTGGCGGGACGCCCGGGAGCGATGCGCCTTCCCGGGCGTCCGACGGTGGTACCCGTCTACGTTCGGTGACTTCGACCGCGGCGCAGAAATCCGAGGATGAACAGGAGCAGGACCGCACCGATGAAGGCCACGAAGATCACGCCTCCGATCCCGGAGAAGGGCGTGCTCCACCCCATCTGGGCGAACACCCATCCTCCGATTACCGCGCCGACGATCCCCACAATGATGTCACCGACGATCCCGTAGCCGATCCCTCCCATTACGAAGGAAGCGAGAAGGCCCGCGACGAGTCCGACAATCAACCAGGTCAGAATGTCCATGTAATTCCTCTGTGTTCAGGGCGTACCTGGCGGAAGCTGACCGGCCAGGTCTAGGTCACCGCCAGCGCGTAGCCAGCCTCTCACGGCTAACGGTCCTCGTCTCCCCGAACCATCGCCCAGACGGACTAATTCGAAGGGAGGTTGCCAGCGACAGTGGCGGCGCTGGGCCTCGGGCGTTCCATTGGTCTGGAGCCGCGGCGTCCCCGAAAAACCCCCAGTGAGCAGTCGCACATGGCCCCTGATTCCCAACCTCCTCCCTCCGGCGAAAACCCTGGACCTTCGAGGCAGAGGTCCATCTTCATTTCAGGGCTCGGGGGGCGAAAACCCAGGATTCCGATCGATCACGAGCGTCTGGAGTCGGAAGCGAAGCGCATCATGTCCGCGGAAGGCTTCGCCTACGTTGCGGGAGGAGCAGGGACGGAAAGCACCGTGAGGGAGAACCGTGCGGCCTTTGAACGATGGCGGATCGTGCCCCGGATGCTCCGTGACGTCTCGCTTCGGAGCAGCTCCGTGGAGCTCTTCGGGCGTCGGCTTCCATCCCCGGTCCTTCTCGCACCGGTTGGAGTGCTCGAGATGGCGCACAGGGAGGCCGACCTCGCCGTGGCCCGCGCCGCCGCCTCCCTCAATGTCCCGATGGTGTTCTCGAGCCAGGGCTCCTGCACCATGGAGGCGTGCGCTTCGGTCATGGGCGATGCTCCCCGCTGGTTCCAGCTCTACTGGGGGCGTTCGAACGAGCTCGCCGCGAGCTTTCTGCGGCGCGCCGAAGCCTGCGGCTGCGAAGCGATCGTGCTGACGCTGGACACCTCGATGCTGGGATGGCGGCCCCGCGACCTCGATCTCGGCTTCCTGCCCTTCCTCCGGGCTCAGGGGATCGCTCAGTACACCTCAGACCCGGTCTTTCTTGCCGCCCTCGAGGAGGTCCAGGAGACTGAGGCTCCGGGGCCCCGACCGCCACTCACGCCCCGCACCCTCC
This sequence comes from Longimicrobiales bacterium, assembly GCA_041743405.1. GTDB lineage: Bacteria > Gemmatimonadota > Gemmatimonadetes > Longimicrobiales > Gaopeijiaceae > JBGTMU01. The sequence continues at coordinate 18,160 of JBGTMU010000256.1, read as the reverse complement.
TCGCCGCCCTGGAGATGGCATCCTACCATCCGGGCAGCACGCTTCGGAACCTCCGATCCGGTCGCGCGCGCGCGGCCGTACGGCATTTCGTGGCCACCTTCTCCCGGCCCTCGCTGACCTGGGACGACCTCTCGTGGCTCAGAGACCAGACCACCCTGCCCCTTCTCCTCAAGGGGATCCTTCATCCGGATGACGCCCGCGAAGCGGTGGGGCGCGGGATGGATGGGCTTATCGTGTCGAACCACGGGGGCCGGCAGGTGGACGGCGCGCTCGGGGCGCTGGACGCGTTGCCGGGCGTGGTGCAGGCTGTCGAGGGTCGCGTCCCTGTCCTCTTCGACAGCGGGATCCGAAGCGGGGCGGACGTCTTCAAGGCGCTGGCCCTCGGCGCCCGCGCGATCCTGCTCGGGCGACCCTGGGTATACGGCCTCGCGCTCCGAGGGGAGGAGGGGGTGGCCGAGGTCGTGGAAAATCTCACGGCGGAACTCGACCTGACGATGGGGCTTGCCGGGTGCCGGTCCGTGAACGAAATAGTACGGGAGACAGTCCAGCGGGTCATGCCGGGAGCCCGGTAGTCGACTGCAGGTAGTTCAGCGCCCCCCCAACAGCGAACGCACTCATGAACTCTCCGATTCTCCGACGGCCCCGACGCGCGTCCACACCCCTCTTCGCCCTCCTCCTGTTCTGTGCCTTCGCCCCGGCCGCCGCCGCTCAGGACGCTTCGGTTGAGGCCGCAGTCGACAGTCTGGCCGCCGCCTACGACTCCTCGGAATCACCCGGTGTGCTGATCGCCGTCGTACAGGATGGTGAGATCGTCTTCCAGAAGGCTTATGGGATGGCGAATCTCGCACACGGTGTCCCGCTGACCGTCGACACGCGCACGAACATCGGTTCGACCTCGAAGCAGTTCACCGCCTTCGCGCTGGGGCTCCTCGCCTCCCGGGGCGAGCTTTCACTCGACGACGATGTGCGGGATCACATCCCCGAACTCCCCGATTTCGGCGAGACGGTGACCGTCCGGAACCTCCTCACCCACACGAGCGGATACCGCGAGTTCCTGAACGCTCTGGCCATCGGAGGATGGGATCTGCAGAACGCCGACTTCATCGCACGGCGCGAAATCGTGGGGGTGGTGGAACGGCAGCCCAGACTCCAGAACAGCCCGGGCACAGAGTACAACTACAACAACACGGGCTATGCGCTCGCTGCCATGGTGGTCGAGCGGGTTACCGGCGAAAGCTTCCCCGCCTGGATGGCGGCCAACGTGTTCGAGCCCATCGGGATGACGAACACTCTCGTGAGGGCGGATCGGCGGCAGATCGTCCCGAACAGCGCCATGGGGTACCTGCCGCACCCGACCGAGGGGTTCCGGGAAGCCACGGATCTTCCCGGTGCGATGGGAGCGGGCGGGATCTATACCACGCTCGGAGATCTGGCGCTATGGCTCGGGAACCTGGGCTCCGGTGCGGTGGGAGGCCCCGCGTTGATCGAAGAGATGATGACGCCCTTCGTACTCGCCTCGGGCGAGGCCATCGAGTACGGGCTTGGCCTCATAATCGTCCCCGAGAGGGGAGTGCGACGCGTGATCCATGGGGGTGCCGACACCGCGCACCGCTCGCATCTCGCATTCTATCCCGATCTCGGAATCGGGATCATCGTCCAGAGCAACCACGCAGGCTTCCAACCCTCGGTCATCGCGGGAGTGACGGAACTCTTCGTCGGGGAGCATATGGAGCCCCTCCCCGCGCCAGCCGAACCCGAGGCGACGGAGGATGTGCCGGACTTCGATGCCGATGCCTGGGATCGCACCGCCTTCGACGACTTCGCCGGTCGCTACGCCATGGAGGCCCAGCCCGCCTTTGTCCTCACCTTCTGGAGAGACGGGGAGCGGCTCATGACACAGGCCACCGGACAGGGAGAGGCCGAGATTATCCCAACCTCGGATTCAACCTTCCGGCACAGCACGGTCGCTGCGAGCGTCACCTTCCACCGTGACGCCGAGGGGATCGTCACTGGCCTCACCCTCCATCAGAACGGAAATCACCCGGCCCGGCGACTCGAGGAAGAGGCTCCGGTGGTGGATCTCGAGCCCTTCACCGGCCGCTACTACAGCGCCGAGTTCGAGACCTTCTACACGATCGCCCTGGAAGACGGGGGGCTCGTGCTCCAGCACCGCAGGCTCGCCACGAGCCCGCTCATGCACGAATCCGGGGACACCTTCGCAGGGACCTTCCCCATGGGCCAGCTCGAGTTCGAGCGGGATGAGGCAGGGGTGATCACCGGGTTCCGCGCGAGCAATGGCCGCGCGCGGGACATTCTGTTCGAGCGCATGCCTTAGCGCGGCACGGACTCCCCATTCCTCGCACCGGAGATCCGCATGTCCATCGACAGAGGTCGGCCGGCGGGAGTCATGGAGAGCTGAGATCCGCCCCAGTTCGTCCTCCTTCGACATGGTGCCGCCCTCCGATCCGGTCCAGATTGATGAACCCGGAGGCTTCCGGGATCGGACCATAACACGTATGTTGTACGTGTATTCGTCGTGTCCACCCGTTCCCGTATTGGCCCATGCAGAAGAAACTCACGATCACCATAGCAGAGGAAGTGTACGAGGGCCTGTACCGCGAAATCGGTGCAGGAAAGATCTCCGGGTTCATCGAACACCTCCTGCGCCCTCACGTGGTGCCCGCAGAGCTGGACGCGGCCTACGCGGCCATGGCCCGTAGCGAAGTGCGCGAACGCGAAGCACTCGATTGGGCGGAGGGCCTCATCGGCGACGCATACGATGACGCGGGGTGAGGTCTGGTGGGTGTCGTTTCCCGCGGTCGATGAACGCACCGGGGGTGAGATCCGGAAGACTCGCCCGTCCGTAATCGTCAGCAACGATGCGTCCAATCGACATCTGAACCGCGTTCAGGTGGTCCCATTGTCGACCAGCACGGCACGCGTGTTCCCGAGCGAAGCCCTCGTGGAACTCGAAGGGCGGCGCGGCAAGGCCATGGCCGATCAGGTGACGACCGCCTCGAAAGCAAGGCTCCTCCGGCCTTTAGCGCGCCTGAGTCCCGAGGACCTCGCCGCGGTCGATCGGGCGCTCGCCCTCCAACTTGGCCTTGAGCGCGGGTAACGAGGGTGGCGGCATAACCGCTAACGCGACCCGATCCGAACCACTTCCCCCGGTTCGGGCCGTTTCCACTCCGCCCCGGGGGCCATCGCCCCTTCCAGGCGCGCCACGAACTCGTCGAAGTCGGTCGCCCGAAGGGGACGGATCGGCTCGGTCCGTGGCCGGAAGAAGTCTTCCCAGTGGCCAAGCATTACAAGTCTCGGCGAAAGGGCCCGCAGGATCCCCTCCGGGTAGTCATCCACTTCCTCGAAACCGGGAGGGCAGAGGATCACCAGATCCACGGGAATCCCGTCACCCGCAGTGGGCGGGAACCCGGCGGGCGGGGTCGAGGCGGCATCCTGATAGTGGATCCGGAAGACCACGTCACCCTCTTCCGACAGGAAATCGATGAGAAATGCGAGAGTCTGTCCTTCGAGCCACCCTCCAGCCCGATCCGGCAAATCGATCGCTGGCCGATCGACCTCGCCGCGATAGAGCTGGACCCCCATGAAGTGCGGTGCGTGACCGGAAAGAAGCGGCATGAAACGGATCCGTCCATCGGCGATGGAGACCCACTCCCCGGGGGCGGCGGCGCTCCCCGCTATCGACTCCATTTCACGCAGCCGCGCCGGAGCGATCCCCACGTCGCCATGGACCAGGTTGACCGCGGTGCGGCTTCCGTACATGAGCGCCCTGGGCGCCTTCCGGCGAAGGATATACGGGATGTCCATCAGGTGATCGTAGTGCGCGTGACCCACGAGGATTGCGGTCACGTCCGAGACCGGAGGAAGAAAGCGATCGATCATCGCGGTGTCGGCCTCGATCGTCTGAATCCCCACCTCCACCAGCCCTGGATTTGAAAAGAACGGGGCAGTCAGGATCGAGGCGTCTCCCATCCGGATGAGCCACCCCCCCACCCCCAGATACTCGAGGGTGATCGCCTCCGACGCGCGGGAGCAGCAGAGGGAGTCCTGCGGGGCGACGGGGTCCGCCCCGGGACCGCCGGAGGCGCTGAGCGCGCACCCGGCGAAGAGCCAGACCAGGCCGTTCAGCAAGGGGAAGGTCCACCGCGACCGGGCCCCGCGGGAAATCGAGGCCGGTTGAGCGATCCGGCACACCTCAGGCAACGTGGATCCGCTCAGTTCGCCTCGCCGGAGCTCGCCGTCGCGATACCGCATTCGTCCGCCACCTTCTCTAGAAATGCCCGGTGCAGTTCGCGCACCACGGGGCCCACGACCCCCTTTCCGACCGGCTTCCCATCGATCCGGACCGTCGGGCGGATCTCGGTGGTGGTCCCGGTGAAGAACGCCTCGTCGGCCCGGGCCATCTCCTCGATCGTGGTGGGTCGCTCGGCGACCTGGAACCCGCACTCGGCCGCCAACTCCAGCACGAACTCCCGCGTGATCCCGGGAAGCACCTGGTTTGAGAGGGGGTGGGTGCACACCGTTCGCCCGAAGACGAAGAACAGGTTGTTGTGCGACCCCTCGAGCGCCATCCCGTCTCGAACGAGAATGGCGTCGGCCTCCCCGGCCTGACGCGCGGCCTCCTGGGCCATCGCACAGGGGAGGAGCTGCAGCGTCTTCAGATCGCACCGGTTCCAGCGCCGATCCGGGTAGGTCACCGCCCCGTATCCCTGCCCCCACTCCTCCGGGGCGGGACGCTGGAAAGCCTTCGCGTAGGCGTACACCGTGGGAGGGGTGTCCGCAGGCGGGTAGTGATGGGTGCGCGGGGCCGCCCCCCGCGTCACCTGGAGGTAGACAATGGCCATCGGCGCGTTTTCGAGTCCGTTCCTCCGGAGCATCTCTTCATGAAGCGCTGGAACGCCAGCCGGATCGAACTCGAGCGAGAGCGCGTCCAGCCCTCTCCGGAGTCTCGCCATGTGCCGGTCCATTCGGAGGAAGTTTCCCCCAAAGGCCGGAGTCACCTCATAGACCCCGTCGCCGAAGAGGAATCCCCGGTCATCGACAGAGACGACGGCTTCTTCCTTCGGGAGGTACTCCCCGTTCAGGTGGACAATGGCCATGGCTTCAGTTCCTCAACGGCCTTCAAGCCGATCGAACTCCTCCAGAAGCTCCGCCTCCCGGATGTGATCGTTGGGTGCCGACTCCGGCGGCCCTGTGTCTTCGTCGCCCTCCTCGCCCTCCTCGCTCTCTGCGGCTACGGCGCTCGCGCCCTTCCCTGCCGTGATCTGCTGGGTCTTCTTCGCCTCTCCGGCGGGAAGGAGCCCCATCTCGCGCTTCAGCTCGAGCAGACGGGAATCCATGTCGTCACCCTTCTCGAGCGCCGCGAACTCCTGGACCAGGGTATCTCCGGTGAGCGCTTCGTTCACCTCGGCCGCCGCGATCGTGCGCCGCTCCGACTCCTCGATGCGCTCGGCCATCCGATTGAAGGCATCGAAAGCCGAAGTGTCGGAGAGCCCCGACATCGTCTCGTGGATCCGCTTCTGGGCCTGGGCACGCTTCTGCTTCGCGATCAGGAGATTCCGCTTCCGCTTCGCCTCTTCGATCTTGTCGTTGAGCTGCTTGAGCGACCCCTTGAGCTTTTCGGTTTCCTGCGCCTGGGCGCGCCAGGTCTCTTCGAGGGCGTGGGCGCGCTGGGCGTGCTCCTGCTGACGCAGAAGCGCCTGCTTGGCCAGATCATCCCGCCCTTCCTTCACGGCGAGTACCGCACGCCGTTCCCAGTCGCGGGCCTGCTTTCCTTCGTCCTCCACCTGGGCGCGGAGCTTGCGCTCATCGGCGATCGCGCCCGCCACCTCGCGCTTCGCCTTCGCGAGCTGGTCGCGCATGTCGAGGATGATCTGATTCAGCATCTTCTCCGGGTCTTCAGCCCGGGCAATCAGATCGTTGATGTTCGATCGGAAGAGAGTGGACAGCTTTGAAAAGATGCTCATGGGTTCAGCCCTCCACGGGGGCAGAGGCCAGGGACTTGATGCGTTCCATGTGGCTGGAGGCGGCCATCTGGATGCTCTCCAGTGCCGCCTGCAGCTCGGGGAAGTCGAGGGTTTCCAGGTGCAGGGTGTGACTCAGGATGATCTCGCCTTCCTCGATCCCATATGCGCCGTGAACCACATCGGACGCGTTCAGTTCGAGAAGGGTCCGGAAGAGCTCCTCGCGGGACTCGTCGCCCCCGGGAAGCTCGATGATCTTCATTCGAAGAATCAGGAGCGGGGGAGAGTGATTCACCACGATCGGGAGTCGCTCGTCCCGGCTGCGGGCGAGAAACATCCCTTCCGCCACCTCTTCGTAATCCACATCCATCCGGATCAGGTAGCTCTCCACATCCTCACGCGTCACCATATCCCCTCCGTGTGCTGGGGCGGCCCATGGTCGGGGCCGGTCCGTGGTTCACCTGCATCCATCGTAAAGCGGGGTATCCCCGCGTAAGACCCTCTTACGGCCTCGCGCTCCGGAAGATTCGCGGCCGCACCCGAGATTGCAGCGCGCGGCCGGGACGGGGCATCGGATCAGCTCCGAACGTCCTCCCCCATTCTAACATGCGAAGCGCCCTGCGGCACCGCATCGTCCCGGGGGCCGTCGAGGAGGGGCGCCAGGTACTGGCCGGTGAAGGATTTCTCATTGCGCGCAATCTCCTCCGGGGTCCCTTCGGCAAGAATCCATCCCCCGCCTTCACCGCCCTCCGGCCCCAGATCCAGAACCCAGTCGGCGGTCTTGATCACTTCGAGATTGTGCTCGATCACCACGACCGTGTTCCCCTTGTCGACGAGCCGGTGAAGCACTTCCAGCAGCACCCGCACATCTTCGAAGTGGAGGCCGGTCGTGGGCTCGTCCAGCACGTAGAAAGTGCTTCCTGTGGCGCGCTTCGCAAGCTCCGTGGCCAGCTTCACGCGCTGCGCCTCGCCACCCGAGAGCGTGGTGGCGGCCTGGCCGAGGTGGATATAGCCCAGGCCCACGTCGGAGAGGGTCTGCAGCTTCTCCCGGATCCGGGGCACGGGATGAAAGAACTCGAGCGCCTCGTCGACCGTCATGTCGAGCACGTCCGCGATGTTCTTTCCCCGATAGTGCACGTCGAGCGTTTCCCGGTTGTAGCGCCGCCCGCGACATACGTCGCAGGGGACGTAGACGTCCGGGAGGAAGTGCATCTCGATCTTCACCATCCCGTCACCGGAGCAGGACTCGCAGCGCCCTCCCTTCACGTTGAAAGAGAAGCGCCCGGGGGCGTACCCCCGCATCTGCGCCTCCGGGAGTTCGGCGAAGAGGCTGCGGATGGGGGTGAATACTCCGGTGTAGGTGGCCGGATTGGACCGGGGGGTACGCCCGATCGGAGACTGATCGACCTCGATCACCTTGTCGACCCGGTCGATCCCATCCACTCCATCCATCGCGAGCGGCAGGTCGCGCGAACCGTAGAAGTGACGCCCCAGTGCGCGGTAGAGCGTTTCGTTCACCAGCGACGACTTGCCGGACCCGGACACCCCCGTGACGGCAATGAAGCATCCGAGCGGGAACCGGGCGTCCACCCCCTTGAGGTTGTGTCCGCGAGCGCCCCTGAGCGTGATGGCCTCCCCTTCCTGCGGCGCACGCCGCTCCGACGGAATCGGGATCCGGCGATCCCCTCGGAGGTAGGCGGCGGTGAGCGACCCGGGCTCGGCCAGGATCTCATCCAGCGTGCCGGCGGCTACAACTTCGCCCCCGTGACGCCCGGCACCCGGCCCCAGATCGACGATGTAGTCGGCGGCTCGGATCGTGTCCTCATCATGCTCCACGACAAGGACGGTATTCCCCATGTCGCGGAGCGCCTTCAGCGTACCGAGGAGACGATCGTTGTCCCGCTGGTGGAGTCCGACCGAAGGCTCATCGAGCACATAGAGGACCCCCACCAGGCGGCTCCCGATCTGCGTGGCGAGCCGTATGCGCTGCCCCTCCCCCCCGGACAGGGTGTGGGCCGAGCGCCCGAGCGACAGGTACCGGAGCCCCACGTCGTCCAGGAAACGAAGGCGCTCACGCACCTCCTTCAGGATCGGACCCGCGACTTCGGCCGAAAGCGGTGTGGTATCAAGGGCGGGCGGGGCATCCGCCCCCCGGAGTTCGCCCGTGACCGGGAGCGCCTCGAAGAAGCGACGGGTGTCCCCGATGGAAAGCCCCGTGACCGATCCGATCGATCGCCCCCCCACGGTGACCGCGAGCGATTCCTGGCGAAGCCTCGCGCCGCCGCAGGTGCCGCAGGGGAGCGACGTCATGTAAGCCGCAAGCTGCTCCCGCACGGCGTCGGATGAGGTGTCCCGATAGCGCCGCGCCACTCCGTGCACCACGCCTTCCCACACTTCGGTGTAGCTCTTGTCCTTTCCGCCCCGCCGGTAGGGAAAGCGGATCTTCATGGCGCCGGAGCCCTGCAGGATGGCCTCACGCACGACGTTCGGGAGTTCGCTCCAGGGGCGCTTCGGGTCGAACTCGTAGGCTTCCGCGAGCCCCGGAATCACCGACTTCCGGAGATGCCCGGTGGGTTCACCCCAGGGGAGGATGACCCCCTCCAGAATGGAGATCGAGGGGTCGGCGAGGACCAGGTCCGGGCTCACTTCCCTCCGCATCCCGAGTCCGTCGCAGTCCGGGCACGCCCCGTAGGGGGAGTTGAAGGAGAACTGGCGGGGCTCCATTTCGGGGAGCGAAGTGCCGCACTCCGCGCAGGCATAGTGTTCGCTGAACACATGCGACAGGGGGTCGGCTCCCCTGGCATGCTCGATGACCTCGGTGATTCCACCTCCGGTCCGGAGGGCGGTCTCGACCGAGTCGGCCAGACGGGCCCGGTCTTCGCTGCGGATCACCAGCCGGTCCACCACGACCGCCACGTCATGGTTCTCATAGCGATTGAGGGTGGGGGGATCGGCGAGGTCGTGGGTTTCCCCATCCACCCGGACGCGCACGAACCCTTCCTTTCTCGCCCTCTCGAAGAGATCGCGGAATTCCCCCTTCCTTCCGCGGACGAGGGGAGCCAGGACCTCGATTCGCGTTCCTTCCTCGAGCGCCAGGAGTCGGTCCACGATCTGGCTCGCCGACTGTCGTTCAACTGCCTCGCCGCAGGTCGGGCAATGGGGGGTTCCCACCCGCGCCCAGAGGAGCCGCAGGTAGTCGTAGATCTCGGTCACCGTCCCGACCGTGGAGCGCGGATTCCGGGAGATCGTCTTCTGCTCGATCGAGATTGCGGGCGAAAGCCCCTCGATCGCGTCCACATCCGGCTTCTCCATCAACCCGAGAAACTGACGGGCGTAGGCCGAAAGCGACTCCACGTACCGCCGCTGACCCTCGGCGTAGATGGTATCGAAGGCGAGCGACGACTTCCCGGATCCGGAGATTCCGGTAAGGACGATCAGACGCTCGCGCGGAAGCCTGAGCGAGACGTTCTGAAGGTTGTGTTCCCGGGCGCCGCGGACGATGAGGAAGTCGCGGGGAGAGCTTTCGCGGATCAGCCTACCACTCCGTAGAGGCGGCGGAGCGCGGCCACGCGGTCCTCTGTCGGGGGGTGCGTGCGGAAGAGCCCCATGATCCCGGCGCCGGCGCCCCCGCGCAGCGGGTTCACGATGGCGAGCTGGGCGGCGGCGGGGTTCACATCCATCGGGATGCGCTGGGCATATCCCTCGAGGCGCTGGAGTGCGCTGGCGAGTCCGTCGGGAGCGCCCGCGATCTCGGCCGCCGAGGCGTCGGCCTGGAACTCGTTCGAACGCGAAATGGCCATCTGGATGATCACGGCACCGAGCGGGGCCAGGATCATCAGGAGGATCATCACGATCGGATTCCTGTTCTCGCCACGCCCGCCGAAGAACATTCCCCAGCGCGCGATCATCGCGATGGCGCCGGCCATGGTGGCGGCAACCGTCGAAACGAGCATGTGGGAGTGTTTGATGTGCGCGAGCTCGTGCGCGATGACCCCTTCCAGCTCCTTCTTGTCGAGGAGCTTGAGGAGGCCGGCCGTGACGCACACCACACTGTGCTTGCGGCTTCGCCCGGTGGCGAACGCATTCGGCTGCTCCTTCGGCGCGATGGCCACGACCGGCATCGGGAGCCCGGCCCGCTGCCGGAGATCATCCACCATCCGGTAGAGCTCCGGCGCGTCTTCGGGCCCGATCTTCCGGGCCTTGTACATCTTCAGAACTACCGTGCTGCTGAACCAGTACATGAGGAAGTTCATGACTGCGGCCATGAAGAAGAAGCCGAAGGCTCCCCCTTCTCCGAAGAGGTATCCCCCGAGAAGGACCAGAAACACTGTCATTCCGGTCATCAGGAGGAAGACTTTCATCTGCTGCATGGCAGGATTCCGATTGGGTGAGGTGGAAGAGTCGGACGCTGCGGGGAAGATACCCCGGGAGATGTGCTGTGTGCCGCATCGGGGACGGGCAGCAGGCGAACCGGCTCAGTACCCCCACTCGCGGTAGATCGAGAACCCGAAGACCCGCGAGAGACGGATCCCGAGGTCCCCGAATCCGGAGGCACCCTCACGGGCGAATCGATCTTCCGCGAAGGCCTCCGCAGTCCAGAGATCGGTGAATCGCCACTCCAGGCGCGCACCCGGGAACTGGGTGCGGTTCCCGGCCCCGAGTCCGGTGAGCGGTCTCAGCACGAGCGCCAGGAAGACGTTCTCGGCCAGATACTGCCCCACCTCGATCTGGGTATCGGCGAAAGTGCTCCCGAGCCCAGAGCCGGAAGTGATCCCCGACCCCTCCTGCGCCTGCGTGACACTCAGGTAATCGACTCCGAAACGCTGGGCGAACACCGAACCGAGCTGGGAAGCCAGACTGCCGATTCCCGCGCTCACCCCGGCGCCAGCCGCTCCCTGCAGCACGGAGCTCTCGCCCGACGCCAGTGCATAGGACGGGCGCCCGAAGATCAGGTAGCTGATCAGGTCCGATTCCGCGATCGGGGGCTGGGAATCGCTCGAGAGCCCCACGCGCAGATTCATGAGGTTTCCCTCGACCTGCGCGATGATGTTCAGTGGCTCCCCGCCGTCCCGCCGGAGTCGGTTCACGGCGCGGATATCGAGGTTGGGGTTGATCCCGGGGGTGCCCTGGAACTCCACCGTTCCGCCTTCCACCTGGAATTGCCGGCCGAAGGCCGTATACGCCCCCCGCGTGGCCTCGAGCCCCCCGACCAGGAGGACCTCCCGTCCCCTGCGGTCGAAGGTGACGATCAGCTCGCCCTGGATTTCCACATTCATCTCGCGACTGCGCAGCCAGAAGTCGCGCTGAACCGCGAGGTCCACATCGACCCGAAGGTTCTGGAGGAAGGGATTCTGGGCCGCCTGCACGATCGGTCGGATCGAAACGAGGGTCGTATCGACCACGTCGTCGAAGATGCGCGGATCGGTGAGATCCACGACCTCAGCCGTGCGGGCGATCTCCTCGAGGAAGAGGGCACCCTGCTCAACCTGGACCCGACCCCCGATCTGTGGCCGGTTGTAGGTGCCCGTGAGCGTCATTTCACCCCCGACCCGCGCCGACATGTCCCTTCGGTCCACGGCCTGGAACTCATTGGCAGCAATGCGAAGATCGAAGGTCGGGTTCGCCGGTTCGTCCAGCGAGATCGTGCCCTCGATCCGGGCCGTGCCCTCGGCCCTCGCGGACATGGTCACCTCGAGCATCCGATCTTCGCTCAGTGAGAAGTCGGCCGAGATGGCCGAGGGGCTGAGTCCGATGTCCGGAAGAGTGAGGGCGCCGTTTCGCAGACGGAGGTCGCCGCTCGGGCGCAGATCGTGAGCCGTCCCGCTCACGAGGAACTGTCCATCAAGGGTTCCTTCGACTCCCTCAAGGAAGTCGAAGTAGGCGAGCGCGGTAGCGGCCGGGAGGGAGTCGACCTGAACCTCGAACTCCACACTCCGATCCGGGAACCGATCTTCGACCTCCCGGAAGGAGAGATCGGCAGGAAAGCCCCCCTCGGCGACCAGGAGTCGGCGTCCGTCGAGCCCTGCTTCCAGGCGCGTGTCGACCCGCGCACCATCGTACCCCAGTTCCCCGGTGAGGAGGGTAAGAGTCGCGCCGCCATAGGCAAACTCCCGGATCTCGAAGTCCCCCTCCATCCGGGGGGAATCTGCGGAGCCGGAGATGTGCAGGGCAAAGTCGAGGACACCCTCCGGGAGATCTTCCACCTGGGCTACCCGCGCCAGTCGACCCAGGTCGACTCCCTCCGTCTCGACTCTCAGGTCCGAGTTTCCCTCCAGATCGATATAACCCTCCATCTCAATCCGAACCGCTTCTCCCTCCGTATCGGAAGGCCTGACGATCCTGAACCCCCGTACCTCGTATCGGGACCCCGTCTTCGTCATCTGCGCGGGGCCATCCAGCGTCCAGGTAATCTCTTCCAGGTCGAGATCCAGCGTCCCGAGATCGAGGCGGGCGCTCGTGGAATCATGGGTCAGGTTACCTCGGAGACGGTACGCCTCGTCTTCGCGCCGCTGCAGATCGAGGCGGATCTGCCCCTCGCCGGGGTGATACGCCGCTTCACCGGAGGCGCGCTGAAAGGCCCATCGTCCCCATGCGAGCTGAGCCAGGTCGAATACGCCCTCCGCTTCCCATCCCTCCGCGTCGGACCACGCCCCGAGGAAATCGACCCTCCCCTCCTCCAGCGTTCCTTCGCGGAAGGCCCCGCCGGAGAGGGTCAGCCATCCATCGGCCCGGAGGGCGGGGAGGCCGCCCGTGAGGTGAAGCTCGCCGTACGCCGCGCCGGCCAGAGGCACGGCGGCCTGATCCACGAGGGTATCCGGGTCGATCCCCTGCATTCGAAGAATATCGCGCTCAATCGGCGTGAGGGTGTCGGCGGCGATCGTCTCTTCACCCGGGAAGAGGAAGGGGCGCAGGGCGCCCAGATCCGGGGCCTCCCAGGTGATCAGCATCTCTCCATCCTCGGCGTCGTCCCTGAGCGCCAGCTCGCCATTTCCCGAGAGGGTCCCGACAGGCGAGATCAGGTTCAGTTCACGCACGACCAGGCGTCCGTTCAACGCGGCCAGATCCAGGATCACCTCATCCACCTGTCCCTCCCCCACCGTGGAGCCCGCGAGCTGCATCCGGAGCTCGCCCTCCACCGTCTCGGCTGTTCCACCCGACCCATCGAACTCGAGCGAACCCGACAATATGGTCGGAGATGGGGCGGCCGCCCACAGATCGTGCAGCCGGTACTCGTTCAGATCGAGCCGACCGCGGTAGTGCCGGAATGGGTCGAGCGCATCCAGGCGCACATCCGCGACGACCACGCCTCCGGGGGTGTCGACCCGTCCGCCGATCGCCAGATCGTCCAGGAAACCCTGCAGGGTGAGGGTCCCGCTGACCTCGCCCTGCACCGGAAGCTCGCGGTCGAGCGCACCCGCCACGGCGTCGAAGGAGAGCGGGGCGAGCGTCGCGTCGAGTGAAAGCCGGAACTTCCCATCCACCTCCTGCACCGAGCCCAGCGTGGTGACACGGCTGCTGGAGCCGTCCGGGAGGCGGTGCTGAATGTCCGCGGTGAGGCGCATCCCACTCGCCAGTCGGCCGGAGAGCTCGGCCCGGAGCGATCCCTCGCCCGCGATGGGAAGATCCGGCAGGAAGGCCCGGAGGGTGGGATACCGCAGGGGATCCACGGCCAGGGACATGCCGGTCACGCCAAACCCGTTGTCGAGATGAACCGTGCCCCGGGCCTGGACAGTCGAGATCGGGATCCCCTCCTCGGGGTGATCGTAGGCCAGGCGGCCGTCGACGAAGAGGGCCGTGACCGGTCCGCTCACCTCCAGGTTTCCGCGAACCCTCCCTCCCACGGGGAGGGGTTCGGTCAGCCAGGGGTCCAGTAGTTCGAGACGGAATGGATCGAGGTCGAGGTCGGTCGCGGCCAGTTGGAACCCGGCCCCCAGGTCGAATCCAACCGAGCCCCGGACGCGGCTCCCCTCCAGGTCCATGTCCATGGAATGAAACCTCCACTCTCCCTCCGCCAGAGGCCCGCTGAGCCGCAGGGCCAGGCGACCTTCCCCGTCCGGGATCCTCTCATCCAGCCATTGGAAATCCTCGAGCGACACCGGGTCGGCGAGGAGTGCGAGCTCGAGGGTGGGGTTCCCTTCCGGATCGCCCCAGTCGTATCCGATCGCTCCCGAGAGCTCCGACTGGGCCAGCCATATCCGATCCGCGCTGATCCCGAGGCTCGTACCCACCCGATGGATCTGCCCACGGAAGTCCTCGAGAAGGAAGGGCTCATCCAGGATGCGTCCCACCATCGAGAGTTCCTCGACCTGGACCCTCTCTCCCGCCGCCCCGGGGCGCAGGAGATCCGCTTCGGCGATCCGGGCCTGGATGGCGGTGAAGGAGATCACCCGATGGAGTCCGGGGAAGCCTTCCACCTCCTCCGTCAGGAACCGACCTGCGGCGGCCTCGTCTTCCACCGGCGCCCGGATGAGGAAGCTCCCATCGTGCACGGCCAGGTCGCGGAGCACGAGCGAAAGCCCCCCCCCGGACTCGGAATCCGTCTCGACCTCCGGAACGGCAGGAGTGTCGCCAGATGCGAAGATCCGCTGCAGGTTCGAATTCTCGTCTCCATGGAGAGTCTCCAGAACCACCCGGGGCCGCCAGAGTTCGGCGGGGACCAGGGTGACTTCGCGCCTGAGGATCCCGCGGAAGGAGTAGCGCACCCGTACGGAATCGGCTTCAAAGAAGAGACGACCGCGCGTGTCGAGGATGCGCACCCCGCGGAGCGTGAAGCCGCGCAGCAGCCCGTCGGAGCGGATCCCCTCAACCTGAAGATCGCCGTTCACAAAGCGGTCCGACTGGGCGAGAGCAGCCCTGAGGGCGAAGTCGTGACCAGGACGCGTCTGGGCAAGGAAGAACGCGGTAGCCCCCAGGAGAAGGAGAGTGGCGAGCACGATCCCGCCGGACCAGACCAGAACCCGAGTCGGCCGAGTCATGGTCAGAACGCCTGTCCGATCGAGAAGTGGAGCTGGAAGCGCCGGAATGAAAACCCATCACGGACGCCGAAGGGCACACGCTGTTCGAGGAGCGCGAGATCTTCAATGCGCACCCAGTCGAGTCGCTCGCCTTCGGGGCCGGTCACGCGATCTTCTTCCGCGTCGGTCCCCGCTACCCATGGCCGCAGGAGCGACGTCACGACCTGCAGCCGATCGCCCTGGGAGGGCCCATACGCCAGATCGAAGCGGATCGGCCCGATCGGGGTGCTGTATCGGATCCCGATCCCGGGGGTGAATTCAAAGTCGATATCGGCGGTCAGATCGCCATTCCAGACCCGCCCCACATCCATGAAGGCGGCCCCCCGCAACAGACTCCAGATTGGAAATCGTACCTCGGCACTCCCCTCGACAAGGCGCCCGCCCCCCGTCGGGCGGGCGAAGAAGCGGCCCTCGGGCAGTACGGAGGCATCGCAGATCAGAAGCACGACCTGCTCGGGAGTGCAGGGCGCGGGCTCGTCGCCCCGGGGGAAGATCAGCTCTTCGACTCCCACGGTGAGGACCTTCGGCCCCAGTTGGCTCTGGGCGAAACCGCGAACCGAATTCGCCCCCCCGGCAAAGAACCGCTTCTGGGGATGGGCGATACCGGACCCTTCCCCGGCCGAGGCATGGAGCCCCCGGAAGGGGCGGGGGTTCAGCCACCCCCCCCTGATCCGCCCCGCGAGAACCACATCTGGAAACAGTTCGTGGAAGAGCGAGACTTCTCCCACGATTCGCTCGTAGTCGAAGTCCGATCCGGTCAGCTCCGAAGCGTGCTCGATTTCCGCGGTGAAGGTGTAGCCCCCCGTCGGCGAGATCGCCCGATTGGTCCGATCGCGGACGAAGGTGAGCGCGACGGGTGCCAGTCGGTTCGACGCCTGAAGGATGTCGATGTCTACCGGGTCACAGACCAGGAATGACGTGCAGAAGAAGACCTCGGCGGCATCCAGCCGCGCGAGCTGCGGGCGGTAGGAGAGGGTCAGGGGGCTGGAGCGCCCGATGATCCGGGTGACCCCCAGATTCAACCCAACGGCCTGCCGGATGAAGACATCCTGGAGACTTTGCCGCTCCGCATAGATCGAGGCCGTGAACGAGTTCCGGGGCGACATGATGAAGGGCTGGGTAAAGTCGGCCGAAGCGATCCAGTTCAGTTCCCCGAAAGCACCGGTCCCCGCACCGGAGCAGATGGAATCTTCCAGGGTCGAGGTGAGCAGGTTGGATACGCGGCCCCGGAGCACCAGGCGGCGCGCGCCCCCCTGGAAGTTCCGGCTGGACCAGCGGGACTCCAGGTCGAAGCAGTCGGCGGTATTCCACCCACCACCCGCGCGCACGCGGTGCGTGTTTCCTTCGTTCACCTGCACCGAGAGCGGCACTACACTGTCCGGCTGGTGCTCGAGATCCGGCGTTACCGCCGCGTGCCGGAACATCTCGAGGTTGTAGAGATTCCGCTGCGCGTCGAAGAGGAGTTCCTGGCTGAATACCGTGCCCTCCCGGAAGGGGAGCATTCGCCGAATCACATCTTCCTCCACCTTCTCGTTTCCCACGATCGTCACCGGACCGAACCGCGCGAGGGGGCCGGTGAAGACATCAAACCCGATCCGGGCCTCGTACGATCCTGAGGGAAGATCCTGGAAGCGGAGCACATCCGCATGGGGGTAGCCCAGATTCTGGAGTCGCTGGGTCAGGGTGTCCCGGGTCGCCTCGAGCATTACGATGTTGAGCGGATCCCCGAGGCCGATCGGGAGCCCTTCCTCCAGCCCCTCTCCTTCCAGCTCTTCCAGCCCGATGAACTCGATCTCGCCCACCCGGATCGGCTCTCCTTCTTCAATGGAGAAGGTGATTTCGACCTCGGTGGGGGCGACCCGGTTGAAGGTGGTGTCGACGGACGCCTCCCGGTAGCCGCGCTGCCGGTAGAAGAGGTAGACCCGGATGAAATCGTCCCCGAAGATGCGGGGATTCAGATATGCGCGGTCCTTCGCGAACCCCGTGTCGAACCAGCAGAAGGGCGCGAGCGCGAAGCTGCGGCACTCCGTTTCCCTCGTCAGGATCGCGTTGGAGAGCACCCGGTCTGAGAAGCTGTCGTTCCCCTCGAAACGGAGCTTCACCACCTCGGGGCGGGTCGGGGTCTGGGCTCGGAGCTCCGCGCCGGTGGCCAGAAGGCCGAAGAGCAGGAGGAAGAGCCGTGCCGCGGTGCGGAGGGGGGACGACGTCATGCGGGTTCTTCCCCCCGGCCCAGCCAGTGGCGGGGAGGGCGCGGGAAGCGATGCCGCGAGAGGGGCGCGAACCCTTCAAGGTCCCGGAAATGCATGAAATGGGTGACTTCCAGAACTTCCTCGCCGATCTGGATCGTGTTGAAGGAGTTCTTCGCGGCCTCCCGGGCGCGCCCACGGCGCGACGTGGTGGTTCCGCTCTGAACGATCACCACGCCCCGCTCGCGGTCCACCCCGGGATACACGTCGAGGGAATTCCCGATGTAGGCGCGGTGCAGGTGGCCGCCGAGGATCAGGCTCACCCCCCAGGACTCGAGCCTGTCCAGGATCCTGCGGGCGTTCGGGAGGGGGTGATCCGTCTCGTAGTCGGGGGCCGGTGCCAGGTGGTGATGGGTGACCAGCACCTTCAAATCTCCTTCCGGCGCAGCGCGAAACTCCGCCGCCGCGAAGGCGAGCTGCTCCCGGCCGAGTCGGCCGTTCACGATGGCCCGGTGCGGCGCGGCCGAGGCGAGCGCCACAACGGTGGCCCCCGGGATCCGCGTCACCGTATCCAGCTCCCGGGAGATATACTCCCGGTAGTTCCGGAAGGGGGCCGTGATCCGTTCCCATATCCGATACAGCGGGACGTCGTGGTTCCCTGGAGTCACCACGACCGGGAGATGCGAAAATCGGTCGAGGTAGGCGCGGGCCTGTTCGAACTCGCTCACCTTCGCACGCTGTGTGAAGTCACCCGAGAACACGAGGAGATCGGGGGCGATCTCGAGCGCGATCGCGTGGAAGGCCTCGGCCATCGCGCTGTCGTGCGGCTCCCCGAAGTGGAGATCCGAGGCGTGGAGGATCGTCAGCATGAGAGACGCATCACTCCCATCTCTCCATTCCGGGGAATGGGAGCGACGGGTTCGCGTTGAGCGAGAGGGGGGCCACGTCGCCCCGCCCGAACCGGAAGGCGGCGGCGCGG
>JBGTMU010000255.1:0-6358 GCA_041743405.1 Longimicrobiales bacterium | reverse complement strand
TCGCCCGCTCGTCACCTCCGGCAGCGTCCATTGCGAGGGGGCCAGCGACGAAGAGGCGGAGGCGCTCGCGAAGGCCCTGCGCTGGGGGAAGGCGGCGGCCGATGGGTCGAATCTCGCCCGCACCCTTCAGTCCCGCCCCGGGAATGTGGCCACACCCACACATCTGGCGGGCGTGGCCCTCCAGCTCGCCGAGGAGTTCGGATTCCGGAGCCGGATTCTCGGTCCGAAGGAGCTGGCCGCAGAGGGGATGGAAGCTCTTCTCGCGGTGTCCGCCGGATCCGAGGAGGAGCCCCGCCTCATCGTCCTCGAGCATCGGGGTGGCGCGGCCGATACGCCGCCTCTCGTTCTCGTCGGCAAGGGGCTCACCTTCGATACCGGAGGAATCTCGATCAAGCCGGCGCTCGGAATGGAGTCGATGAAGTTCGACATGTCCGGCGGGGCGGCGGTACTCGGAGCGATGCGGGCCATCGGCGAGCTCGAACTGCCGATCAACGTGGTGGGGGTCGTGCCCTCGTCCGAAAACCTCATCTCGGGGAAGGCGGTGAAGCCCGGCGACGTGATCCGTACCCGCGAAGGGAAAACGGTCGAGGTGATCAACACGGATGCCGAGGGTCGCCTGATCCTGGCTGACGCTCTCTCCTACGCGAAGGACCACTTCGCCCCTGTGGCCATGGTCGACTGCGCCACCCTCACGGGTGCCGTGGTGATCGGGCTCGGGCACCATGCGATCGGCCTCCTCGGAACCGACGAAGATCTGATTGCAGAGCTGCGGGCCGCAGGTGATCGCACGGGGGAGCGGTGCTGGCCGCTGCCCCTCTGGAAGGAGTACCGGAAGCAGCTCGACAGTCCGGTGGCCGACATGAAGAATGTGGGAGGAAGGGCTGCAGGCACGATCACGGCGGCGCACTTCCTCGCGGAATTCACGGGTTCGGTTCCCTGGGCGCATCTCGACATCGCGGGCACGGCCTACGGGGAGTCACGCGCGCCGTACCATCGGGAGGGGGCATTCGGGTTGCCGACGCGCCTTCTCCTGGAATGGGTCCGGAGTCGCATCGGGTGACGACGATGTGGCGGATCCGTGGTGCTTGGGGGGCGGTGGCACCCCTCGTTCTTCTGGCACTCCACGCTCTCTCATCGCCCGCGGGAGCTTCCCCGGCATTTGCGTTCGCGCTGGCCCCGCAGGACACGATCCCGCGCGACACAATTCCGCGGGACACCATCCCGAGAGACACGATTCCCCTGGATTCCCTGGCACTGGACACCATCCCGGGGGACACCCTCCCGGAGCCCCGGCCGGTCCGCAACCTGCGCGACCTCCCGACCCCAGTTCCGGCGGGCTGGTCCACAGGGATATGGGAATGGGACCGGGTGGCGCTCCTTTCCTCGCGCGCACTCTCCCTCCTCGAACTTCTCGAGCTCATCCCCGGCGTCACCGCGCTGCGGGGAGGTGACTACGGTCAGCCGGCTACCGTGACGGCGTTCGGGCTGGGACCGGGGCGAGTAAGGATCTATCTCGATGGCGCGGAGCTCGCCCCGCTGGACGGGGGTGTAGTGGATCTGGCTCAGGTCGGAATCGGCGGGCTCGACCGGGTCCGTGTGGAACGTCGAATGGGAGAGCTCAGGGTCGATCTGACCGGGCTCAGGCTCACGGACTCCCGCGTTTACTCACTCCTCGAGGTCGGGACGGGCGACCTCGGCACGAACATCTTCCGCGGCACCCTCGCTCACCCGAACGCGTTCGGAGGGAACGCCGTTCTCGCGCTCGACCGGATCGACACCGAGGGGCCGGATCGCGACGAAACAGGCGTCTCGTCCGGGGTCCATCTCCGCTATGACTACTTCCCCGGCGAAGCGACCGCGCTCTCGGCGGAGTGGAGACGCATGATGGCACGCCGTCCCGAGGGACTCTGGGCTCCGGCCCAGGTGACCCGGACCGACTGGAGCCTCAGAGCCCGGCGGGAGATCCTGGAGGGAATGACCGCGGAACTCTTCTTCCATTCGGGCTCCCTCGGGCTCGACGAGGAGCAGTCCGGGCCCGGTGCCGATACCCTCGTATCCACCGATGCGCGCCGGGAGCTAGGAGCCCGGGTTGGATGGGAACGGGACCAATGGTGGAGCGAGGCGGAACTCCGACGACGGACCGGGGAAGGGTGGCCCACGAACCGGGCGGGGGTGCGGGGAGGGGGCAGCCTTCCCGGAATCGGGGGCGCATCGGCGGGTGCAGACTGGGAGGGATGGGACGACGACAGCGCCGTGAATCTCCACGCCCGGGTCTGGACCGAGCCCTTCCTCGGGATCTCCCTGTTCGGTGAGGTGGAAGATGGGCGGCGGGGAGTCCCGGTCCGGGTGCCTCTCTCCGCGGAGCCGGAGGAGGAGGGCGAGGAGAACGGGGAAGATCCGGTCGAGCCCGAGCCCGAGGCGGACCCCTTCGCGCCTTCCTTCTCCGATCGCACGGGGGTGCGAGTGGGTGCGGAGTACCGACGTGGAGGCTTCATGCTGGGGGCTGCGGCGCTCGCCATGCGGGCCGACTCGCTCTTCCCGACGGGCGTCGGCAGGGAACGCTCGGCGCTGGCACTCGGCGCCGCGGAGCGGACCGGATTCGAGGTCTCGACACGGCTCCCCCTCTCCCGACTCCTCGATGGGCTCGCCTTCGTCGGCTCGACCCAGATGTGGGGCGAGTCGGTAAGTACGCGCTCGCTCCCGAATCAGAGCTACGAGGCGCGCTTCAGCTTCCACAACATCTACTATCCCACGGGAAACCTGGAGATCTGGAGCGATCTGGGCGTGGCCGGAAGGGAAGACATGGCGATCCCCTTCCTTGCCCCGGGTGGGGAGGCGCTCCAGACGGTGCCCTTCCGCCAGAGCTGGTTCGTGCGCCTGCAGATCCGGGTGCTCGACGTTCACGTGTTCGTGGAGTGGGAGAACTTCACCCTGCGCGACGCGAACCAGGACTACCCCGGCCGGATTCTTCCGACCACGCGATCGCTCTATGGCGTGCGCTGGACGCTCTGGAACTGACGCCGATGTCGTCGCCCGCCAACCCCATTCGCAGCATGACCGGCTTCGGCGATGCCGAGGTGGAATTCGAGGGGGGACGGATCCGGGTCGAGCTCCGCACGGTGAATCATCGCTATCTGAACGTGCAGCTCCGCCTTCCGAACGGGCTCGAGCGGCACCAGACCACGCTGGAACGGCAGATCAAGGGGAAGCTCGCGCGGGGAAATGCGTCCCTCAGTCTGACCGTGGATCGGTCGGCCGCGCTGGAGCTGGTTCCGCCGGTGGAGGTAGACCTGGAGCGCGCGCGCGGGTACCTGGATGGGTTCGCCCGGATCCGGGATGAACTCGGTGCCGAGGGGAAGGTCGACCTCGGCCTCCTTGCCGGCTTCCGCGACCTCTTTACCACGACGGACCGGGACCGCACCACCCTCGAAGTGGATCCGGCGCTCCTGGAACAGGCCCTTGATCAGGCGCTGGACAAGGTGGTTTCGATGCGCGTGGAAGAGGGGCACCGGCTCGCTCAGGACCTGGGCGACCGGCTCGCGGTGATGGAGCGCGGGGTCGAAGCGATCGCTCTCCGCGCACCCGAGCGGCTCCTCGCAGAACGGGACCGGCTGCGGGCGGCCATCGCCGAACTGCTCGGTGACGAGTCGAAGGTGGACGAGGACCGGATCGCACGGGAGATTGCTCATCTGGCCGAGCGATGGGACATCCATGAGGAGCTCGTCCGATTCCGTTCGCACCTCCAGATGTTCCGGGATGCGCTGCTGCAGGGGCACCCGGAGGGGGTAGGGAAGCGCTTCGGCTTCATCTCGCAGGAGCTTCTTCGCGAAACCAACACCCTCGGTTCGAAGGCCAACGACGCGGAGATCGCTGAGCATGTGGTCGCGATCAAGGAAGAGATCGAACGCCTGCGCGAACAGATCGAGAACGTGGAGTAGCGATGAGCGTTCTCCCCTACCGCGCGTCGCCCCTCGTCCTCGCGGCTCCCAGTGGGACCGGAAAGACGACGATCGCCCACCTCCTCGTCGAGCGCTACGAGGATGTCGTGTTCTCCGTCTCGGCCACGACCCGCGCCCCGCGCGAGGGCGAAGTGGACGGAGTGGACTACGATTTCCTTTCGCGCGAAGCCTTCGAGGCCATGATCGCGGCCAACGAACTCGTGGAGTGGGCCTCGGTGCACGGAAACCTCTACGGGACCCCGCGCCGGAACCTCCTGGCCGCAGCCGACCGGGGCGAGCACGCGATCCTGGACATCGATGTGCAGGGCGCCCGGCAGATCCGCGAGCGCGTGCCGGAGGCGGTTCTCGTCTTCATCTTCCCACCCAGCGCAAGCGCCCTCCTGAAGCGTCTCACCCAGCGTGGAACCGAGGCGCCCGGAGAGGTGGTTCGGCGGCTCCGGGCCGCCCGGGAAGAGCTGGCCGAAGCGGTATATTTCGACTACATCGTGGTGAATGATGACCTGGAGGTGGCACTCGCCCGGGTGAGATCGATTCTGGAGATGGACCGACATCGTCCTGGGAATGCACGCAGCTTTGCCGGTGAGGTGGAGCGACTGCGGGCCGAGATCGAGGCGATCATCACGGCGAGTTGATCCCGCGCCCCGTTCACCCCCTTGGGTCCGGGGCACGATCAGAGTAACTTGGGAGTTCGGCTGGAGCCTTCCAGCCCCCATCCGTATGCGGACAGGAGAAGGGTCACGTGCGTGTTTTCACCCCTCATGAGGCCGCCCGGCACACCCAGAGCAAGTACCTGGGCGTGCTGGTCGCTGCGAAGTACACCCGGGAGCTGAACGCTCTGCCCCGGGATCTCAAGCCCCTCGGGGCCGAGAAGAAGCTCACCACACGGGCCATGGAGGCCCTGACCTCGGGACAGATCGAGTTCCGTCTCGTGGGTCGTCGCCGCCGCGAGGAGTAGTCCGGTGCCCGCTCGGCCCCTCGCCCCCCGGCCGCCCTGGGAGGGGCGAAGGGTCGTGCTCGGGGTCACGGGTGGCATTGCCGCATACAAGGCCGTACAGGTCGCGCGCGACCTGACCCGGCTGGGCGCCGAAGTGGACACCGTGCTCACCCGCTCCGCAGGTGAGTTCGTGCGCCCCCTCTCCTTCCGGGGAGTCACCGGGCGGGATGTCCACGAGGACCTCTTCTCGGTGGAGGGTTCGGCCCTCCATCTCCGTCTGGGGCAGGAGGCCGACCTCGTTCTCGTGGTTCCTGCAACGGCCGACTTCATTGCCCGGGCCGCCTCCGGACGGGCCGATGACCTGCTCACCACCACACTCCTCGCCACATCCGCTCCCGTGCTCCTGGCTCCCGCCATGAACGACCGGATGTACGCACACCCCCAGACCGCCCTCAACCTGGCGCACTGCCGCGACGTGCTCGGATACCAGACGGTGGGCCCTGCGGTCGGGCCCCTTGCCGTGGGCGAGGCCGAGGGCCCCGGTCGCCTCACCGATCCGGAAGAGATCGTGGAGCGCGCCGGAGCTCTGCTCGCTCCTCCTTCGCGCCTGACCGGAAAGACGGTGCTCGTGACGGCCGGCCCCACGCGGGAACCGCTCGATCCCGTCCGCTATCTGGGCAACCGTTCCTCGGGGAAGATGGGGTTCGCGGTCGCTCGCGAGGCCTGGCTCCGCGGGGCGGAGGTGATCCTCGTGACCGGCCCCTCCGCCCTCCCCGATCCCATTGGTGTGCAGGTGGTCCGGATCGAGACAGCATCCGAGATGCTGGCGGCCGTGAAACGCTCAATTGGAGAGGCGGCGGTGGCGGTGTTCGCTGCGGCGGTCGCGGACTTCCGTCCATCAGAGGCGAGCGACGCGAAGGTCAAGCGAAGCGCGGGAGGGTTCCCGGAGCTGACTCTGGTCGAAAACCCCGACGTCGCGAACGAGACTCGGAGTGCGCGCCCGGCGGGAATGGTGGCCGTCGGGTTCGCACTCGAGACGGAGGACCTGCTCCAGAACGCCGAGAGGAAGCGCGTCGCCAAGGGGTTCGACTTGATCGTGGCCAACCCGGCCAACGAGGCGGATGCGGGGTTCGAGGTGGACACGAATCGCGTGCTGATCCTGGATGCGGCCGGAGAGACGGAAACGCTCCCGCTGATGTCGAAGGAACGCATCGCGGCCCACATCCTCGATCGGGTCGAAACGCAGCTTGCCTGGGGGGAAGACGGCCTCGGATCGCCCGAGGGGGGAGAATGACCCACCCGGACGGGAAGGGGAATCGGGACGCCGTGGCCCAGATGCTCGATCAGCGGCGCGACTTCGGGTTCGGCGAGTGGATTCTGGAGGGAATCAGCGTCGACGAGGCGCTGGGCCGGGTCCGGGCCCTTCGGGACGCACCGGCGGCCGCGGGACCCGCGCCCGGTGCGG
>JBGTMU010000254.1:0-2401 GCA_041743405.1 Longimicrobiales bacterium | reverse complement strand
GAATGCGGTTGCGTCGCTGGCCGCGGAGTCACTCAGCCACGAGGGGCGCGGCCCGCTGGTCGCGATCTCCGCGGTGGGCCCCGAGCCCGAAAGCTGCCCGGAATCGCGAGCCATCGCACTCGCGCACGCCTCGGGCACCTTCGACTCGCACACCGTCGGATATGACCGGCTGGAAGCCCTCCTCCCCCGGCTCGAGACGCAGCTCCGGGAGGCGGAAGACCCCTTCGACAACCAGATGACGCTCCCCCGCGCGGTCTACCTCGCCGCGAGGGATGAAGGGATTTCCGCCGTCCTCGATGGGGGCGGGGGCGATCTCGTCCTGAGCGGGACGACACGCCTTCCCCGACTCCTCCGCTCCGGGCGCCTGGGGGAGGCGCTCCGTGAAGCCCGCGCGCTCGATCAATTCTGGGGCGGCGCCTTCCCCGCGCGAGGGCAGCTCTCGATCGCGCTCCGCACAGCGTTCCTCCCCGAACGCCTCCGAATGGCCTGGCGACGAGCCCGCCAGTCGAAAGATGTTGCCAGCCTCGCAGCAGAGGGGCTTCTAGCTCCGGAGTTCGCGGCGCGCATCGATCTGGGAGAACGACTCCGTCGATATCGGGGGAACGCGCCTCCTGGAGCCCTTGCCGCCACTCCCGGTGAAGATGCCGCGCGGCTCATCCAGAGCCCCGACTTCCTCGCGGGGATCGAACGCTATCACCGCGTGGCCGCCCAGGCCGGGATCGCACCGAGCGACCCCTTCCGGGACATCCGCTTCATCGAATTCGCCGTGCGCCTTCCCCTGGACCAGAAGCAGAGGGACGGCTGGCCGAAGTGGATCCTGCGTCGGGCCATGAACGGGCGGGTGCCCGATGCGATTCGCTGGCGACGGGGGAAAGAGCACCTCGGGTGGGACTTTACCTCCGCGCTGCTCGGGCACATGGGGACGAGGCTGCAGGACACGTTCGAGGACCGGGCGGTCGAGCTTGGCCGCTACGTTGCGC
This sequence comes from Longimicrobiales bacterium, assembly GCA_041743405.1. Lineage (GTDB taxonomy): Bacteria > Gemmatimonadota > Gemmatimonadetes > Longimicrobiales > Gaopeijiaceae > JBGTMU01. Next base: position 1,421 of record JBGTMU010000254.1, on the reverse strand, counting down.
TGGATCGTGTGCGAGGCGCCTGGAAGGCTTACCACGAAGAGGGGGACATGGATGGGGTGGCGCGTGTGCTCCACGCCGCATCGGTTGCGAGCTGGCTCAAGCATCACGGCGGGCGCCCGCCCCTCCCGGAAGCGTCGGGCGTGACGCTCCGGGAGTGGGTGCCCGATGGCGCCGGGGTCGAACGATGAGATTCGATCCCGATCGACGTGAGGCCGGATCCAGAGCTGAGGAGCCTGCACCTCGGGAAGCTCCTTTCCACTACCGATTCGCCGATCTCCGACTGGAATCGGATCTCCCGCTCCCGAGTCTGGGGGAAGCCATTGTCGAGGCCACGCACCGGGGCGCACCGCTCCGGATCGAGGAAGGGAAGGGGACCCTCGCCACCCCCGCCCGCTGGCTCCACGAATGGCGCGGCCCCGGCGGGATGCCCACACTTCTCCTCGGCAGAGTGGGAAGCAACCTCCTCCTCCGTGCCCCGGGAGAAGCGGATTTCGTCGTGTCGCCAGAGGGTGATCATGTCCGGGTCATCGCCGGGGCCGACGGGCCGATGGGCCCCACGCTCGAGCACCTTCTTCTGGATCAGATCCTTCCCCGCGTCCTCGCTCACCGGGGCGACTTCGTCCTGCACGCCTCTGCCGTTCTGATCGAAGGGGAGGCCATGATTCTGGCGGGAGATCGGGGGCTCGGGAAGTCCACCCTGGCTGCGGCGCTCGCCCTCGGAGACGGACAGATCCTGGCCGACGATGCGGTCATCCTTCGGCGCCACGGGGACCGGGTCCTGGCCACCCCGACCTACCCCGGGGCGAGGCTGCTTCCGGATTCCATCGAGGCCCTCCTCGGAGAAGGGCCCCCGGGAGTCGCGGTAGCGCACTACACGGAGAAGCTCCGGGTCGAAGTCCCGATGGCGTGGGCCCCGGCACCGGTTCCGGTCCGAAGGATCCTGGTGCTCGAGGCACCGGGGTCGCGCGCGGGATCCGCGGGCCAGCCGAACCTCCATACCCTGGCCCCGGCGGCCGCTTGCATGGCGCTCCTCCACCAGAGCTTCCGGCTCGATCTGACCGACCGGAGAGCTTCCACGGATCACTTTCGGGCGGCAGCAGAGCTCTCCGAGGGCACGGAAGTCTGCGGGCTCCATGTGCCGCGGGACTACGCTCGCCTTCCCGAGCTCCTCGACCGGCTGCGAGCGGCGAGCTCACCCCCCCTTTCATAGAGGGAAACGCGATGAAGTTCCGAACCACCGGATATGATCTTGCCGGGTACGCCGCAATGGTCGCGAGTTCTCCCCGCACCCTGGCCTACCGGGATGCCCTTCGCCGCGTGGTCCGACCGGGATCCATCGTCGTCGATCTGGGCGCCGGGAGCGGGGTCCTGTCGCTTCTCGCGGCCCGCTACGGAGCCGCCCGCGTGCACGCGATCGAACC
>JBGTMU010000253.1:0-13570 GCA_041743405.1 Longimicrobiales bacterium | reverse complement strand
GCTGCTGGTAGAAGCCGGCTTCACGGGTCAGGCGCTCCGGGGTTCCTCCGGACGCGGCGACCCGCCACAGGTGCCCTCCTTCCGCGAAGTCCCAGCTCACGAAGGCGATCCAGCGCCCGTCCGGAGACCAGACCGGGGCGTGCTGGTTCCCCGGGAGTTCGGCGAGGAGGCGGGGTGTGCCCTCGGGGATGGACTGGACGTAAAGCCGGCCCAGCGCCGTGAAGGCAAGCTGTGAGCCGTCGGGGGAAGGTACGCCATCGCGGATCTGCTTCACCGTGAAGGTGGGGGAGTCTTCCACCGGATAGGAGAAATCGACGGCGGGCCCCATGGCCACCTCGGCCCGGGCCGTGAAGGGCACCGCGACCGGCATGCTGCCATCGACCGGGATCCGCCAGATCTTCCCGCCGTAGGTCGCCACCACTTCGCGGGAATCCGGGGTGAAGGCCATCCCCGGATAGGCATCGCGGGAGGCACGGGACTCCATGTCATCGCGCTGCACCGGGAAGGCGAGCCAGCGCTCGTCGCCGGTCGTGAGATCGCGCACGCGGAGTCCGGTATGGGCTACATGGCGGGAGCCGTAGACCAGCCAGCGACCATCCGGCGAGAGCACCGGGCGGAAGGCACCTCCATACCGGGAGGTTTCGGTCCGGGTCTCGCCCGTCTCCATGTCGTAGTGCGCGAGCTGATAGTCCCGGAGCGCCGAGTTGTAGCTCCAGCTTCCCTGCCGCTGGGCGTACCAGATCCGGCTTCCGTCGGCGGACCAGGCGGCGCCCGTGGTTCTCAGGTTGGCCGGCTCGGAGATGAGCGCGGTGCCGCTTCCCCCGTCAATGTGATACATCCAGAGCTTCCCCTGACCGCCGCCGCCCTGCCGAGTGGCCACGATGTAGCGGCCGTCCGGCGACCAGATCGGTGACTGATAGGCATTGTACTCGCCCCGGGTCACGCGGGTCGTATCGGCCAGATCGGTCGAAATCACCCAGAGGTTGTCTCCTCCGCTCCGATCCGAGACGAACACGACCTTCGTGCCGTCGGGTGAGAAGCGGGGCTGCGCGTCGAAGGCCATTCCGCGCGTGAGAGGGGTCGCCTCCCCACCCCCGATCGGGACGGTCCAGATCGACCCGAGAAGGTCGAAGAGGACGGTCTGGCCGTCCGGGCTCACATCCACCGACATCCACGACCCCTCGGTGACCGTCATCCGGAGGAGCCGGGTCGGGAGGAGGGGAAGCCCTGCGGCCAGGCGCCTCGCCTCCGTCGAATCCGCGATCTGCACCACCTCCGCATTGCGAATCCCCTGTGGGTCCGGGAGTCCGTAGGTAGCGAGATCGGCGACCTGGGCGGCCGCCCCTTCCGGTGTCCCCGGGAGCGCGAGTCCCACGACGAGCAGGGCTGGGAGAAGGGAAAGACGGAATGCGCGGAAGCAGGCGCGCGGACGAAGGTGGAGCATGGGGATCCCCCGTGTCGGGTGAAGGGAAGCAGGGTGGGAAACGGACTCAGGGTAAGCCGGAAAGTGGAAATCGGCCAGAAGGGGGGGAGGCGTGGACCGCCCGCCCACGATCGATTCCGCATGCAGGCCGAAGAGAGCTACGCACCTTGGTCGCGCGGTGGCTCGACCGTCGATGTACCGTTCGTGTCCCCATTCCGTCAACAGCGGAACATCCACTGTTCCCACGACGGTCGATCTACCGCTGGTGCGCCCGGTTCGGTCCACCTTTGGTACATCCACCGCACCTACGACGGTCGATCTTCCAATGTCGGCCGTAAAACGTCACGAGTGGAAGATCGACGGCGAGGCGTCCGGAATTCCTTCAGAACGGAAAGATGAAGGGCAGGAGCAGAATGGTGAGCGCGAGCACGAGCACGGTCATGGGGACGCCGAGGCGCAGATAGTCCGCCATCCGGTACCCTGCCGGCGCCATCACGAGGGCGTGCGCGGGCTGCGAGACAGGAGACGCCAGCGAGGTGGACGCGATCGCAATCCCCATCACGAATGGATGGGGAGACACCCCGAGCTGCGCGGCGCCGGTGATCGCGATGGGCGCCATGAGAACGACCACCGCCGGAGCCGGAAGGATCTGAGCCCCGACCGCCGTTACCAGAACGAGGGCCGCGAGCACACCCGTCGGGCCGAAGGACGCGGTGACCCCGAGGACGCCCTCGCCCAGGAGGGCTGCCGTCCCCGTGTCTCCCAGCGCGGCCCCGAGGGCAAGCATCCCCGCCACGAGCACGAGGGTGGGCCAATCGACCGCCCGGTACGCCTCTTCCGGCGTGAGACAGCGGGTGAGCACCATGAGGAGCGCCCCGGAGAGCACCCCGACGGCCACCGGGACGAGTCCCGTGAGGACGCCCCCGAGCGCCAGTGCGAGGATGACCAGCGAACGGGGAGCGAGTCGGATTTCGGGGGGGGCCGCCGCCGGTTCCCTGAGAAGGATGAAGTCGGGCTCCCCCGCCAGGGAGCGCTCCTTCTTCCGGGGCCCATAGAGGAGGAGGGCATCGCCGAAGCGGAGGCGCTCGTCGCGGAGGTTCGCGCGGAGGACCTCTCCCTCGCGGACGATGGCGGTCACGTGCATCTCGAACCGCCTGCGGAAATTCACTTCCCTGATCGACTTGCCGATCAGAGCCGAGCGGGGGGCCAGGACGACTTCCACGAAACCGGCCTCGTCGCTTTCCAGATCCTCCGGATGGATGACAGGATCCAGCTCGAAGGTGAGCCTCTGAAGTCCCCTCAGCACCACGAGATCATCCGGTCGGGTCTTGACGAGGAGATGATCTCCCGGACGAAGTTCGGTATCCGCGGCAGGCAGTGGTATCGCGCCCTCATCCCGGCCGACGGCCAGCACCACCATTCCCACTGCGTCGCCCAGACGCGTGTCTCCGAGCTTCCGACCGGCGAGCAGCGAATCGTCCGTGATCCGGAGCGACCAGAGCCGGTCTTCCAGATCGAAGGTGCGTACCGCTTCCTCTCCGGAAAGGAAGGCGACCTGCTCGAATCCTTCGGGCTTCCCGAGCGCGCTGATGACCGCCCGGCTTCCCTGGAGGAGAACTTCGTCCCCTGCCTCGAGCGGAACGTCATGGAGGTGGGTGCGGCGCCGGAAGCCCGTGCGCCGGATGGAGAGGATCAGAAGCCCTGCCTTCGCCCTGAGGTCGATCTGACTCACCGTTTTCCCCGCCAGCACCGAGTCACCCGCGACCCGGGCCGAGGCCACCCCTACGTCGTCCGATTCGAGCCAGCGCGCCGGCGCCGGGCCATGCTCGGGGGTCAGATGGCGTCGGCCCCTGAGTTCGAGGAAGAAATCCGGACGCCCCTGGACGAGCAGCCTGTCGCCACCCCTGAGCGTGGTCCCCGCTCCGGGTGCGAGCCGCCGTTTCCCTCCCCGTTCGATCGCCAGCACATGGATTCCCAGTGCCGAGCCGACCAGGCTCTCTTCGAGCGTTTTCCCTTCGAGAAGTGACTCTTCGGGGACGGTGAGGGTGAAGAGGCGTTCTTCGAGTTCAACCCCTTCGCGAATCCCGGGACGAGCCACCCCCTGCGTGCGCGTGACGGGGGTTCGGGTCGGGAGCAGCCGGGGGCCGAGGAGCGCGAGGAGGATGGCGCCCGCGCCGAGCAGGACGATCCCGAGAGGGGTGTAGCCAAAGAGCCCGAAGGGTTCGAACCCCGCGTCCCTCAGCGCGTCTGCCGCGAGGAGGTTGGGAGAGGTGCCGATGAGGGTGGTGAAGCCCCCCAGTTGAGCCCCCAGCGCCATCGGGATCAGGAGCTTGGAGGGGGGCAGTTCCGCTTTCCTCGCGATCTCCACCACCACCGGGAGCATCATCGCCACCACCCCGATGTTGTTCACGAACCCGGAGAGCACGCCCGAGACGAGGGTAATCAGGACGATGAGGCGGAGTTCGCGTCCGTCCGCCAGCGCGAGAATGCGCGCTCCCACGAGATCGGCTACCCCGGTGCGGGAGAGCCCAGCCGAGATCACGAACATACCCGCGATCGTGACCACGGCCGGGTTCGACAAACCCCCGAGCGCTCGTTCGATCGGTACGAGCCCGAGAATCGCGACCGCGATCATCACGAGGATGGCCACGAGGTCGATCCGGAGCGCGCCAGTGGCGAATACCACCACCGTCCCCAGAAGGAGGGCGAGGGCGATCAGGATGTCGGGGGTCACGAGCGATCCCACCCGAGGAGCGCGTCCAGGCAATGGGGAGCGGGGCACACTCCTCGGAAGGGCGCCCGGGCCGAGTCCCGGTAAGTCAACCTTCGTCCCCCACGGGACTCCATGGGGCAACGGTCACCGGGTTTCCGTCGAGGGTGGGGAGCTTCATGAGGGGGGGTGCGGGCCGTGGGTTGTGGGGTGTGTATGGTCGATGGCGAAGGGCGTGCGGAAACTCATGGGAGCCCTTCCCGAGCTTTGTTTCAAGTGAGGCGGCTGGGGATCGAACCCAGGACCTACGGATTAAAAGTCCGTTGCTCTACCAACTGAGCTACCGCCTCGGTACAGCAGGATTCGAAGCCCCGCGCTGCTGCCTCCGCCCTGTCACGCCAGAAAGGTTAGTCCCTGCCGCCCTCTTCCTCCAGTCCGAGTTCGAACTGGACGCCTCCGAAGGTGCGCCGATGATGGGGAGACGGGCCGAATTCCCGAAGGGCCTGGAGGTGCTGCGGGGTGCCGTATCCGACGTTGGTCGCCCAGCCGTACGCGGGGTAGCGGGAGGCCAGCCGCCGCATGAGACGGTCGCGTGTGACCTTCGCCACGATGGACGCGCAGGCGATGCTGTGGACGCGTCCGTCCCCGCCCACCACCGCCTCGTGCCCGCGGGAAAGCCCTCGCACCGGGAGCCCGTCCACCACCACGTGATCCGGCACCGTCGAGAGAGCCCGGAGCGCACGTTCCATGGCGAGGGTCGTGGCTCGGAGAATGTTGACCCGCTCGATTTCCCGGACCGAGGCCGCTCCGATCCCGACCGCGACCGCCACGGCCAGGATCTCCCGGGCGAGCGACTCGCGGTGGATGGCCCCGAGGGTCTTGGAGTCGGCCGCTCCCTCCACACGATGTTCGGGAGGAAGGATCACGGCCGCCGCGACGACCGGCCCGGCCAGCGGACCCCGCCCCACTTCATCGACGCCCGCCACCCTCAAACGACCGCGGCTCCAGAACCCTCGTTCGTAGTCGAGAGGGTCCGGGAGCCGCAATCCGTCCCGCGAAGGGGACTCGGTCATGGGTCGGTCTCCGCTGTCCGGCGACGCATCGCCGGGAGCAATCAGGTGTTCCGCTTCTCCCGGATCCGGGCTGCCTTCCCGCGGAGCCCCCGCAGATAGAAGAGCTTCGCGCGACGCACACGGCCGCGGCGAACCACCTCGATTCCTTTGATGAAGGGGGAGTTCAGGGGGAAGACACGCTCCACCCCGATCCCGGACGAGATCTTGCGGACCATGAAGGTCTCGCCCATCCCGCCACCACGGCGCCCGATGCAGACGCCCTCGAAGGCCTGGATCCGCTCCTTCTCACCCTCACGCACACGGTAGAGTACGCGCACGGTGTCGCCGGGCGCGAAGTCCGGAAGGTCGTCCCGGAGCTGTTCCTTGTCCAGTTCTTGAAGCAGATCGGCCATGGTTTCCCCCTCGTCTGAAACCGACTCCCCTGCGGAATCGGCATAGACGCCTAAGATATAGAGGTACGGTGGATTCGTGAAGGGGGAAGAACCTCCCATCGACGCGGGGTTGAAACCGCGCGAGGCGCGGGTTCGTCTATTCACCCGGGCCCGCGCTTGATTCCGGGGTGCGACCGCCCGCACTTTGGGTGGGAGGCTTCCCCTTTGTCATCTGTCGGAGTTGAATGGACCATGGATCGAAAGCGACAGAAGGGGAAGAGCAGCCCGCATCGGGGGTCCCGGTCGGCGTTTCGACAGGAAGATGGATCCGGCTTCGAGTGGCGCCGCTTCGCACCTCATCCGGTCTACGTGATTCTCGCGCTGGTCATGCTCGGTTCGGTCGTGGCCTCGCTCCTGTATCCACATGTGGAAGTGGTGGATCGATTCCTCCCGAATCTGGCCGCCGAAACCTTCGGAATCCTTCTTACCCTCATCTTCGTCCACCGCTTCCTGGGCCAGCAGGACCGCGCCCGACGCATGCGGGCCTCGGTCGGGGCCCTTCGGAAGGGGAACCGCGCACTCTCGGAGCTGATTCATGCATGGAGTGCGATGATCAAGGGGTCGCTCAGGCACATCCCCGGCGAGCCGATCCTGGAGGTAGAGACCCTCTTCGCCCCCCACATGACCGAGAACCTCCTCCACGCGGACCCGCGTGCCCGCGCAGGCAACCCGGACGATGGGGACCGGCCAGCTCTTGCCGTCCTGGCGGATCGGCTGGTTTCGACGCAGGTGGCGTTCCGGTCCATTGTCGAGTCATACGGCCTGTCGCTCGATTCGTCCTACGTGGAGATCCTGGATGAACTCGTCGATGACCCCTTCATGGGGCTCATCCTTGACCTTGCAGGGGAGGCCGACCTCGATGCCCGGGCGTGGCGAACCCGTCTCGCCTTCAAGGGCGGGTTGCGAGAGACCTACTTTTCCCGCCTCCTCTGGCTCCTCGACCTCCACAACTCGGTTGCGCTCGAGACCGCGAGAGTCCGGAACGTCGAGACGGCGGCCCGATCTTCACTGGGCACCCGGCTGAGCCTCGATCACGACCTCCTCGTGCCCATGACCCTCCCCGCAGGCTGGTGGCACGAGGCCCCGGGGCCGGGGTCGCTCTGCGCCGCGGAGATTCGGAGGGAGCCTGCACTCTAGCAGGCCCCTTGAACTGCTGGCGGGCGCCACCGTGAGGAGCCGCAGGGGGCTGGGGAGAGTGTCCGGTTATGGGACGGCCTCATTCCGAAGGCGGACAGCAGCCCGGGTGCACGCAAGCCCCTCGTTCCTGGCAAGTCTCCTGTCCGCATGGACTTGGAGCACTCGGCCCCGTGTGGCACGATGTTCGCCTGTAGCGGGGGGACGGAAGTCGCACGGGGGGTACTCTGCCCCATCGACATGTGCTCAAGGAGAAGTGGAGGATGGATATCCCCAGAGACCCGGTTCGACGCCCGGGTCGATATATCTGGATTGGTCTGGCGATTGCGGCGGTGATCGGGGTGACAGTGTTTCTCGCCCGGCTCGAGCCCGCCGCACCTTCCGTGGACGGGGCCCTCATCTGGACCGACAGCGTTCAGAGCGGGGACATGGTCCTGCAGGTCCGGGGGCCCGGAACCCTCGTGCCCGAGCGGATCCGGATCGTGACCGCCCTCACCGCAGGGCGAGTCGAAGTCATCCACGTGGAACCCGGTGAGACGGTCGAGACAGGGACGATCCTGGTCGAAATGAGCAACCCGGATGTCCAGCTCGAGACCCTCGACGCGCAGCGCCAGCTCACCGCGGCCGAGGCGGAACTCCTGAACTTGAGCTCCACCCTGGAAAACCAGCGACTCAGCCAGGAGGCCGTCGTGGCTACCGTTCGGGCCGAGCACCGGGAGGCCCTGCGTCAGGTCGAGGCAAACCGGGAGCTCGCGGAGCGCAACCTCATTTCGAGGATGGAGCTCGCCCGCTCCGAAGACAACGCCGAAGCGCTCGCTGAGCGGCTGCGGGTCGAGGAGCGCCGGCTGGCGATCGCCATCGAATCGGTGGAGAGCCAGTTGGCCGTGCAGCGCAATCAGGTCGAACGGCTGGTGGCGATCGCCCGCTTCCAGGATGACCGGCGGAGGTCGATGCAGGTTCCGGCGGGAGCCAACGGCGTGCTGCAGGAGCTTCCCCTTCAGGTCGGGCAGTATGCGATGGCCGGGCAGGAACTCGCCCGCGTCGTCGAGCCCGGGCGCCTGAAGGCGGTGCTCCGCATCCCGGAGACGCAGGCACGCGATGTGACCATCGGGCAGCTCGCCCTGATCGATACCCGGAACGGGATCGCCGAGGGGAGAGTGTCCCGGATCGATCCCGCCGTTCAGGCGGGCGCCGTGACCGTCGATGTGACGCTTTCGGGTGAGTTGCCGCAGGGCGCTCGCCCGGATCTGAGCGTGGATGGAACGATCGAGATCGAACGGATCGACAACACCCTCTTCGTGAGCCGCCCCTCGTACGGGCAGGCGGGAGGGCAGATCAGTCTCTTCAAGCTGGAGCCCGGAGGAAGGAGCGCGGTGCGGGTCGTCGTCCGCCTCGGTCGGGTTTCGGTGAACTCCGTGGAGATCCTGGAGGGACTCCAGCCCGGCGACGAGGTGATCCTCTCCGACATGTCGGAGTGGGACGGCTTCGACCGCATTCGAATCAACTGAGACGTCATGTGAATCAGGACCAATCAACCACAGGGGGAGGAACGATGGGCGACGCGAATGGGAACGAGGACGGGAGGGAGATCCTGATCGACCTCAAGGGCCTGAGCAAGGTCTTCTACACGGACGATCTGGAGACGCACGCGCTCTCCAACATCCACCTTCAGGTCCGCACGGGCGAGTATCTCGCAATTGCGGGTCCCTCGGGAGGCGGAAAGACGACGCTCCTGTCGATCCTGGGGATCCTTGATTCCCCCACATCGGGAGAGTACCTCCTGGCCGGCCACCCCGTGGCCAACCTCTCCGCATCGCAGCGGGCGAAGATCCGGAACCGGGAGATCGGGTTCATCTTCCAGGCCTTCAACCTGATCGGTGACCTGACCGTCTTCGAGAACGTGGAGCTCCCCCTCACCTACCGGAGCGGGATGTCTGCGGACGAAAGGAAGAAGCGCGTCATGGAGTCGCTGGAGCGGGTCGGCATGGCCCATCGCCAGAAGCACTATCCGTCGCAGCTCTCCGGAGGGCAGCAGCAGCGCGTGGCCGTGGCGAGGGCCATCGTGGGCAGCCCCTCGGTGCTCCTTGCCGACGAGCCTACCGGGAACCTGGACTCCGTGAACGGCGAGGCCGTGATGGAGCTCCTCGCGGATCTTCACCGGGGGGGAGCCACCATCTGCATGGTCACCCACGATCCGCGCTACGCGCAGCACGCGGAGCGCTCGGTCCACATCTTCGATGGCCAGATCGTGAGGGACGAATCGTCGCCAAGAGCCGCCGCGCTGGCCGAGCACGGCTTCGGGGGCGTTGGAGGACAGGGGGGATGAATGGCGTCGTGGTCGACCTCCGAATCGCGCTGCGCTCCCTGCTCAGGAGCCCGGCATTCTCGCTCGTCGCGGTACTGACCCTGGCGCTCGGAATCGGAGCCAATTCGACGCTCTTCTCCGTGGTGAACGGGGTGCTTCTTCGCCCGCTTCCCTACCCGGATGCCGACCGGATCGTGCGTGTCCACCAGGTGGGGGATGAAGGTGGACTCTCCAACTTTTCGGAGCCCAACTTCAGAGACTTGAAGGAGCAGAGCCGCGGATTCGCGGGGCTTTCGCTCGTGACCGCAGCAGCGAGTTCGATTTCGGGAGGGAATGAGCCGGTACGCGCCGTCACCGCCCGGGTGTCGGCGGATTTCCTCCGTGTCATGGGCGTCGCCCCTGTTTTCGGCAGGGGGTTCCTCCCGGAAGAACAGGTAGAGGGCGCTCAGCTTTCGGCCCTCGTCGGACACGGCTTCTGGGAGCGGAACCTCGGGGGCGAGCGCGACCTGTCCCGCGTCCTGCTCCACTCGGGCGAGATCCCGATCCGGGTCGTCGGCGTGATGCCGCCAGAGTTCGACTTCCCGATCGGCGCCGAACTCTGGCTGCCAGCCGAAGCCTTCCCAATGAACATCGAGCGGACGGCACACAACTGGCAGGTGATGGGACGCGTGGCGGAGGGCACTTCGCTCGAGGCTGCAGGCAGCGAGGCTTCGACGCTCGCCCGGCGGCTCAAGGAGGAGTACGGCGACGCCACGTGGATGAGTGACATGCGTCTCACTCCGCTCGGCGAACAGATGGTGGGACGGGTGCGATCCGCCCTCCTCATCCTCCTGGGCGCCGCTGGCGTCCTTTTCCTGATCGCCTGTGCGAATGTCACCAACCTCCTGCTGGCTCGGGCCGAGGAACGGCGCCAGGAGCTGGCGATCCGGCTGGCCCTGGGTGCGCGCGTCGGGAGAGTCATCCGCCATTTCGTGGCCGAGACCGTGGTGCTGGCGACGACCTCGGGGGTGCTCGGCGTGATCCTCGCCCTGGCCGGGGTCACCTTTCTCGTCCGCGCCCAGCCGGGGAATCTCCCCAGGGTGGAAGAGATCGGGGTGGACCGGTGGGTGCTCCTCTTTTCCCTCGTGCTCTCCCTTGGCGCCGCTCTCACACTGGGGGTCGCGGTGGCGTGGCGCGCACTGAAGGAGGGGAACGTCGATCTGGCGGGCGGCCGCTCCCATGCCGGATCGCGGCGGGGAAGCCGGGTTCGCGGGGGCCTCGTCGTATCTCAGGTGGGGCTGAGTCTGGTTCTCCTCGTGGGGGCGGGGCTGCTCGGGCGCAGCTTTCTCAATGCCACGGCCGTGGATCTGGGGTTTGAAACCGATGGGGTGCTCGCGATGACGGTGGCGCTCCCGCCCATGGGCGACGGAGACGGCACCCGGCTCCGCAACTTCCATGGCGAGGTGATCGGGGGGCTCGCCGCACTTCCGGGGGTCGAGGCGGCGGGAGGCATCAATGCCCTTCCCCTCGGTACCAGTGGCTCCAACGGCACCTTCTTCAAGCTGAACTTCCCGGACGAGGCCTCGAGCATGGAGGAACTCAGGGCGCTCGCGGCCGACCCGTCCCGCCTTGGGCAGGGCGAGTTCAGGGTGGCGACCTCCGGGTACTTTCGCGCCCTTTCGATTCCACTCCTCGAAGGCCGCCTCTTCGAGGGGAGCGACGGGCCCGACGCACCGCACGTCGCCGTTGTGAGCCGTTCTTTCGCGGAGGTCGCGTGGCCCGACGAGTCCCCGCTGGGGAAGTTCATCCAGTACGGGAACATGGACGGGGATCTGCGACCCTTCACGGTTGTCGGAGTGGTCGGTGACGTACGGGAGGCGGGCGTCGAATCGGAGTCGCGTCCGACCTTCTATGCCCTGAGCGATCAGCGTCCGCGCTCCAGTTCCGCCTTTACCTATGTGCTGTCCGCCGCCGGCGAGGCCAGCTCCCTCGCCGGACCAGCTCGCACTGTGCTCGCCGGGGCGGACCCCGGGATCCCGGGGAACATCCGGACCATGGACCAGCTCTTTTCCGCCAATCTGGCCGAGCGGCGTTTCAACCTCCTCCTTCTCGGGATCTTCGGCGGGACGGCACTTCTGCTGTGCCTGATGGGGATCTACGGGGTGATGGCATTCGGCGTCGCTCAGCGGACCCGCGAGATCGGGGTGCGAGTGGCCCTCGGGGCCATCCCTGAATCGGTCATCCGCATGGTCGTGGCGCAGGCCGTGACTCTGACTGCGATCGGTATCGCCTTGGGGCTCGCGGGCGCCATGGCGCTGACCGGGTTTGTGGAGGGATTCCTCTACGGGGTGGAACGGTTTGATCCGATCACCTTCATCGCGGTCCCCCTCGTCCTCATGGGCGCCGCCGTCCTCGCGGCCTGGCTCCCGGCCCGCCGCGCCAACGCCGTGGATCCCATCACCGCCCTTCGCTCGGAATGATCGTTCGATGATCCGACTTCACAATATCGAGAGGTTTCACGAGTCCCGGGCAGGTCGCACCTGGGTCCTTCGCCGAATCACCGAGGAAATCAGGGCTGGCGAGTTCCTGAGCATCATGGGACCGTCGGGGGCGGGCAAATCCACCCTTCTCCACATCCTGGGGATGCTCGATTCGGACTGGGCCGGGGAGTACTGGCTGCAGGGGGAATCGGTAGGGGAACTCAAGCCGCGCAAGCGGCAGGAGCTCTCGAAGCGGCACATCGGGTTCGTCTTCCAGCACTACCACCTCCTGGACGACCTCACCGTCGAGGAGAACCTGGAGATCCCGCTTTCCTATCGGGACGTGCCGCGCTCCGAGAGACAGGCGCGGGTGGCCGACGCTCTGGACCGTTTCCAGATCGTGGGGAAGAAGGATCTCTATCCTTCACAGCTTTCGGGTGGCCAGCAGCAGCTCGTGGCCGTCGCCCGGGCCACGATCGCGAACCCCACCCTGATCCTCGCCGATGAACCGACGGGAAGCCTGCATTCAAGCCAGGGGAAGATGATCATGGAGCTCCTGAAGGAGTTGAACGACGAGGGCACGACCATCATCCAGGTCACCCACTCCGACGAAAACGCCCGCTACGGAGATCGGGTCATGCACCTGCGGGACGGATGGATGGTGGATGCGGAATGATGAACCCTCAGCCCTCGAAGCTCGGATCGGCCTCACCCGTGACGTCTGCCGGTACCGAATGGACGATACACCCGATCGGGATCGCGCGACGCGGTTTCGGCCTCTTCGTGCTGTTCACGATCGGTCTCTTCCCCTTCCTCCCCGCGCCGCTCCGGGCCCAGGAAACGCTCACGCTCCGGGAGGCGGTCCGGATCGCGCTCGAACGGAGCCCCACCCTCAAGCAGGCGGAAGCCAGCGAACTCCAGTCGAGCGCCGGAGGATGGGACGCATGGAACGGGTTGATCCCCTCGGTGCGCCTGGCATCGAGTCTGAATGGATCGGAGGTGCTCCAGAGGACGGCATCCGATCCGATCACGGGCGGGATCGTCCAGCTCCCGGACTCCCTGATCCAGTTGAGAGAGACGTTCGGATCATCCAGCAATCTGATGGTCGACTGGACGCTCTTCGACGGGGGTCAGACCCTTCAGGGAATGCGGCGAGCCCGGGCCGAAGCGCGAGCGGGGGAGTTCTCCCTCCAGGCGGCGCGCAGCCGCGTCGTGGCCACGGTCACGCTGGCCTACCTGGACGCGGTCGAGGCCATGGCGATGGAGGAAGCGCTGAGGGCCGAGGTGGTTCGTACCGCGGAGATGGAGCGGACCGCCGTCGGCCGATTCGAGGTCGGGGAGGTGCCGGAACTGGACGCCCTCCAGGCGCGGCTCACCGCGAGCGAGGCCGAGATGAATCTGATGGATGCGGAGACCGCCGCCTTCACCGCGCGGCTCGGTCTCTTCGAGCACCTTCAACTTCCGGCTGACAGCGACCTCCGGTTGACGGATTCCATCCCCGCGGTCGATCTTCCCGCGGATGGCCTCGAAACCCTGAGGGAACGTGCCCTGGCGGGAAGCCCGGAACTCAGCGCGGCGCGGGAGCGCCTCGAAGGCGCGCGACGCGGGCATGAGGCTGCGAGGCTCTGGTTCCTCCCGTCGGTGTCCATAGGAGCGACCATCTCCAGATCCGAGTTCGGGCAGACCCGGGAGGCCTTCACCTTTTCTCCCCGAAACGAGCAGACCTACTACCGCATGAACCTCTCCTGGAATCCGCTGGGCAGCCTCGGGGGCACGATTGCCAACGGGAGGCGGGCGCACGCGGCGGTGCGGACCGCCGAGGCCGAGGTTCAACTCCGGAGGTCCACGCTCGTGACGCAGGTCGCTTCCGCGCTCGACCGGATCGAGCGGGCCCGGATTCTCCAGGAGCGAAGCCGCGTGAACCTGGAGCTCGCGGAGCGACAGCTCGATCAGGCCGAGGAGCGATACCGTCTCGGGCTCGCCCCATTCTCGGAGCGACTGACCGCCCAGGCTCTCGCCGCCGAGGCGCAGCGAC
>JBGTMU010000252.1:0-14037 GCA_041743405.1 Longimicrobiales bacterium | reverse complement strand
AGCCGCGGCCGAATCAACCCCAGAGCCGTCAAGCGAAAAATGAGCAAATTCCCCACCAAGTCTCGCAACCCGCAACGCGGAACCGTCCGTCAGGACCCCGCGCCGCGGCTGCTTGTGCGTGCTTAAGGCAACGGTATTGGGTCTAACTCGGCCTGGAGGGTCCCGGGCGGGGGACGCCCGAGGAGGGAGAGCAGTGCCACCTTCGTCAGGAGTCGGTGACGCTTCTCACGACACGGTCCAACAACTCCACGACCCCATGGCCCATGGCTCGAAGCCGGCCGACATCAATCTCGCTGACTGAGATGCGCAGCATCGGCGAGATGTCACGCAAGTGCTTGTCCGAGGATCCCTGTTCGTAGTAGAGGAGTTTCTTCATGAGGCACCGAACATCCGTTGAGACACCGCCGCCGCGACCGTTTCGGGGCTCCACC
Organism: Longimicrobiales bacterium; assembly: GCA_041743405.1. Classification (GTDB taxonomy): domain Bacteria; phylum Gemmatimonadota; class Gemmatimonadetes; order Longimicrobiales; family Gaopeijiaceae; genus JBGTMU01. The sequence goes on along the minus strand of JBGTMU010000252.1, from coordinate 13,606 downwards.
CAGGGTGAGCTTCCTGGATAGTGGCCCGCAGCCTCATACGGATCATGTCCGCAACCGAGAGCCCGGCCGCCACCCTCTCCGCAGACGTCATGGCGCGACAAGGTCAGGGTCCAGATGCTCGATGCGGAAGACCCTCAACCAGTCAACCGGGCGTCAGCCGGGAGGTAAAACGTCCACGGCGCGCCAGCAGTACCAGGCGACGGCACTCCGCCACGGTCGGTAGCCCACCCCGATCCACTCCGTCTCCTGGGCGGTGGGCGCCGCGCCGAGGCCGAGTACGCGCCCCAGTCCGTTCCGCACGCCGAGGTCACCTGTGGGCCAGACGTCGGGGCGGCGGAGGTCGAAGAGGAGAAACATCCCGGCCGTCCAGGGGCCGATTCCCCGGACCGTCACAAGGCGGTCGACCACCTCGGAGTCGGGCAACTCTGCGAGCGCATCGAGGTCGAGTTCGCCGCCCGCCACCCGCGTGGCGAGGTCCAGGACCGAGGCGGCCTTCGCTCCCGACAGCCCCGCCGATCGCATCCGTTCGATCCCAAGTCCCAGGACCCTTTCCGGATTCACTTCCCGGTCGAGGAGTTCCTGGAACCGCCCGTGGATCGTCGCGGCTGCCGCACCGGCGAGCTGCTGGTATACGATGGCGCGGACCAGCGCTTCGAAGGGCGTCTCGCTGCCGGCACGCAGCCGGACCGGCCCAACCTCCCGTACGAGCGGCCCGAACGCCGGATCCTGAAGGAGTCGGTCGGTGGCTTCGGTCCAGAGGATCGAGGAGGAGGGGGTCACGGTTCTCTGCGGAGAGTGAGGGGAGTCGAGGGGAGTCGCGGGGAAACGGGGTCCTCGCTTCGGACGTTGGCGAAGCTTTCGCCGCCGGGGCTCTCATGCAACCCTCCCCCGGGGTGCACATGCAGCTCCCCGGGACGGCCGACGCGGGAGCGGCCCTTCAATGGAGTCGCGCCAGCCGAACCACCGCGCGTTCGATCTACTTGCAGGACCGCCGCACTCAGGCGTAGTCTCCCCGAACGTTGCCGGTTCCGGTTCCCGTTCGCGGAGACTCCCATGTCCAAGGTTCGATCCCTCCTGCTCGCCGCCTTCGCACTCGTTCTCACCCTGCCGACCCAGGCTGAGGCCCGTCGTCAGAATGGGGCCTCCGGGGACGGTCGGGAGGTCGCCGAAAGCGCACGAGCCAGCGAAACCCCCGTTCGCAGCACCCTCTCCGCAGCCGAATTCGGAAAGTTCGAGACGCTCGGGATGGCCTCCCTCTCTCCTGATGGAAGGTGGGCCGGGGTCTCCGTAGGCCGGGTCGAGGAAGATGGCGAGGTCCGCATCCATCGCGTCGCCGGGGGTGAGCCGCGCATCGTGTCGAATGGCACGCGGTTCGAATTCTCTGGCGACAACGTCTGGGTCGCCGTGGCCGTCCAGCCTCCTCAGGCGGAGAGGGAGCGCGCCCAGGAGGCGCGGCGCCCGATCCGGAGCGACGTGGTCCTGCACGCTCTCGGCTCGGACGAGGAGACCCGGGTGAAAGATGTCCAGTCTTTCGCCTTCTCCCCCGACGGGCGCTTCCTCCTGATGCGGAAGTACAGGGCCGGGGGCGAGGATCAGGAGCATCGGGGCGCCGATCTGGTGGTACGGGAGCTCGCTACCGGCACGGATGTGAACTTCGGGAACGTCTCCGAGTCGGAGTGGGCTCCGGAGGAAGGGAGCTTCCTCGCCAGGGTGGTGGACGCGGCCGGGATGTCGGGGAACGGGGTGCGCATCTATGAGGCCGGATCCGGACGCATCCGCACCCTTCGCGCCGAGGAGGCCCGTTTCCAGGGAATGACCTGGCGGGATGACAGCCGTGACTTCGCCCTTTTCCGGGTCGAGCCCGACACGGTCCGGGGCGACACCGTCTACTCCGTGCTCGCCTGGCAGGGCGCCGATCGGGAGGGGGCTTCCGCGCAGGTGCTGGCTGGCACGTTGAACGGGAGTGCACGGCGGGTGACTGCGGTGCGGGGGATCCGATGGGCCACGGACGGGGGTCGCCTCTTCGTGGCGGTGCAGGAACGCGGTGAAGAAGATGCCGACGAGGAGGCTGAGGAAGGGGAAGATGCCGAGGAAGGGGACGAGGAGCAGGAAGGGGACGAAGGGGAGGAAGGGGAAGACGAGGAGGAAGACGAACCGGGGATCCCGGGCGAGGACGAGGCCCCTGGCGTCGAAATCTGGCACGCCCGCGACGTGGACCCGATCCCGCAGCAGCGGCTTCGGGCCGGGCAGGAACGTCAGATGAGTCACCTCGCGTCGTGGGACCTCTCCGGCGATCCCGTGGTGCTGGGCGGCGGCGCGCTCGATGAGGGCCTGGTGCTTGTCGCGAGCGAGAATGTGGCCCTTCTCACGGACGGCGCACCGTATCAGGCCGAGCGGATGTTCGGGCCGATGTATCAGGACTACTATCGCGTCGACCTCGCGACGGGCGAACGCACTCTCGTTGCCGAGAGGGTCGAGCACTACCGCGGGGTGAGCCCGGGAGGCCGCTACTTCGTCTGGTTCCAGGACGACCACTTCTGGATCCACGATTCGGAGAACGGTACCAGCCGGAACCTGACCGAGGGTGTCCCCGCCCAGTTCACCAACGCGCAGGTGGATGTCGTGGTGCCTCAGAAGCCGCCGTACGGGGTGGCAGGATGGACCGAGGGGGACGAGCACGTGCTTCTTTACGACCAATACGATGTCTGGCGCCTCGCGCCGGACGGGTCCGGAGCCGAGCGGCTCACGACCGGGGCCGAGGAGCAGGTTCGCCACCGGCTCGTCCGGCTGGACCCGGACGAGGAGGCCTTCCCGGGGAACGGCCCGTGGTGGGTCTCCCTCTACGGAGACTTCACGAAGGAGTCCGGATACGGGCATCTTCGACCCGGGCGGGGCGTGGAGCGACGGATCTATGAGGAGCGCGGGATCGGCCGGCTCACGAAGGCAGATGACGCGGATGTGCACGCCTTCGTGACGCAGCGGTATGACGATCCGCCCGCGCTCCACGTCGCGGGCGCCGACCTGGCTTCCCCGCAGCGGGTCATGGGGGTGAATGAGTTCGTCGCCGATGAATATCTCTGGGGGCGCTCCGAGCTCGTGAACTACGAGAACGACTGGGGAGTCCCGCTTCAGGGCGTGCTGGTGTACCCGGCCAGCTTCCAGCCGGGAGAGCAGTACCCGATGATCGTGTATCATTATGAGCGGCTTTCGCAGGGACTGCACAACTGGGTGAACCCCACCCAGAGGAGCGCCTACAACACGACGGCCTTCTCGCAGGACGGCTACTTCGTGCTCCTCCCCGACATCGTGTATCGCCCCCGGAACCCGGGTCTTTCCTTCATGGAGTCGGTGCTTCCGGCGCTCGACGCCGCCCTCGCCACCGGACACATCGATCCGGCCCGGGTGGGCATCACGGGGCACTCCTGGGGCGGGTATCAGACCACGTTTGCCGTGACCCAGACGGACCGTTTCGCGGCGGCCGTGGCCGGGGCGCCCCTCACGAATCTGGTCTCGATGTACCTCTCCTTCTACTGGAACTCGGGCAGCACCGATGCACGCATCTTCGAGATCTCGCAGGGACGCATGGAGGTGCCCTGGTGGGAAGACTTCGAGTCGTACCGTCTGAACTCACCGGTTCACAATATCACGAACATGCGCACGCCTCTGCTGATGGCGTTCGGAGATCAGGATGGCGCGGTCGAGTTCAATCAGGGTGTCGAGTTCTACAACGCCGCCCGTCGGCTCGGGGGCGACTTCGTGCTCCTGGTCTACGAAGGGGAAAACCACGGGCTGGCCCAGCGCCCCAACCAGATGGACTACTATCGGCGCGCGCACGAGTGGTTCGCCCACTACCTGAAGGGGGAACCGGCTCCGGCCTGGATCACGGAAGGGGTCCGGTACGTGGATCAGCAGGACAAGCTGAAGGAGGGTCCGGCGGCCGGGCGCGCGCCGATGCCGAGGGCTCCGGTGGTGAATGGGAGCGGGGGGTGAGGATCGCTCCGATACCGCATGCCAGGGAGGGGGCGCTTAGCTCCTAGAGCATGGAGATGACGGCGTTCCGGGCCGCCCGCCGATCCTGGCTCGCGTACCGGACCTTGCGTTCCATGGCCTCGATCACGAGGCGGGTGAAGTCCGTTTCCTCGAACCTCTCGGCGGAGCCGAGCCCTCCGGGGCTGAATACGTTGATTTCCATGAGCTTGTCGCCGACGATGTCGAGCCCCACGAGGAACATCCCGTCCGTCACCAGCTTGGGGCGGACCATGTCCGCGATGCCGAGCGCCACGTCGTCGATCTTCGCGCGGCTCACCTTGCCGCCCGCGGTGATGTTGCTCCGCATGTCGTCTCCCGACCTCACGCGCCGGAAGGCCGCGTACTTCCCCTCGTGCATGAGAGGCACACCGTTCATGAGGAACATGCGCGTATCACCTTCCTCTGCCGCCGGCAGATACTCCTGAGCGACGATGTAGCCATCGCGGCTCACGGCGTCGATCATCTGGTTCAGATTGGAGGCTTCCTCCGGACGGATGAGGAAGACGCTCTGGCCCCCGGACCCCTGCAGCGGCTTCAGAACGATTCTGCCCCCTTCACTCTTGGCGAATGCCTTGATGTCGGCGGGATCGCGCGTGATGATGGTGCGAGGCCGCACGGCTTCCGGAAAATCCTGGAAGTACATCTTGTTGAGGGCACCCAGAAGTCCATCGGGGTGGTTCAGCACCACCAGCCCCTTTTCCATGGCGCGTCTGCAGAACATCACTCCTGACTGGGCAGCCCACGGTCGCTCGATGGCGTCGTCGGCCGGGTCGCTTCGCAGCATCACCACGTCGAGCTCCGACAGGTCGATTCTTTCCACCACAGCCTTCGTGCCCCTGAGCGCCGCCAGATATGACTTGCCCGACGCGTACTTCCTGCCGGGTGCCGAGTGTGCGCACGCAATGATGGTCGCGTCCTGGGCGTACCCGAAGTCGGCCACACCGATGTACCACGCCTCGTGTCCCATGCTGAGCGCCGCAAGGGCCAGTCGCGTCGTGGTGTAGTTGTCCACTTCGGTTTCCAGATCATTCACGACGAAGCCGATTTTCATGTTGGCGCAGTCTCGGTGACGAGTTGAAGAGCTGAATGCCCCCGACGTAGAGCTCGCATCGCTTCCTCCGCTCCAGGCGCGGTGAGAAAACGGGGAATCAGCCGCGGCGGTTTCAGGTATTCCCGCCAGCGCAGTTCCTCGATGGCCGGTACGTCCGCGATGGCCACCTTTCCCAGCAAGAGCGGTTCCAGATCCCGGCCAGCCTGCAGGTAGGCGAGGACGTCCTCAAGCCCGCGAAGGTAGATGGCATCCTTGGTCAAGCCGCCGCTCCGGTACACGCGCATGCAGATCGTGAAGGCCGTGGAGGGCGCGAATCCGAAATCGCTCGTCAGCGAGCGGTAGCCCTCGACGAAGACCGCACCGTCCAGGAGTGCGCGGACGGCGACCACGCGGCCGGCGAGCACACGGAGTCGACTCGATGTGAGCGCGCCCACGAGATACTCCGAAGCCACGGCGAGCCCCTCCTGCGTCTCCTCGTAGCCCGCCAGCCCGCTCGCGAGCTGACTGAGTGGTTGCGCGAGGCCGTTGGAGTAGCTGATGACATGCGTTCCGATCTCATGCTGGAGCAGCGCCCGGGCGCGCGTTTCGGTGGCCCGGAACCCGGATCCAATCAGCAGGTCGCCCTCTGACACGAGCACTCCGGCCACGTCGGAGCGAATGTGAACCTTCGCGGCGAGGCCGGAATATTCCGCGCGATACCGTGCCAGCTCGTCCTCCGCCATCGCGGCAAACCCGGCGGCGTTCACGATCTCCTCTGACTCGAGATCGTCCTCGTCGTCCTCCCCGCCACGACTGCGCACCAGCGTTTCGAGCACCTGGACGGCCAGCGCGTGCAGCGCGTCGCTCACGTCGCCATACACCGCCAGGCTTCCGTACAGGAACCGCGCCGTGTTGCGGTCTCCCAGCATGGTGAGCTTGCGCGACATCTCGGTCCGGCACGCAGAGAGCAGATGCTGGAGGGTGGGGTCTTCGAGGCGTTCGAGCGGCAGGTTGTAGAGCCGACGCTTCAAGGCGGGCACGTCCACGATCAGCGGTCGATAATCGAACTCCGGATCGCGCTCCGCGCCATTGCGAAAGAACTGTACCCGGGCTCGCGCCGCATTCACGGGCGTCACCTGCAACAGGAAATCGAAGGAGCGTGAGATGTCCGTCAGCGCCTTGTCGGCTTCCTGCACCGCTCGCACGGTCCTCCGGCGCCCGAGGGCATGGTAATGCCTGGGAGTGTGGCCGGTATGCAACTGGGCGAAGTGATATGCGGTCTGGCGGATGGCCAGCGAGAGCCCGCGCTGCAGGGTCTCGAACAGTACAGGATAGGGGGTGCCCGTGCGCGCCTGCCTGTAGACCGGTTGCACTTCAATTCCCACGATGCGGCACCCATCCACGCTGCACCCCCTCGGCGTGCCCGGTGCACACGAGAGCAGTTCTTCGAGACCGGGCGGCGCGGGTGACCCCCCCGTCGTGACCTCCACATCGAGCGGGGGTGGGCGCAGTGGGATCCTGCTGAGTGCCGCCTTCAGTTCGCGCACGGTCGGATCGTCCGCCGGGAGCATGGGCGAGACGATTCGAAAGGTCGGATCGGGAACGGTCTTCGTGTCGACCCGTCTCTCACCCCGTTCCGGCGCGGTCCACACTTCCAGGAGGAGGAACGCCCCGAACTTCTGGACCATGATGTTCGAGATGCCCGTCACGAGCTCCTGAAGTCGGGGATGCAGCTCCGGCGTCCCAGGCGCGATGAGATGGGCGGCTTCACCGACCACCAGGCGCGAAGTCTGACCGACGGTTTCGTTCAGGGGTTCCCGGAAGACGCAGAGGAACGGCAACGCACGGTCCATGTGCAGCCGGCCTCCGCCCGGGAGGGAACGCCGAACCGCCCGCCCCCGCTCCAGCCGTTCGCAGACCTGCACGATGAAGTCGGCTGAAATCCCTGGCCCGGGAGAGGGTGAAGCGTCGAGTCCCGTCTTCCCGGACACTCAGTCACCCACGCCCTTCAGCGCATCCTGCAGCACCGGCACCAGGCTCGCGAGGACATGGCGAATCGCCTCGAGGTGGGACGGGTCAGGGGTGCCGGTCCATTCATCCATGAACGACTTGCGGAACTCGACGGCAATCGCGCAGGCGTTCGCGGGGAAGGCATGGTGGATCCACTGGGGGAAGTGCCCGCCAGTGAATTTGACGTTCTCGCGCACGTCCAGCGTGCGACCCATGAAGGGGGCCAACCGGAGGTGCGAGATGGCCCCGTCGACTACGGGGGCCCAGCGACGCCGATCCATGTTGCTCGTGCCGATGTTGACTTCGGGGTGGGTCGCCGGGTCGGCCGGTGGAGCGGTGGGTCCATCACGCCGGTGGTTGTAGCTGTGCAGATCGAGCACGACGAACCGTCCCCACTGCCTGCACATGTGCACGAGGGAGATGCTGGCGGCCGCGTAAAACGCGTCGTACTGGGCGAGGGACGAGGCGACCAGGGAAGGCGAAGGCGTGTCACGCCACACATGCAACCCCCAGGCGTCCTCAGGCTCCAGGTAAACGGCCCGCTCGGGCGGTCGGTTGAGGTCGACCTCGAAACGCGAACGCAGGGCGATCAGCCTCGTCTCGACGACCTCTGTCCACTGCGCGGTAAACGGATCCTCCTCGCGGAGCCGCTCCTGGTCTCCGAGCCCCATCGCGGCGCAGACCTCCGCGCGGAGAGCGTGGCCGTCGTGCAGGGCCGCAGCGGCGACCGGTGAATCGTCGCCTGTTCGCATCAGGAAGGTGGTTTCCACTCGGGATCTCCTCGAAGCGAGGGGTCCCGCGTCGGCGGGAAGGGCCGGAGTACGAAACCTAGTCGGGGCGCGAGCGGCTCCGATATCGCCCGGAGGGGCCAGTCCTTAGGAGGGACAGGTGGCGCTAGCCCTTCGGCGGCACCTTCGTGCTCATCGCCAGGAGGATCCGGGTGTGGAGTCCGGTCTTCTTCATCGCGTTCCGGATGTGCGACTTGACGGTGTCGGTCGACACGAGCAGCCGCGCGCCGATCGCCTTGTTGGCGAGTCCCTCGCCGAGCAGCGCGACGACCTGCTGCTCCCGGAGGGTGAGGGTGACCGCCACCTTGGCGCGGATCGGCGGTCCCGGCGTATCCTCGTCGAGCACGATCCCCTCGGCGGCGATCTGCACGAAGAGCGGGGAGGTCAGGACTTCGGGGAGGACGTGCGCGCCATCGGCCACCTTCTCCACGGTTTCGACCACGTCGTCGGCGGTCGCGTCATTCAGGACGAACCCCGACACCCCCGCCTTCACATAGTCTCCGATGTCCTCGTTGTTCTCCATGAGGTCGGTGATGACGACGCGGGCATCGGGGCGAACGCGCCGCGTGGTGACGGCCGCCCGCAGCGAGAGCACCTCGGTCGCGCCCGCGTCCACCAGAACCACATCGGGCTGCTCTTCCGTCAGCATCGTGACGCGGAGCGTGGCCTCGGCCGAGACCACGGTGACGCCGGGCTGGGCGTTGAGGAGTCTGACGTGCTCCTCACGCGAGATGCGGTTGTCATCCACGAGGGCGACGAGGATCACTTCCTCGGGGGGGGTCGGCGGGGTCTTGGTCATGACTGAAATGATAGCTGTCCGCGCGAGGTGGAGCCATGGGCCCCATCCGCGATCGAGGGTCACCGATTCGGATGGCTGAACCCGGAGTGCCGGTCGGACTGATCCCCCCGGCGTACCGGGTCGCGGCGGTTGCGCCACACGCGGCGAAGGTGGAGAATCGACGCAGTCCATTCCTTCCACCGCCGATTCCATGACCCATCGCTTTCCGGCCGCCCCGCGCCGCACCCGCCTCTATCTCCTCCTCCCCGTCATTTCCCTCATGGCCCTGGGCCTCTCCGGACAGGAGGCTGGGGCCCAGACTCCCGGTCGGGAACCGGCGATCCTGGAGATCCCCGCTGGAGCCCGGGCCATGGGGCTGGGGATGGCCCTGCAGCTTGGGTCGAGCGATCCGGACCTGGCCTTCACCCACCCGGCGCTGGTCCAGCGGCTTTCGGGGATGCAGGCGGGACACACCCGCTTCGGCACCGCCGCCACCGCGTATTCCCTCTCGGCCGCCACGGACTGGTTCGGGGGGGGCGTGGCGCTCTCGGTAAGGACGCTGGATTACCGAGGCCCCGTACAGGGCGCCGGCACCCGTTCCGGAGGCCTGGACCCCTTGCTTCTCGACGATGGAAACGCCCCGGGGGTGTCTGAATCCGCCGCCACCGTCACCTGGGGTCGCTCCCTCTTCGGCGTGGCTCTTGGAGTGTCGGGAAGGCTCTCCACCCAGCGTTTCGACGGCTCGAGCGTCACCGCCGGCACGGTGGATGTGGGTGCGGCCCGGCCCCTGGGGCGGCTGCAGGTGGCCCTCACCGCCAGGAACCTGGGACGGGACCCGGAGCTGAATGGAGAAGGGCTCGAGTTGCCTCAGGAGTGGGTCCTGGGCGCGGGAACGTACGGCAGGCCGCTCGGCCCCCTGGACGTAGGTGGGGCGGCGCAGGTGACCCGCCGCGACGACGGCGAATTCATATACGGAGGAGGGCTGGAGGTCGGTTACTGGCCCATCCGTGGACGCACCTTCGTTGGGCGGGTGGGCTTCAGGAGCGTCCCGGAGGGAGAGGCGTCGCCCGTGACCTTCGGGGGGAGCTTCTGGGGGGACGCCCTGGTCCTGGACTATGCCTTCCAGCCCGTGGACGGCGCCGACGGCATCCACCGCATCTCGGTGGGGTGGCGCTGACCGGCCCCGGTGCGGGACTCCATACGCCTGGACCCGCCGCGCCCCGGACACGCAAGACCCCGTCGCGGTGGTCCCTCCAGTAGTCTACGGCCTGCTACCGGATGCGGGTGCCCCAGAAGGCATCCCCGAGCCGGGAGAATCCCAGGTCGTCCAGGAGCACCTCCCCGGCGGGGGCCCGGTCGAACACCAGGCTCACCGCCCGGAGGGCGGACGGGTCCAGCTCCGGATTCTCGGCAAGGAAGTCCGTGAGGGGAATTTCGTAGCCCTGGAGGATCACCTCCGAGCGGTCGGCGAAGACGTCGTCCTCCAGGTCCTGGCGCCGCCAGATGGTGATGTCCAGGGGCCGGCGGATGGGGCCGTAGCGGCTGAGCGCTACCCGTGCGGTGCGTCCCGCGGCGTCCTCTACCTCCACCGATAGATCCACCGGGGGCTTCTCGTCGTCCCCCTCGTCTCCGCCGCGGCGCTCCGGGGCCTCCGCTTCGACGGGTTCGTCTCCCTCTTCCGGCGGATTCGGGTCCTTCCGGGGAGCCGGAAGGTTCGGCGTGGCGGAGAGGGCCAGCGTCACCGAGTGTCCCTCCCCCAGCTCCCACTCCCGCGCCAGCTCTCCGTGGAGGTCCACGCGGAACCGCGCTGGCGGACCCATGCGGGTGGTGTCGGCCCCGGCGATGCGGTTGTTCCACCCGAGGCGCACCGCCTGGTTCTCCTGGGAGGCGGAGGTGCTGGCCCGGTTTCTGGACCGGAGGTTCAGCGTCTCTTCGCGCCAGGTGGCCAGGCTGTCTCCCGTCAGGACCGAGCCCGCCGCCGTCCCGGTGGTCACGTCGATGTCCTCCTCGAAGGTGGCCAAGGGCATGAAGGACGAATGGAGTGTCCGGGTGATGTACATGCTCTTCGGGAGCCACTCCCCCATCACCCGGTGATCCCGGAAGATGGGAAGCCAGCGATCCTCACCCTTCAGCGTCGCCTCCAGGAAGGCGGTGATGTAGAGCTCCGCCATGCGGCGCTGCTCCTCCCGGGGAACCAGGTAGCGGAGGTCCAGGATACGGCCGGACCGGGGGCCGTTGTCGCGGTTGTTCCAGACCGTGTTCCACTGACCGTGGTTCGCCCGGTACATGTAGACGGCGGACTTGAACCAGTCGCCGCCGTCGGTGAAGCGCAGACGGTCGAACTGGCGCAGCCCGTGGAAGGAGGTCACGTCCCCGTCGTGGGAGCCATGGAAGACCAGATAGTTCACGTTTTCCACCGGTACCTTGCGCCCTGTGGGCAGGTACTGGCCGTCTACCGGGGCGATGGCCACGACCGCGCGGATGTCGAAGCCGAAGTCGAACTCCAGGGAGGCGTCGTCGGGGTATCGCTCCAGGCGGTTGAAGGCGACGGCGTGCCCCACTGCTTCGCCGCCCCGGGAGTGGCCCATGACGGCGATGTTCGCCATGTCCACCTTCCCCTGGAAGGGATTTCCCTCTTCCCCGTTGAATCGCTCCCACTCCTGGAGGTGCTTCAGGAGAAGCCATCCCCGCCCGTCGTTCTCCTCCCCGATCCCCCCGTTGATGAAGTTCATGTCCACCGAGGCCAGGATGAAGCCGCGGCTGGCCAGAAGCTCACCCAGATAGTCGTAGCCCGGGTCCGAGTAGTCCCGCATGTCGTGGTTGCCGTGGACCACGAGCGCCAGGGGGAAGGGGCCGTCCCCCTCGGGATACCAGACGCGGGCGTTCAGCGGAAAGCCCTTCGGGGTGAAGCCCCAGTAGTTGTTTCGCTCCCCTGCTGAACCGCCCAGTGCCACGAGCTTCGATGCATCCACCGAGTCGGTGCGGATGGCCACCGAATCCCGGTACTCGGGCCGGTTGCGGTCCGTGCCGCTTCCGTAGGTGAGGGTCAGTACCCGGTAGGAGCCGGGGGTGGCGGGAGATGGCCCCTCGACGGTCTGGTGTGCCAGAACCGTGGCGGCGTCGTTCGGGGTGACCTGGAGGGGACCGGCGCAACTGGTCAACGCGACGAGAGCGGCCAGGGCGCTCCCGCCACCGGTGCCACGTCTCCCGGGGAGGGGGGACCTGGGACGGGACGGGGGGGGCGAGCCTTTCCCCGGAGTGACCACCGAGGGGACCGTGAGATCGGGATTCTCAGGTTCGGAGTTCATCCCGGGACTCTATCCGCGGGACGGCGTCCGGGCAAACCCTGGCGTCTCCGGGTGTCCCGCTCATTCTCGATCCGTTGGGCCGGGGTCGACGTGTCGCGCCCAGATGTCCAGATACTGCTCCCGGAAGGGCACCCATGTATCGCGCTCCACGTCGGGGTCATTCAGCCTGACGATGTTCAGCGTCACCTGCAGCTTCGTGAGCGCGGTGGCGAATGCGCTTTTGGTGCCGCCGACTTCTTCAAGTATCACGCGGCGAAGGGCCGTGGTGTCCCAAGGCTCCAGTTCGATCTTTCCGAGGATCACCCGCGCGAGTCGGTCCAGACCGTCGGGGGGCACGTGGGCCGCCGGGAAGTGCACGTCGGCCAGGTGGTCCATCGCCATGAGGACCGCAGTCCCGCCCTTGATCTTCCCATAGAAGATCTCGGTCGGGAACTCGGCGGGAAGCTGATTCTTCCACGTCCAGACGGCGCTCACGCGCTCGCCCCAGCCCTTCTCTCCCGGCTGTTTTTCGGGAAGATCGACGTGATCCCAGAGGGAGGGAATATCTGTCCCATCCTTCGCGAAGATGCTGCAGATCCGCTTGTCCAGCACAAACTGCCGTGCCTCTTCGAGGGTCCTGATCATTCGTTGTTCTCCCGCTCGTCGTCCCCTGCGCGAATTCCGCCCGCCTTCGCCCCGAGCCCCACCATCTCCAGAAGGAGCAGGGCGTTCCGGGAGGTGGCGGGACCTTCCCGCAGGAGATGATCGAAGTGGATGCGGCGTTCATCGCCCGCGCCGAGCACATCTTCCCGGAAATGGACATTCTCGCTGCGGGAGGCCAGCTCCGGGGCGTCCACGAGGGTCAGGTCGTGAGTCGTCACGGCGCCCACCGCCCCGGTCTCGAGCAGGTGCGAGAGCACGATCCGTGCGGCCGTGCGGCGCTCCGCCGTGTTCGTGCCCTGGAGGATCTCGTCCAGCAGATAGAACACCGGGCCTTCGCGGGCGGCGTCGACCACGGCCTTGAGCCGGTGGAGTTCCGCAAGGAAGTAGGACACTCCGCGGGAGAGGGAATCCGAGACCCGCATCGAGGTCCAGGGGAGAAGGGGGCGGGTGGCAAAACTGCCCGCCGCCACCGGCGCGCCGATGAGCGCGAGGAGCTGGTTCGTCCCGAGAGCTCGCAGGAGCGTGCTCTTCCCGGACATGTTCGAGCCGGTCACGAGAAGGATTCGGCCGGGCGCGGGGAGCCGGACGGTGTTCGCCACCGCCTCGTCCGGCCCGAGGAGGGGATGGCGGAGATCCTTCCCCAGGATCTCCCCTTCCGGCTCTCCTCCCGCTGCTTCCTCACCCTTTGCCCCGTCCTCGCCTCCGCGCCGGCCCTCACCCATGTCCAGCGCAGCAAAGCTCCAGGACGGGTGATCATGCCGGAGCCCCGCGAGCGAGGCGGTCAGCTCGAGCTCGGCCACCGCGCGAACCCAGGTGTCGACGTCGCCGCCGTGCTCCTGCCGCCAGCGCTCCAGCCGGCTCAGCACATGGATGTCCCACGCGAAGAGGGCGGCGAGGGGAAAGTGCGCGAGCGACGAGTGCCGGATCGCGGCGATGTCCGAGAGGCGTCGCAGGCGGAGAAGCGCATCCTCGGCATCGGACTCGCGGATGCGCTCGATGAGCGGCCCGCCGCCCCCGACCC
>JBGTMU010000251.1:0-1826 GCA_041743405.1 Longimicrobiales bacterium | reverse complement strand
GAGGCGGGGGCGGTGGTGAGGGATGCGGCGGGGGCGGTGCCGGGGACTGCGGCGGAGCCGGTGCCGCGGCCTGCGGCGGGATTGAGCGCATCTGGAATCGCGATCGGGATCATTGCGCTGGGGGGTGTCGATCGCGCATTGCAGGAGGCTCAGTACCTCCTCGCCGAAGAGGGGGTGGCGGCCGATTACCTCCGGATCCGCGGGTTCCCCTTCCACCCGAGCGTCCGCGAGTTCATCGAGGGCCATTCGACCGTGTTCGTGGTCGAGCAGAACCGGGACGCCCAGCTTCGCTCGCTCCTGATGGTTGAGATCGCCGCCCCCGGAGAGAAGCTCGTTTCAGTTCTCCGGTATGGGGGAATGCCTCTCAGTGCGGTCGATGTGGTGGAACCGGTGCGGGCGCGGCTTGCGGTCGATCGTGCGGGTGCCGGAGAAGCACATGCCGGAGAAGCGCATGCCGGAGAAGCGCATGCCGGAGAAGCGGTTGCCGAAGAGGTGGTTGCCGAAGAGGTGGATGTCGGGGGGGCGGGGGTCGAAGACGCGAGTGCCGCCAAGGACCCCCAGGCGGATGCGCCCGCTTCCGCCCATGCGAGGAACGCCTCATGACCTGGATCGCCAAGCCGCGTGTCGTGCATCCGGGCCTCCCGGCAAACGAGATCGGACTGACCCGCCGCGACTACGAAGGCGCGATGTCGACCCTCTGCGCGGGTTGCGGGCACGACTCCATCACCGCCGCGCTGATCGAGGCCTTTCATGAGCTGAACCTCCCCCCCCATCGGATCGCCAAGCTGAGCGGGATCGGCTGCTCTGCGAAGACCCCCACCTACTTCGTGAGCCAGGCGCACGGATTCAACGGGGTGCACGGGCGGATGCCCGCCGTTGCCTCCGGGGTGAATGCGGCCAATCAGGATCTCGTGCATGTGGGGATCTCGGGCGATGGCGATTCCCTCTCGATCGGGCTGGGACAGCTCTGCCATGCGATCCGGCGGAACGTGAACATGCTCTACGTGATCGAGAACAACGGGGTGTACGGTCTCACGAAGGGACAGTTCTCGGCTTCGGCCGACCTGGGGTCGCGCGCGAAGCGGGGTGCGGCGAACGCGCAGCCCCCCATCGATCCGGTGCTCCTCGCCCTCACTCTCGGCGCCACCTTCGTGGCCCGCAGCTTCTCCGGAGACAAGCCGCAGCTCATCCCCATCCTGAAGGCCGCGATCCGGCATCGAGGGTTCGCCCTGGTCGATGTGATCTCACCCTGCGTCACCTTCAACGATCACGACGGATCCACGAAGAGCTACCGGTATACGAGGTCGCATCTGGAATCCGCCGCCGAGGCGGACCTGATCATGCCCGTCGCCGAGATTTCGATCGAGTACGATCCGGGGTCGACCATCGAGGTCCCCATGCACGACGGCACCCGGATCCGCTTCCGCAAGGTGGCTGAAGGGTTCGACCCGACCGACCGAGACCGCGCCTACGCATGGATCCGCGAGCGGCAGGCGGCGGGCGAGGTCCCGACCGGGATCCTGCATGTGGCCACCGACGCGGGTGAGATGCACGAAGTGGCCGGGACCGTCGCGACTCCTCTCATCGACCTTCCGTTTGAGGAGCTCTGCCCCGGTTCGGCGGCGCTGGATGAGCTGCAGAGGTCGTTTCGGTAGGAGCTGACCTTCGCAGTGCCGCACGCTGAGCTTCCCTCCAACCTCACCCTCCCGCCAACCTGACCCTCTCGACCCGGACGGGTCGGCGTGGACGGGTCGACGTGGACCCGTCGACACGGACGGGTCGACACGGACGGGCCGACACGGACGGGCCGACACGGACGGGCCGAC
>JBGTMU010000250.1:0-16595 GCA_041743405.1 Longimicrobiales bacterium | reverse complement strand
GCGCGTTGGGAGCCAGGACCCCGTGGTAGCGGTGGCGATGGATGCGAGGCGGCGGAACGAGCCGGGCCAGTCGCTCGAGCAGCTCAAGGGGTGTGAGGCGAAGCACGTCGCGGCCGTGCATATCGGGCTCGGTGAGCCGATACACCAGGCGAGCTTCCGGCGAGGTGAGCGCCTCGATGCCGGCGGGGGCGTAGAGCCGCTCCAGGGCGAGAGGCCCCCGGGCACAGTATCGTACGAGCCGCTCGAGAGCCGCCCGGTCCTCGCCCTCGATGCGGACGGAGCCGTCGACCGAAAACCCGCCGCCCCCCTGCCACGTGCGCATGTCCGCCACCGTGGAGGGATCCAGGAGGCCGCGCCGGGCGAACCAGCGCCGGACGCGAACCTGCACTGTGCGGGCCAGGGCTTCCGCGTCTCGAGCCTCGAGGCCCTTGGCCTCATGAAACCGCACTCCCCGCTCGACGTCGCCGGAGATCACTCCGTCGAGAGCGAGCACATGGTAATGGTAGTGCGGGTTGAGAGAACTCCCGAAGCGCTGGGGGAACGAGATGGCTCCGAGCTGCACATCCCGAAGTGCGGCTGGCGCGCCTTCGTCTCGGGGTTCCCGTGGATCGCGATCGCGCGGTAGCGGGTGCCGGAGCCGTCGGGCTCCATCGAGACGACCGCGGTGAAGAAGGGCTCGGCGCTCGGGCGGTAGCCGGGACCCAGGGTGTCGGTCCATACGAGCCGGCGGCCCTCGACGATCTCGAGGATGCACCCGTCCCCACCGAACTCCTCGCCCTCCGGCGAACGCATCACGGTGCGGAAGCGGCCGCCCGGCCGCAGATCGATCTCGCACTCGGTGATGGTCCAGGGGCGCGGAACGAACCACTGCTTCAGGTGCTGCGGAGTCGTCCAGGCCTCCCAGACGAGGTCGACCGGCACGTCGAGGCTGCGCTCCAGCACCAGGTCGAGCTCCGGGTCGGGGATGTAGGTCGGGTGGGTCATCGTTCGCGTTCCTTCTTGAGTTCGAGGACGTAGGCATCGAACCGGTCGAGCCGGCTCTCCCATTCGGCGCGCCGCTCCGCCATCCACCCTTCGGCCGTTCGCAGGCGGTCCGCCACGAGGGTGCAGGTCCGGACCCGGCCTCGCTTCTCGCTCGTGACGAGGCCGCACTCCTCGAGAACGGCCAGGTGCTGCATGAACGAGGGCAGGGCCATGCCGAACGGATCGGCGAGCTCGCTCACGGGAGCGGGGCCTCGGCTCAGCCGATCCACGACCGCAAGGCGGGTCGCGTTCGAAAGGGCGTGGAAGATCGGCTCGAGAACGGCGGGGTCGGCGCGCATGGTGCAACCTGCACTTCGGTAACACTTAGGTCAAGACCTAAGTAATTGCCTCGGGTCCCCTGCGCGGCCATCCCCCTCGGCCCGTAACCGCCCCCCACGAGGCGAACCGGCACATTTCGGACGCGGACATCCTGGCCCTCGCCGAGCCGTACAAACTCCCTCCTCCGGCACTTCGACCGTATCGTGATCCCGCAGGAGAAGGCCCGAAATGCCGGGATCTACGGGTCGCTGGAGAAGGCGATCCGGGAGATGACCCCGGATCAGGTGATCGAGGAGGTCACGAAGCGCGGCCTCCGCGGTCGAGGCGGGGCCGGGTTCCCCACGGGGATCAAGTTCCGGACCGTGGCTGACTCCGAGGCCGCCGACGGCAGCGGGCGCAACTTCGTGGTCGACAACTCGGCCGAACAGGAATTCCTGAGGACCTCTCAGGAGGGGAGACAAGGTAGAGCGGGGCGTCTGGCCGGGCGATGTGCTGGACGTGAGGGTGATGAACGAGATGATCCGCATCTCGCCACCGCAGGCGGGACACAGGAGAGGGAGCATCTCGCAAATCCGGGCCAGAAGTTGGGCCCAGAGCATGCGACTGGATCCTGATCGGGGCTTAGCTGCCAGGGGGCCGGTCGGTGCCGGCTTCCGGGCGTGGCCGGGCGGAGCGACGGAGTGGGAGGCAGGGCCGGCCGACGGTGGGGGCTCCGCATCGGCCGGCGACTCGTCGGGTTCGGGCCGACCCATCGAGACCACCGTGGGTCTCAGGCGCGCGTTGGGAGCCAGGACGCCGTGGTAGCGGTACCGATGGATGCGAGGCGGTGGCACGAGGCGGGCCAGGCGGTCGAGCAGTTCGAGCGGACTGAAGCGAAGCTCATGGCGACCGTGCACCTCGGGCTCGGTGAGGCGATACACCAAGCGAGCGTCCGGCGAGCAGAGCGCCTCAAGTCCGGCGGGCGCGTGGAGCCGCTCCAGGGCGAGAGGCCCTCGGGCACAGTGGCCGACGAGCCTCTCCAGACCCGCTCGGTCCTCGCCCTCGATCCGGAACGATGCGGCCTCATAACGGACACCCTGCTCACCCTGTTGGTGCTGCCATCTATCTATCCGTGGTTCGCTAGAGTTCCACCCGACCCTTCTGTTGTGAGTGGGCAGTAATGAAATTCCTCGGCTCCCCAAGTCGCCCCAACCTTGCCTTCCCCAACTCACGGTGCGTGATTTCGGAAGTAGTGGCAGTTCCTCCAAACTGGTTGTGTTGATGGGTTGGCGTTCGTTTGTGGCACTCATTCTTCTCCTGGGTTACGGAGCCACCACCGGTGAAACGGTGCTGGGTGAGTTGCGCGACGGTGCGGTCCATCATGAGTCGTCCCTCAAAGCGATGGCCCACAACCAGAGTGGTCAGGGGGAGCACGGCCATGAGGACTCCGGTGAGCATGGCTCCGACCATCAGCATGGAACCTCCGTTGACCACTGCACTCATACCCACAGTGCAAGCCTTCCTGCCCAGCACGAGTTCTCCCTTGTAGTGCTTCTGAGCACCGAGGTTCACTCCGTGCAGGTTGCCTCCTCCGGCACCGCTTTTCGGTCGCTGTTCCACCCCCCCAAAGCCTGATCTCCTCCGCCCCATAGGCCCCGAGTTCTCCTCGGTTCGGCCGGGCGTCCCACATCACAGTTCGCTTTCGACGCGCTGGCGCCCTCGGGCGCTGGCGAGGTTCTGGCATATGCGGAAATCGCTGTGCCGGAGCGTCACCGTATGGATGAGGAGTATCATGTTCTTTGACGCCAAAAGCGTCGTCGCTGTCGTATCTGTGGCCTGCCTAGTATGGCCCTCAGGTGCGATCCGGGCCCAGGAGGCCCAGACCGGCGATACGCTGCAAATATCACTGTCAGAAGCCCGCAGTCTGGCTGCACGGTTGAACCCGGAGTTGCTGGCAGCCCTTTGGCGGCCAGAGGCCGCATCGGGGGACCTTCGCGCCGCCCGCACGCTTCGTTTCAATCCCGACGTTTCCTTTGAGAGTCGTACGCCCGGCAACGGGATCGCCAGCCGCTACGAGGCAGCGGTCGGACTGGAGCTTGAGGTCGCTGGACAAAGGGGGCTCCGCAGCTTGGCGAGCGAAGCCGCACTTTCCAGTGCGTATGGTCGTTTCGACGACGAGGCCCGTCTGGTTCTGGCGGAGGTCAGTCGAGCCCATTCGCATCTGGTTGCGACCGAACAACGCCTGGCGCTGGTCAATGAGATTGACCGACTGAACGCCCAGCTCAGGACGGCTGTAGGTGTGCAGCTTGCCGAAGGCGAAGTCAGCGTGCTGGAGGCCAACCTTGTGGCGATCGAAGCCACTCGCGCCCGAGCTCGGACCATTGAACTTTCGGGCGCACGCCAGGCGGCTGCGCTCACCCTCGGTCGGCTGCTGGGGCGGGACTCAAACGCGCCGATTCGCACCGCTGGGCCAGCGGCCGAATCGACCTCGCCCCTTGAAGCGACGCCAACGCTCGACGCCTACGTCCTCACGGCGCTGGCTCTGAGGCCGGATGTTCGGGCTCTCGAATTCGATCTGGAGCGGGCTCGTCAGGAATCCAGGCTCGAACAACGCATCGTGATGCCGAATCTGCGGATCGCCGGCCTGGTGGTCCGTGAGGATCCGCTCGCCGATCCCTCGTTGGGTTTGTCGATCGGATTCTCCTTGCCGTTACTCAATCGGAACCAGGGCCAGCGGGAGCGACGGCAGGCCGAAGTCGCCGAGATCGAGCAGTTGCGGCGATCAGCCGAATTGCGAGTCAGGACCGAGGTGGAGAACGCGCTAAGAGCCTTCCAGGCAGCGGAACGAGAGGTCCTTCTGCTTGAGGCCGAGCTACTTGGCCCTATCCGTCAGAACCAGGCGCTCCTCGATATCGCGTATCGCGAAGGGAAGCTCGATCTGGCCAGCCTGCTGCTGCTTCGAAATCAGCTCCTTGATGCGGAGATGGGCTATTGGGATGCATGGGAAAGACGAGCCGGCGCCCGCTCTGATCTGGAAACGGCGACTGGCACAATTCTGCAGGACGTAACCCTCGGGAATGGGAACGACCGATGAAGATATTCAAGATGACGGGCCAAACTCTTCTGGCCCTTGGCATGATGTGGCTCGCCGGTGGCTGCGGTTCGGTCGATGAGCGCCCCGAGGCGCCCATCGCCGAGGAGGACGGGGGGCTGCCTGAGGTTCACCTCGACGCTGATGCTCTCGCCCTGAGCGACATCGAGTTGGGCGTCGCCAGCACTCTGAACCGGGGCGCACTGCGGGTCACAGGCACCATCACCTATGACCAGGATCTGCTAAGCCACGTGGGGCCTAAAACGCAGGGACGTGTCGTGGAGCTTCGAGCGACTCTGGGGAGTCGGGTCAGCGAAGGTGGCATTCTGGCCCACCTTGAGAGCCCCGAGGTTGGCGTCGCACGCGCAGAACTCGTCGAGGCCGAGGCCCTTCTGGGCATCGCCCAGGAGACGTTCGATCGGGAGACCCGACTGGAGGCCGGGGGAATCTCAAGCCGTCGTGAAGTGCTTGAGGCCGAGACCCGTTTGCGGATCGTTGAAGCCAGTCTTCGCAGCGCAGAGGAGCGGCTCCGACTTTTCGGGGCGGCGACGCACGGAGATGGAGGGCATTTCGATGTGGTCGCTCCCTATGACGGTGTTGTCGTGGAGCGTCACGCGGGGCGGGGCGAGGTGGTAGGGCCCTCAGATCAACTCTTTACGATCGCCGATCTGACGACGCTCTGGATTGAGCTGGACATCTTCGAACGAGACGTGTCGATCGTGAGGGAGGAGCAGGCGGTCGACCTGACCACTGCAGCCTGGCCGGGGCGCTCATTTCCGGCTCGGATCGTGTTCGTAAGTGACATTCTCGACCCCGGGAGCAGAACCGTGCGTGCGCGGGTCGAAGTCGACAACTCGGACGGGGCACTAAAGCCTGGAATGTTCGCCACCGCCTTCATTCACACGGCCGACGATGAGACGGTTGTCGCCGTGCCGCGGGACGCAGTTCAAAAGGTCGAAGGGAACGACGTGGTCTGGATTCCCGGAGCCGAGCCGGGGGCGTTTGTGGCCACCCCGGTCCTCCTGGCAGAGGAGTTGCCCGGAGGGATGGTGGCCATCGTTGCAGGACTCAGGGCAGGTGATTCCCTGGTCGTCGCCGGAGCGTTCACGCTGAAAGCGGAACTTGCCAAGGGCGAGTTCGGCGGTCACGGGCACTAGGGACTAGGGGAACAACATGACAGACCGAATCATTGATTTCGCACTCCGGCAGCGCCTGCTTGTTCTGGTCGGGGCCGTCGTTCTGATGGGTGCCGGCGTGTGGTCCTATCTGCGGCTTCCCGTAGATGCGTATCCCGACATCTCTCCCGCTCTTGTCCAGGTATTCACCGAAACCGAAGGGCTTGCGCCCGAGGAGGTTGAACAGCTTGTAACGTACCCCGTCGAAGTGGCCATGAACGGACTGCCCGGGCTTGAGCGCATTCGCTCAGTCTCCAACTTCGGGCTGTCGGTCGTAAACGTCTACTTCGAGGAGGGGACCGACGTCTACTTCGCTCGACAACTGGTCAACGAGCGGCTGCAGGAGGCTCGAGATCAGATTCCCGACGGCCTGGGGGACCCGGGCATGGGGCCGATTTCGAGCGGACTTGGGCAGATCCTCTTCTACTACCTCGAAGCGGATCCGGACCGGTATTCGCTTGAGGAGCTGCGCACGATCCAGGACTGGATCGTAAAGCGAAATCTGCAGACCGTGCGCGGAGTAACGGAGGTTCTCTCCATCGGCGGACATGTCCGGCAGTATCAGATCGTGGTCCAGCCCGAGGCCCTCAGGCAGTACGATCTGACCCTTCATGAGGTGTTGGAAGCGGTTGAGGCGAACAATCTGAACGTTGGTGCCAGCTTTCTCGAAGTGGCCAAAGAGGAGTACATCGTCCGTTCGATCGGGCTGGCCGAGAACGTGGACGACTTGGACAACATCACGATCGTGACCCGTGACGGGACTCCCATTCGTGTTGCCGACATCGCCGAAGTAGGTCTCGGCCCTGAGATCAGGCGAGGTCTGGTCACCCGCAATGGGGAGGGTGAGGTCGTCGTCGGCTTCGTACTGAAGCTGCTTGGCACGAACACCTCGACCGTGATCGCGAGCGTGACGGATCGGCTTGAGCAAATCCAGACGGCCCTCCCCGAAGGCGTCAAGGTCGTCCCCTACTACGAACAGTCCACACTGGTACAGCGCGCGACTGGCACCGTTACGAGTGCGCTTTGGCAGGGCCTCATACTCGTGATTCTGGTGCTGGCCCTCTTCCTGGGGAACGTGCGCTCCTCGGTCATTGTTGCGGCGTCGCTCCCCTTTTCGATTCTCTTCACATTCACACTGATGCGTCCCCTGGACATCAGCGCAAACCTGATGTCATTGGGCGGACTTGCGATCGGGATTGGCATGATGGTGGACGCGACCATCGTTGTGGTAGAGAACATCTTCCGATGGCTGCGCGAAGCCCCGGATCCCGATGAGCCAAAGATCCATTTGGTGGCGCGGGCGGCGCGTGAGGTGGGCCGGCCCATCTTCTTTGCCATCGCCATCGTGATCATCGTCTTCCTTCCCCTGTTCACTCTCCAGGGGGTGGAAGGGACCATGTTCAGGCCTCTGGCCTACACCATCGCCCTGGCCATGCTGGGTTCGCTGGTATTCTCGCTGACGGTGGCCCCCGTGCTGGCCAACGCGCTCCTGAAGCGACGCGACCGCAAAGAAGGCGCATCCGAAAGCTCGGAATCATCGGGTGTTCGGTGGGTCATGGCCCTCGAGAGCCGCTATCGCGTGGCGTTGGTTTGGGCTCTGGATCATCCGCGCCGCGTCGGCGGTGGTACGGGGATCTTGCTCGTCCTGGGGTTCCTCGCCTTCCCCTTCCTTGGAAAGGAGTTCATCCCGACCCTCAACGAGGGCACTCTGCTCGTTCGGGCGACGATGGCGCCGTCGATCGCCTTGACGGAATCAACCGCTACGATCCAGCGGATCGAACGTGAGTTCATGCGGTTTCCAGAGGTAAAGCAAGTCGTGAGCCGGATCGGCCGAGGGGAAATCGGCGCCCACTCCGACCCCGTGAACAATTCCGAAATCTTTGTCGACCTCTTGCCACCCGGCGAATGGACCACAGCCGACAATCGAGACGACCTCGTTGCGGCAATGCAGGCGCGACTGGGGGAGATGCCGGGCGTCCAACTGAACTTCACCCAGCCGATCGCGGCGGCGGTGGACGAATTGCTCACGGGCATCAAAGCCCAGATCGCGGTAAAACTGTTCGGCGACGACCTGGACGTCCTGCTGGAGAAGGCGAGTGAGATCGCGGGGGTGCTGGGCGAGGTTGAGGGAGCCTCGGAAGTTCAGGTGGACCAGGTCACCGGACAGCCTCAGCTCCGCGTCGATCTGGACCGAAGGGCTCTCGCCCGATATGGGCTGTCAGTCGATCATGTGCAGAAGGAGATCCAGGCCGCGATTGGCGGAGCCCCAGCCGGTCAGGTGTTCGA
Organism: Longimicrobiales bacterium; assembly: GCA_041743405.1. GTDB lineage: Bacteria > Gemmatimonadota > Gemmatimonadetes > Longimicrobiales > Gaopeijiaceae > JBGTMU01. The sequence continues at coordinate 8,762 of JBGTMU010000250.1, read as the reverse complement.
GGGGGAACGGCGTTGGACGATCTACGTGCGATACGCGGAGGCGATGCGTTCGCGGCCGTCGGACGTAAGCGCGATGCTGCTTGATACCCCCGGGGGTGGCCGTGTGCCGGTTGAGCAGATCGCCACTATCGAGACGCTGGTAGGCCCGCGGCAGATTTCGCGAGAGGACAACCAACGTTTCATCACCGTTCAGCTGAACGTACGAGGGCGTGACATCGGGAGCTTCGTCGCAGAGGCTCAGGCAAATCTTACCCGCGACATCGTCCTCCCTCCCGGCTACCTCATCACCTTTGGAGGTCAGTTCGAACTGGCTCAGGCGGCGAACCGGCGGCTGGCCGTCGTCATCCCGATAACCATCCTCCTGATCTTTGGAATGCTGTTTGTCTCGTTCAACAGCCTCAAGGAATCGCTCCTCATCATCCTGAATATCCCGCTGGCACTCGTCGGGGGACTGCTGGCACTGCTTGTCACGGGCAGCAGCCTCTCGGTACCGGCAAGCGTCGGGTTCATCGCACTCTTCGGGATAGCAGTGGAGAACGGACTCGTTCTCATTACCTACTTCAACCAGCTCCATGCCGAAGAGGGATTCTCGATCAGAGAAGCGGTTGAACGGGGGTCGGTGCTGCGACTCAGGCCCGTGCTCATGACGGCGGCGACCACCTCCCTGGGCCTTGTCCCGTTGCTGCTCTCCAGCGGACCCGGCTCGGAGGTACAGCGGCCGCTCGCGATCGCTGTGGTGGGCGGGCTCGTGACGTCCACGGCGCTGACCCTTCTGGTGCTCCCCGTGCTCTACGGCTGGATGCACCGCGAACCCACTCAATTCTGACGGAGGCCACCATGAAGATGATCCTTGCTCTGATTCGACCACATCGTCTGGATCGTGTGACCCGTGCGCTCCAGCACATCGAGCGCTTTCCGGGGATGACGGTGGGCGACGCCCGAGGGTTCGGCCACGAGAAGCTCGATCCCGCCCAGGGGGTTCGCGCACAGCTGAAGGACTTCACTGAGACCACGCGCATCGAGACTGTGGTAGGCGACGGGATGGTCGATCAGGTCATTGCTGCCATCACCGCCGCCGCGAAAACAGGGGGACACAGTGACGGCAAGATATTCGTGCTTCCGGTAGAGGAGGGCGTGCGGATCAGCACGGACCAACGGGGCCAGGATGTTGACTGAGATCCGGGTGCGTCGGGCATGCCCTGCTCCCATCAGGAGGGAAGAATGATTATGAATCGTGAGGAGGTCCGCGAGCAGTACGCGCGGGTAGCGCCCTTCTACGACGGACTCCTCTGGTTGTATCGCCCGTTCGGCGTGCGGCGACGACGTGTGGATGTCGTCCGGCACCTGTCTCTGGCGCCGGGTTGCACGGTAGTCGATCTCGGGTGCGGCTCGGGGGCGAACTTCCCGATCCTCCTGAAGGCGATTGGGTCGTCAGGTCGGGTGGTGGGTGTGGATCTGTCGCCCGACATGTTGGAGCGCGCCCGCAACCGGGTCAGGAACGGGGGCTGGGCGAACGTGGAGCTGGTAGAGGCGGACGTCGCGCACTACGAGATTCCGGCTGACGCGGATGCGGTGATGGCCACCTTCTCCCTGGAGATGGTCCCCGAATACGACGCGGTGATTCGCAGGCTGGCCGCGGCCCTTCCTGCCGGCGGTCGGATCGGACTTGTGGGTATCAAGGAACCCGAGAGGTGGCCTGAATGGCTCATCCAGTTCGGGATCTGGTTGAATCGCCCATTCGGAGTGACTCGGGACTACGCCAGCTTTCGCCCCTGGGAGTCCGTCATGGACCAGATGAGGCTCGATCAGTACCACGAGTGGCTGGCTGGTGCGGGATACCTCTGTGTCGGAGAGAAGCTGTGAGCGAGCAGACAGTCCGGGTTGAGCTGCCCCTGATCCTGCCCGGCGTCCCTGGGTCTGACGACGCATGCATAGAGCGGCTACGGACCCAGATGCCAAAGCTGCGGGGAATTCTCGACGCCCATGTGGTCCGGGAGTCTGGCAGGGAGATTGGGCTGCTATGCATCCACTATGACGGCGATATGGTCAGTCTTCGAGAGGTCCAGCAGGCCGCCTCGCGAACCGGGGCCGAGTTGGAGGCGCGGTACGGGCACACCGTAGTCCGAATCCGGGCCATTGGTGGAGAGGATGTCGCTCGGCGGATTGAGGGTAGGCTTGGGCGGATGGATGGAGTCGTGAGTGCTTCCGTAAGCCTCCCGGCGCAGGCAGCTCGGGTCGAGTTCGAAGCCAGCCGGATGGATGAGGAGAGGATACGAGAGGCGCTCAAGGAGATGGGGTACGAGGTTGACGGGGACTCGGATCGGACCCCCTCCCGGCGAGTTGGTGAATGGACGAGTCAGGGTGGCTGGCTGCGAGGACTCCGGGAGCACCGCGAACTGTCGCTGAGCCTCCTCGCGGGTCTGGCGCTGGCGCTGGCGTGGACGGGGGCACGCTGGTTCGGCCTCCCGAAACCGATTGAACTTGCCCTCTACCTTGGATCCTACCTGCTGGGTGCGTGGGATCTGGTTCGTCATTGGGTCGGTGCTCTCCGGAAGGGAGAGGTGGCCTTCGACATCGATCTCCTGATGCTGGTGGCCGCGCTCGGCGCCGCAGCCCTGGGGGCGTGGGCGGAAGGTGGATTCCTGCTCTTCCTGTTCTCCTTGGCGCATGCGCTCGAGCATATGGCGCTGGACCGTGCCCGAGGCGCGATTCGCGCCCTCGCGGATCTGGCTCCAGCGACCGCCCGGGTGTTGCGAGACGGCGAGATGCTGGACGTGCCGGTCGAGGAGGTCCGGCCAGGGGAGTGGGTCGTCGTCCGCCCGGCCGAACGGATTCCGGTGGATGGCAGCGTCCAGAAGGGGCGGTCCTCGGTGAACCAGGCACCGATCACCGGCGAGTCCATGCCGGTGGAAAAGGAGGTCGGCGACGAGGTCCACGCGGGCACGGTAAATGGCGAAGGCGCGCTGCACATCCAGGTGACGCGCGCGGCCGGAGATCGCACCCTCGATCGAGTGATCAAACTCGTGGAGGAGGCTCAGACCAAGAAGGCCCCCACCGAGCGATTCACAGACCGATTTACCGCGGTCTTCGTACCCATCGTCCTCGGGGTCGCGGTCGTGCTCGCGATTGGTCCGCCCGCCCTTGGTTTCTGGTCGTGGGGGACAGGGTTTTACCGGGCCATGGCGTTGCTTGTAGCTGCGTCACCCTGCGCTCTGGCGATCGGTACTCCGTCGGCTGTGCTCGCCGGGATCGCCCAGGCTGCGCGAAACGGGATTCTGGTCAAGGGTGGGGTCCACCTCGAGAGGCTGGGGGCGGTGGAAGCCCTGGCGATGGACAAGACCGGGACTCTGACGGTGGGGCATCCGGAGGTAACGGAACTGAGTCCGCACGAGGGCGCGTCCCGTGAAGAGTTGTTGGTGATTGGCGCGGCCGTCGAGCGGAACTCGCAGCACCCGTTGGCCAAGGCTGTCGTGCGGAGGGCCACGTCGGAGGCCCTTGACCTGCCTGAGGCCGGCGAGCTGACGAGCCTGACAGCGCGGGGCGTCCGTTCCTCCGTAGGCGGTCTGACAGTCGAGATCGGCAGCCTTCGGCTCTGGGAGGAGGCCAAGGTGGCCGTCCCTGATGCGCTCCGCTCCGAAGTGAACAGACTGGCGGCGGACGGACAGAGCGTGATGGCTGTACGGCACGGCGAACGGTGGTTGGGCGTGATCGGCCTCTCGGATCAACCCAGAGCCGGTGCCACGGCGATTCTGAGCGAGATCCGAAATCTGGGGATCAAGACCATCGTGATGATGACGGGGGACAATCGTGGGGTCGCCGAAGCGGTCGCTCGCGGCGTGGGAATCGATGAGGTGATGGCTGAGCTGCTCCCGGAACAGAAGGTAGAGGGAGTCCGGGAGCTTCTGGAGCGACATGGCAGCGTGGCCATGGTGGGCGATGGGGTGAACGACGCCCCGGCCCTGGCCACTGCAACGGTGGGAATCGCGATGGGCGGGGCTGGGACGGCTGCCGCGCTGGAGACCGCCGACATCGCCCTGATGGGGGACGATCTCGCGGGAATCCCCTTCGCGATCGGACTATCCCGGATGACCCGGCGAATCATTCGGCAGAACCTCCTGATCTCCCTTTCCGTGATCGGATCTCTGATCCTTGCCACGACCACGGGGATCTTCGGTATCGGACTCGCCGTCGTCGTTCACGAAGGCAGCACGCTTCTGGTGGTGGGGAACGCGTTGAGGATACTCCGATATGGGCCCGATCAGGAATAGGAGTTTGGAATAGGAGTTTCAAACGGATACTGAGAGCACGCCCCTTGCCGGGGGGAGGGGCGGGCGGGGACGCCTCCGCGCCTCAGACATCCCAGTCATGGGGAGCGGACTGATCGAACCCGAACCCGTGCGGGCTTAACCCCGTGACGAAGAGCAGAGAAGGTATCCCGCCGGCTCACCGGAGCGGAGCGAAGCTAACTCCGGGATGGCGTCGGGAGCCGCGAGGTCGAAAGCCGGGGACTGGTCGAAGTGGAGCTCGGCCTGGGGAGGACCCCGGGCGGGGGACACCCGGGGAGGCCGATGGGGCAGGTCGAGGTGGAGGAGGATGTCCTGCACTGTGGACGGGAGGGTGATGAACGAGATGATCCGCATCTCGCCACCGCAGGCGGGACACAGGAGAGGGAGCACCTCTCAAATCCGGGCCAGGGACTGCGCCCAGACGATGCGGCTCGATGTGGACCGGGGCGTGGTGCCGGTCGGTTCCGGCTCATCGGAGCGGTCGGGTGGGTTCGAGGGTGGGCTCCGGCTCACGCACGACGAGGGCTTCTGGGTGCCTCCCGAAGGTCCCGCCCTGGCCGGCGGAGACGCACCGATGCGAGGCGTCAACCTGAGCGGCGTCTTCCTCGTGCGAGCTCTCGACTACGAGCGGGCGATCGCGCACGCGCGGTCCGGGCCGCACTTGGCGAAAGAGAGTGCCAGTGCGGAGAGTGGCGTTTCGTGCTGACGCGGGACCTGAGTGGCGGGGGGGGGAGTGAATCCTCGGTGACGTGCGACCGTCCGGGGACCGGCTCGGGAGTGTGCAGAAAACTGTGTAAATGGCCATGGTGCAGGATTCCCACAGCGAGGGGGAGGACCCCATGGCGGACGAGCAGGAGCTGGACGAGCAGGAACTGAACACGATTCTGGATCGGTTGATCCGAGGCAAGGCCCCGGGAGAGATCCTGGGCCAGTCGGGCCTGGTGGGTGATCTGACGCGGCGTCTGGTGGAGCGTGTGCTGGACGGTGAGATGACGGCGCACCTGGGGTATGAGAAGCACGCTCAGGGGGGACGCGACGGCGGCAACTCGCGCAACGGTCGCACGAAGAAGCGCGTGAAGACAGACATGGCGGAGATCGATCTCGAGGTTCCGAGGGACCGCGACGGGACGTTCGACCCGGTGATGGTGGCGAAGGGACAGCGGCGGCTGCCTGGCTTCGATGAGAAGGTGATCGCCCTGTACGCGCGGGGCATGACGACGCGGGAGATCCAGGGCCACCTGAAGGAGCTGTATGGGGTCGAGGTGTCGCCCGCGTTGATCTCGGCGGTGACGGACGCCGTGATGGAGGATGTGCGGGCGTGGCAGGCGCGGCCGCTGGAAGCAGTGTATCCGATCGTGTATCTGGACGCGATCCATGTGAAGCTGCGTGTGTCCGGCCACGTGCAGAACCAGGCGGTTTACCTGGCTCTGGCGATCAATCTCGAGGGGCAGAAGGAACTGCTCGGCCTCTGGGTTGGAGAGTCCGGAGGTGAGGGCGCGAAGTTCTGGCTCAGCGTGCTGACGGAGCTCAAGAACCGTGGACTGCAGGACATCCTGATCGCCGCCGTGGACGGACTGAAGGGGTTCCCCGACGCCATCGAGGCGGTCTTCCCGAGGACGCAGGTGCAGTTGTGCATCGTGCATCTGACCCGCGGTTCGCTGCGCTACGTGTCCTGGAAGGAGCGAAAGGCCGTGGCCCGCGACCTGAAGCCGGATGTGGCGGACGCATTGGGCGAACCTGACGCCGTTCTTCGACTATCCGCCCGCGATCCGGAAGGTTATCTACACGACGAACGCGGTGGAGTCGGCCGGTCCAGAATTGGACCGCTGCCCTGAACCATCTCTCCATCGTATTCGAAGGACGGGTGCCGGTTTGATGATGACGCCATCTACACAGAAAATCTGACACCCCCCATGTCCGCCGGCGCGGAGGGGTCCAGCAGCCCGCGCCGGGCGAACCACCGCAGGACGCGAAGCTGCACCGTGCGGGCCAGGGCTTCCGCATCTGGGGCCTCGAGGCCGGTGGCTTCGTGGAACCGGACTCCGTGCTCGACGTCGCCGGAGACCACGCCGTCGAGGGCCAGTACGTGGTAGTGGTAGTGCGGGTTGAGAGAACCCCCGAAGCGCTGGGGAAAGGAGATGGCTCCGAGCTGCGCGTCGCGAACCGCATCCGGCGCGCCCGGACTTGCGTCACGGAGCGCAGACCTGAGCGCCCGGAGGAAGATGGTGAGCACCCCACTCGCCACCTCGGGCGTCTGGTGCAGGAAGGGCCGCAGCCGCTTGGGCACGGACAGCACCCACTGCCGCACGGGGAGGTGCGGGACGACCTCGTCGGGCAGGTGCGCGGCCACCTCCGCCATGCGCAGTGCGTTGCAGGAGGGGCACACGCCGCGACCCTTGCAGGAGAAGGCAACCCCATCACACTGCACCCAAGGTGGACCGGCTACAGCGCCGGTTCCGGGTGACGCACCCCTTCCATCCCCGCTCGGGTGAGACGTTCGCGCTGGTCGGGTATCGGCGGAGCTGGGGCCATGAGAGCGTGGACGGGGTGGATCCCGAGGGGAAGGTGTTCACCGTGCCTATGGCTTGGACGGACGCGGCGGACGAGGATCCGTTCCGGGTCCTGTCCGGTGGCCGGTCGCATGGGCGCGTCGAGGAGCTGCTGCGCCTGGCCCACCTGCTGGAGGAGCTGGGGCGATGAGGCGGCTGTCGGCTTCGGTGTGGCCGACGAAGTGTAACCAAAATCACGTCCCCACTGTAACCAGAATAACGCCATCTTCTTCGGAGGGCCGTCCACCCGTTCTCACAGCGTGTGGCTCAATATGTCGGTACGTATGCCCAACGTTCCGGAGGGCGGAGCTTGACAGGCGCGACAAGGATGGCATAATAGTAGAGACACTACTGGAGCCCTACTTCCCCGGAGCGCCCGATGGCCCGCACCCCACTGGAGTCCAAGCTCGAGGCCCTGAACAAGCGAGGCGCCGTGAACCCCCACCCGCAGCGAGTGCGCGACGGGCTGTTCGAGGCCGACGAGTTCTTCGACGCCCGGGACCTGGTTCAGGTCCGCTACGAGATGCTGCGGCGCGTCGAGGTGGAGGGCCATGCGGTCACGGAGGCGTGCGCGGCGTTCGGTGTGTCGCGTCCCGTGTTCTACAAGGCCCGGACGGCGCTCGGGGAGGGAGGTCTGCCGGGGCTGGTGCCCAAGAAGCGGGGGCCCCGGCAGGGCCACAAGCTCACGCCCGAGGTGATGGACACGGTGGAGAAGGCACTGGCGGAGGACCGATCCCTGGACGCGGAGGCGCTGGTGAAGCTCGTGGGAGAGCGCCACGGGGTGCGGGTCCATCCCCGGAGCCTCCAGCGGGCGCTCGTGCGCCGGAAAAAAAAACGGCGGTGAGCGCCCCGGCGTCTCTGCCCCTGGAGACCCGCGGCTCGTGGAAGCGTACGAGGGGATGCGGCGGCGGCGCGGACGCGAGGGGTCGGGTGGAGCGGGAGCCGAAGTGCTCAGGCGCCAGGGGTTGGCTGGTTGGATCGAGGCGTTCAGGGGCTGTGTGGGCGCCGTGGTGCCGGAGCCTCCCGCTCCTTTTTGCCCTTCAGGTTCGGGTTCCCCTCTCAGAGGGACGTTCCAGAGGGAAGCAGCCGGGACGGGTGGCTGGAGGGTGCCGGTGAGCCTCTATCCGGAACTGACCCGGCTTCTCGCAGGCGCTGCGCTGGGCCAGCTCGAGGAGGGCCCATGATCATGGGGGCGAGCAACCTCAAGGTGGGCGCCGAGCACCTGGGACGTCACGCGTACCTGTACGTGCGCCAGTCCACGGTGAGACAGGTCATCGAGAACACGGAGAGCACGGCGCGGCAGTACGAGCTCCGGCGACGAGCGGTGGCCCTGGGCTGGGGAGAGGAGCAGATCGTGGTGATCGACTCCGATCTGGGCCGGTCGGGCGCCTCCGCAGTGGATCGGGAGGGCTTCCAGTGGCTGGTGAGTGAAGTGGGTCTGGGGCGAGCGGGGATCGTGATGGGGCTTGAGGTGTCGCGCCTGGCCAGGAACTCGAGCGACTGGCACCGGCTGCTGGAGATCTGCGCGCTCCGGCGCACGCTGATCCTGGACGAAGACGGCCTCTATGACCCGATGGACTTCAATGACCGTCTGCTCCTCGGCCTCAAGGGCACGATGAGTGAGGCGGAGCTCCATATGATCCGGGCGCGGCTGCGGGGCGGGATGCTGAACAAGGCCCGGCGGGGGGAGCTCCGGCTCCGCCTGCCGGTCGGGTTCGCCTACGACGCCCAGGGCCAGGTGGTCCTCGATCCCGACCGCCAGGTGCAGGAGAGCGTTCGGTTGCTGTTCCAGACGTTCCGGCGGGTCGGCTCGGCGCACGGGACCGTGAAAGCCTACCGGGAGCAGGGGCTGGACTTCCCGACCCGCCCCCACTCGGGACCGCGCAAGGGCGAGCTCGTGTGGCGCGCCCTGACCCGCGGCCGGGTG
>JBGTMU010000249.1:0-8727 GCA_041743405.1 Longimicrobiales bacterium | reverse complement strand
CGCGACCACGGCCCCCGGTTCGTGGATCCGGGCGCCGCGCCCCGCGATCCGCTCGGGGATCTCGCCGATGTCTACCGCAATCTGATCGACCCGCTCTTTCCAGCCCGACGACTCTGGTCAGCAAGCGAGCATGTCTTCTGGCTGGCCTTCGCCGGGTTTCTTTCGGTAGTCACCCTGATGGTCGGCCCGGCGATATATGCGTGGAAGCGCGAGACCCGGCGGGTCGAGCTGTCGCCACTCTTCCGGGAGGGCCTTTTCACGGAGGGCGTCATCCGGTCCGCGGAGAGCGGCGAGATGATGGTCACGTACCGATATGAATACGAGGTCGACGGGCTGACCTACTCGGCCCGCTTCGATTATGCGCAGGAGATGGCGAGATACTGGGGTCCCGGGGACGTCGTGCCGGTGCTCTACGACGCCCTCGATCCCACCCGGAGCTGCTTCGTATACCGTTAGGAGTGTGTCCCGTGGCGAGGTCGGAGCGCGGCCGCCGCACCGCGCTACCGGCGCCCCTCCGGTGCGAATGCCGTGGCGAAGGAAGTCCCCTCGAACCCCCACCCGGCCTCCCCCGTGGCTGCGAACCGGTAGAGCGCCGCGGCATAGATCCCTTTGAGCGCCGCGGCCGAGAGTGCAAACATGATCCAGGCCAGGAGCACGACCACGCCGATCACTGCCAGCATGGCACCTCCCAGCCACCCGGCCATCACGAGCAGTGCCACGGACGTGAGGCAGAGAGAGATCCCGCCCAGGAAGAACGCCATCCCCATTCCCATCGTTCCCACGACCTGCTCACCCCAGGTGCGACGGAAGAGGGCGGCACTTTCCCTGACCGCCTCGACCGGCCCCACATTCTTCGAAACGAGAACCGGGACGGCCAGATAGGTCGCCAGGTTCCACCCCATCCCCACGAACCCGACGAGAATGCGGCCGATGATGCCGCTCCTGCTGGAGATCGCGTTCAGCACCATCCCCACGGTGGCTGCGATGAGCGCATACCCGACGATCACCCCGAAACGCCCGCCGGCAATCCGGAAGCCGTCCCGCACGGTGGGATCGCCCCCTTCGAGTCGGATGAGGGCGGCCCCCACGAGCGCCGAGTTGAAGAAGAAGACCACGGTGTAGAGCACCACGTAGTAGAGGAGCATCGTGACCACGGCGACTCCCTGGGCTCCCTCGACCCATGCGCCACCGCCCCCCAGAACGAAGGTCGGCACGAAGAAACTCACGGTGACCAGGGTGGCCGCAATTCCGGAAAGGAGCGGGAAGACGAGGAGTTCACGGTCGGCCATGAGCACCCGGGCGCTGGCCTTCACGAGTTCCCAACTGTTTGCAAGCTTCTCCCCCATCGGAACCTCCCATGTTTGAATGGTGCGGCGGTCATCCGTACGAATGCGCGGCCATCCGAGCAGGCAGCTTCAGCGCGCGACCGGAATACGGAGAGGGCGTGCCGGATCTTCGATCGGGGCCTCCCTGACAGGCTTCCATGGGTCTGCCGTGTGGACAGAGTCGATGTGGCTCACAGCGCGAGGGCAGCGTCCAGAATGTCCTTCACCTGGATCAGGACAAGGTTCGCGGCCGGGCCGAGCGGAACGTAGCTGTCCAGGGCCCGTACCGAGCGGAGCTTCCCCGGGTATCCCCGTTCCGCCAGCTCTGCGACCACGGGTTCGGCAATCCCACCCCCCGTTCTCCGGCATTCATCCACCACGAGGACGGCCCGCTTCCCCTCGGCCGCTCTCCGGATGGCGTCCAGGGGGAGGGGGTTCAGCCAGCGGAGATCCAGAACCTGGGACTGGACTCCGTGCTTCTCCTCGAGGATTCTCTGGGCCTGAAGGCTCATCCGAAGCCCGTTCGCGTAGCTCACGATCAGGAGATCGCCCTCCCCGTGGATCCCGACCTCCCCGGGGAGAATCGCGTCTCCAGGGGGAGGATAGTCGGAGAGCCACCCCCCATCCCCTTCCGCATGGAGGTCCTTCTCGTGATAGAGTGCGATCGGCTCGAGGAAGACTGCAACTCGCCCGCACTCTGCCGCCATCGCAAGGCAGCCGCGCAGGATCCGCACCGCTTCGTCTCCGCGGGACGGGGTCGCGATCACGAGACCCGGGATGTCCCGGAGCCCACCGATCGAGTTGTCGTTGTGGAAGTGGCCTCCGAACCCCTTCTGGTAGGCGAGCCCCGCGATGCGGACCACCATGGGGTTTCGGAACTGGCCCGCGCTGAAGAACTGGAGGGAGGCCGCTTCACCGCGAAGCTGATCGACCGCGTTGTGGACGTAGGCGAGGTACTGAATTTCAGGCACCGGGAGGAAGCCGGAGAGGCCGAGCCCCTGAGCCACGCCGAGGATCGTGGTTTCGTCGAGAAGCGTATCGACCACGCGAGCGGTGCCGAAGCGCTTCTGCAGCCCGGCCGTCACGTAGTACACGCCCCCCTTCCTCCCGACATCCTCACCGAAGACGACGATTTCGGGGCGCCGGAGCATTTCGTCGGCGAGGGCGGCGCTCAGATGGGCCGCCATCGTGCGGCGGACCGGGGCCGATGCTTCTTCCGGGAGCTCCTTCCCCCAGAAGGCACGGCGTGCCTCCTCGGGCACCCCGCCCTCGGCCGAGGCTCGCACCCGGGATTCGTCCCAGGGAGCCAGAGGGGCCATGACTTCCTCCGGGCTCTCGAGCGGGCGGCGCGTGACCACCTCGGCGGAGACGGCGCGGACGCGAAGCCGGATCGACTCCAGTCGTGAAGCCAGCCCGTGCGGGTGGGCGGCACCGGTCTCGATCAATCGCCGCGCATTCCGGAGGAGGGGGTCGTTCGCCTCCACGGCTTCGATTTCCGCGGGAGTGCGATATGCGGTCTCGATGTCGCTCCCGGCATGGCCCCAGAGTCGCTGGGTCTCGAGCCGGATGAAGACCGGGAGCCGCCGGGATCTGCATAGATGGATCGCTTCCTCCACCGTATCCCATACCTCATCCATTTCTCCCACGGCATCCAGGAACCGGAGGTTCCGCATTCCCCCGAAGCTCTCCCGGATCCAGCGGGGAGGGGTCTCGACCGAGATCCCGATGCCGTTGTCTTCGCAGAGGAAGAGGATCGGCATGGGGTTGCCGCGGCGCAGCGCGTACCGGGCGGAGTTGATGGCGGTGAGCGCGCTGGCATGGTTCGCCGAGGCATCCCCGAAGGAGCAGAGCACGATGGAATCCGGCTCGAGCCCCGTGTCGTGACCCAGCCGCCTCGCCCGCCCGATCCCGAAGGCCATCCCGACGGCCTTGGGCAGGTGCGAAGCGATGGTGCTGGTCTGGGGGGGCACCCAGAGGCGCCGGCTCCCCCACACCTTGTGCCGGCCCTGGCTGATCGGGTCATCCGCCTTCGCGCAGATCGAAAGGAGGGTATCGAGCGCGGGGTCGACATCCGCCGCCTTTCTCGAGCGCGCCATCATGAAGCCGCCCGCGCGGTAATGAAGGAAGCAGGGGTCGGTGAGCCGGAGCTGGGCGCCGAGGATGGCGTTCTGCTCGTGCCCCGCGCCGGAGATCGTATAGAAGCTCTTCCCTTCGGCCTTGAGGCGCCGGGCCTCGACGTCGAGGGCACGGCTGAGCGCCTGGTCTTCCCAGAGTTCGACCGCCATGGCCGCGGTGAGTCCGCTTCCGCGGCGGAGAGGCGACTCCGGCGAGAGCGGCTGAGGGGAGGGCTCGGCGCCTGCCAGGTACCTGTCCAGATTGCCTTCGACGAGGGTGACTCGATCAGTACTCACGGAAGGGGACGACTCCTTGAGGAAGCGTTCAGAGGTTGTTGAGGAAGCAGAGGGTACCCTCGACCCTCTCGACCGGGATGAGAAAGCGTTCCGCGATCGCATTACGGTAGGCCTCGAGCTGCGGGCGGTAGCGATCCGCGGCTGATTCGGCGGGCGAACGCGGGCGGGCGTCGCCCTCCGATCCGGGGTCCGGCAGCGATGGAGTGTCGCCCTTCGGTCCTGCGTCCGGGGGGCGGACCGCGTCGGTCTTGAAGTCGATCACCTGTGCGCGCTCCCACTTCCCATCGCGACCGGGAATGAGTACCACCCGGTCCACGATTCCGGAAAGCAGGTGGGCGCCCTGGCGGGAGAGGAAGGGGAGCTCGCGTTCGACTCGGGAACCCTCGGGGTAGCTGGCCGCCGAAAGGAGGGAACGAAGCGGGTCTCGCTCCATTTGATCGAGGAAGCCCGGAAGCCGGGTGCGCGCGGGTTCCCACCCGGGCTCCAGCCGTCGGGCCACCCCGGCGAGCCGGGCTTCGAGTTCCGGATCGGCGGCCCCGAGATCGGGGTCGAGCCACTCGATCACCTCCAGCCATGCGTGCACCAGCGTGCCCCATCGAAGGGCCTCTTCCGGTGGCTTTCGCAGCAGCTCCGCGAGGGACCGCACGCCTCCATGGACGAGCGCCGAAGGGGTCGTGTGGACAAGCGCGCGAGCGGGTGAGCGCGCGCCGAAGGTGACCCTGCCGTCCGAGGCCGCAGGCGCCCGTCTCCCCGGACCCGGGTGGGTCATTCCGTCGACGGAGTGCATCCAGTCCGCCTGCCCGAAGGTCCCGAGGAGCACCGCCGCGGGGCTCCCCGAATCCACCCCGCCTGACGGAAGCTCAAGCCCTTCCCGGACCAGCGCCGCAGGGGTGTTCCCCCCCTCCTTGCCTCCCTCAACCACGATATGCAGGGCGTACCGGGCTCGGGTGAGGGCCACGTAGAGCCCGCTCAGCTCATCGCGGAGCGAGGCCATCCGGGCTTCATGGGCGGCCTCGGCGACTTCCTCCAGATAGGGCTCAAGGGGCTTGCGGACCTTCGGGAGAATTCGGGTAACCGGGCCGGCAGGATCGGAACGAACCGCGTAGGCGTCGATCCCGCGCCCCCCCCCCTTGCCCACGAAGGGTCGCTCCAGATCGGGGAGAACCACGGCGTCAAACTCGAGCCCCTTCGAGGCATGGACGGTCATCACCCTCACGGACTCCTCGCCCGGAGTCTCGACCCGGAGCTGAAGCGCGCGCCGGACGAACTCGATGGGGCGAATGGCGCCTCCGGCCGCGTCGAAGTGGAAGGCCAGCTCCACCAGGCGCTCCAGACGGCCTCGATCCCGAAGCGGAAGGGCCGGGGCGAGGGACCGCACCCACTCGTCGATCACGATCCCGTAGCCGCGTTCGATGAGGTCTGAGCGGAGTCGGGAGGAGATCCGATCGGCCGCCGCGTCGGAGTTCCACGCCTCCAGCCCCGTGATCTCCCTCATGGGTGAGGTGTGGATCACGTAGCGGCTGACCCGATCCGCACTCCCGTCCGCCAGACGGAGCGCGGCCAGGATCAGATGGACTCCCCAGGCGTCGTGGAGGGGGGCCCCTCCCTCTTCGCTCACGGGGACGCCCCTGGATTGCAGCTCGAAGACCATGTTGACGAGCACGCTGCGCGTCCGGCAGAGGACGCCGATGGAGGCGCCGGGAGCGGCCGCCCGGATCGCGGCCACCTCTTCAGCCGCCGCCCTGAGGAGGCCGGGTCGAACGTCCTTTGCGTGATCCTCCGCAGGGGCGGCCACGACGCGGACGAACCCGGGCCGGTCTGCGTGGGCCGGTTCATGGATGTCGAACTCGCTCATCCATTTGGCCACGGCCGCCCGGACGTCGTCGGTGACCACCCGGGACGCCGGAGCGTTTTCGAAGATCCGGTTTACCGCGTCGAGGATGGGCTTTCCGGTTCTCCAGCTTGTGGCCAGGGAGGCAGCGGCCAGGCCGTGCGTCCGCGCGATCGAGCGGATGAGCCGGGGTTCTGCACCCCGCCATCCGTAAATGGACTGCTTGGGATCGGCGACGATGACCGACGTGCGGGTCCGGTCTTCCCCGGAGAGGACCTCCGTCACGAGGGGCTCGAGCGCCCTCCATTGCAGGGTGGAGGTATCCTGGAATTCGTCCAGTAGGATATGCCGGATCCGGCCGTCCAGCCGGTAGTAGAGCGCCTCTCCGGATTCCATCTCCCCTCCGCCGACCAGGAAGTGGGGGATGTCGTCGAAGCGGTAGAGGCCCTTCTGCTCCACGAGCTCGCGGTAGGCGCTCTCGAAGGCATGGGCGAGCCGCCCTCTCGCCTCGATCTCGGCCTGGTATCGGACGCGGAGCGCCGAGCCGACCGCTGCCGCGGTTTCCTCCAGGAATCCTTGCCATGGCTCGAAGAGATCGACTCCGGAGTATTTGCCCTTGCCATCGGGGAGGGCGGCCTGAACGAGCGTGCTTTCGCCTACCCCTTCCCAGTCGCGGGACTCGATCAGAGCGGCCAGGGCACTCCGGGCCTTCACCCAGTTTGCGTGGGGGGTTCCGGCTTTGGTAAGCGGGAGTTGGAGGCGGTCGAGGCGTTCCACGAGCGAGGCCACGGTTCCTCCCCCGGGGGGGCCGGCCGCCCCCTCCGCGAAGCCCCAGGGATTCACGGCGCCGGGATCGAGTTCGCGCACGGCCTGCTGAAGAGCCCGGGCGGTTTCGAGGATGGGAATGTGAACGCCCCTCCGGGCCTCCCCCGGAGTCAGCAGACGGAGCAGCTCTGCAAGTTCGGCGTGTCCGATCCGATCCAGCGTCCGTTCCACCGTGGCCGAGAGGAGCGCGTTGGCTTCCGGTTCATCCGCCACCCTCCATCCGGGCGCGAGCCCCAGATCGAGCGAGAATACCCGGGCTACGCGGTGGAAGAAGCTGTCGAGCGTGCCGATCTGCAGCCGGTGAAGCGAGGCACAGAGCTCGAGGAGGAGCCGCTCCGCATCGTCCTGTTCGATGGGTGGAGCGCCCTTCAGAACCGCGGTGCGGTTCAGCTCTTCCAGCCTGGACGGGTCCGTCACGGCCTCGGCGAGCCGGAGGAGGACCCGCTCGAGGATCTCCCCCGCCGCCTTCCGTGTGAAGGTCGAAGCGAGGATCTCCCCCGACGGAACCCCGCAGGCCAGGAGCCCGAGGATCCGGGACGAGAGGTGGAAGGTCTTTCCGGAGCCGGCGGACGCGAGAACCAGCTCACGGGGCGCGTCCGGCATCGTCGCGGACTCGAAGTCGAACCGGGGGGATGAGGTGCTCACGCCTCGTCCTCCCCCTCGCTCTCGTCGTCTGCCGGGAAGGGGGTCAGGATTCCGACCCCCAGC
This sequence comes from Longimicrobiales bacterium, assembly GCA_041743405.1. GTDB lineage: Bacteria > Gemmatimonadota > Gemmatimonadetes > Longimicrobiales > Gaopeijiaceae > JBGTMU01. Next base: position 1,627 of record JBGTMU010000249.1, on the reverse strand, counting down.
AGGGGGGCGAGCGGCGAATTCCCCTTTGGCGCCGGGCTCGACTCGTCGAAGACGACCTTCCCTCCGGCGAGCGTCATGAGCGCATCCCGCGCGGCCGATACCGCGTCCGCGATTTCGTCGGCTGACCACGGGGCCATTGCCACGCCCACTTCATCGATTGCGCGGGGAAGCGCGAAATAGCCGACCTCAAGAGCAGAACCCCCATTCACTCCCACGGGGTCGCGATCCCGGGTCTCGAGGAAGCCAGCCAGGTGATGATAGAGAGGGAGCTGGAGGTCGGTCCAGCGGGCGGGGGACTCTCCCCGCGCCGGGGACCAGTGCGCTTTCTCCGGGGCGTCCACTCTCTCCCCGGTCTTGTAGTCCAGAAGTCGCCAGCGCCCATCGGGATGCGCGTCGACCCGGTCCACGCGCCCGGTCAGGAGGAACTCCCGCCCTCCCACCGGGAAGGAGACCCCTTCGGGCGGGAGCGATACCTCCACGGCCCGGGTCCGCCACCCTTTCGCCCTCTCGGCGGCCTCGGCCTCAGCCGCCGCACGCAGCCGGTGCTCCGCGATCTGGAGCTGAACCCTGACCGACGGGAGAGGGCGGGAACCGTAGCGGGCGCGCGCCACGCGATTGAGCGCTGCGAGGAGCCCCGCCTCGATACGCGTGGGATCCAGCTCTTCCCTGAGCTCGCGGCCGAGCACCTCGAGCGTGCTGTGAAGCAGATTGCCAAAGGCGATCGCGGAGAGTTCCTGTGCCCCTTCCTCGGGCGTCGCCAGCTTGAGGACGCGGGTCAGCACCCACTCGTATGGGCTGCGGAGGAGGAGCGAGAAGCTGGAAACGGGAACCCGGATCGGTCCCGGCGGGAGCACGAGTTCGGGCTCCGGAGGGAGAACGAGCTTCGGCTCGACCGGGAATTCAACCGGGGATGGGAGCCCCTCTGTGAGCGGGCCGGGGTGGCCTCGATCGGACGGCCCTGGCTGGCCCTGATCGGGCCAATCCGTGGCTCCGGGCTCTTCCTCCCCGAGGAACCGGCGGATTCTCCGGGCCACGACCTGCGCTTCCCCCGTGAGAAGGAGGCGGGAGGGCCGGAGAGGGTCGCCCTGCGCACCCCGGCGCCCGGCAATGAGCACGGCCTCGCTCCGCGCGGCCAGCGCCGCTGCGAGCAGGTATCCGTCCCGTGCCCTCCGATGGGTGTTGTCGGGAATCCCGAGTCGGGTCCGGAGCGCGTCCGGGAGGAAAGGATGCTCCACGATGGCTTCGGGAAGATGGGGTTCGTTCATTCCTGCGAGAATCAGGACCGGCGCGTCGTCCAGCGGGAGTTCGAGCCAACCCAGGATGTCTACGGCCTCCTCTTCAGGGAGAAGGGGAACCGATGCACCCCGCAGGAGCTCGATCAGCACCCTCAGGAAGGCCCCTCCCGAAAGGTTCAGCCCCCCGTCGCCCGCCGGTGCCCCGGACTCGTCGAGGAGCCGGCTCAATCGGGGAATGACCTCGAGGAGCGGCCGGTCGCGGGGGCGGTTTTCCTGCAGATCCCGCTCACCGTATACCGACTGGAGAAGAAGCTCGATCGCGCCGGCCCACTCCTCGACGGGGCGGGTGCGCCGAAGCGGCTGGAGCAGCCGTTCGATCCGGGCCCGGAGCG
>JBGTMU010000248.1:0-33918 GCA_041743405.1 Longimicrobiales bacterium | reverse complement strand
CGCCGTTGCCTGCGCCGGGGGTGAGCGCCTGACCCGACGGTACGGCGGTCGAGCCTTTTCAACTGGCGCACCGCCACGGGTGAGGAGGTCGACGGAGAGGCGACCGAGTGGCTCGGTCCCGGCACCCTGGCCGCACCTTGGTGGCGGGTGCTCTGACGCCCTCTCGATGCGCCGTCACGCTGTTATCGTACCTTACCGCCAACCGGAACCGACGAATGCCCTACGCCGTCTACAAGCTGACGCACCTGCTTGGCATCTTCGTACTGCTCGTCACGCTGGCTCTCCCGTTCATGCACCTGATCAGAGGCGGTACGCGCGCCGATTTTCCGCACCGGCGGGCGCTCATGCTCACGCACGGTGCGGCGTCATTCCTGATCCTGCTCGGCGGCTTCGGGATGCTCGCCCGCCTCGGCGTGGCACATACCGGGCTGCCCAACTGGATTCTGATCAAGCTGACGATCTGGCTGTTCCTCTCTGCTGCGATTTCGCTGGCGCTGAGGACAGCAGCGGGCGCCCGGGCGGTGCTGGTCGCCGCGCCGCTGCTTGCACTGCTCGCGGCCAGTATCGCGATCTACAAGCCGTTCTAGCGTTCCAGGCGCGAAGCCGATCTATCGGTCGCCCGCATCATGTGCTGCCACGACTGCGAGCCACCTCCCATCGGCACTGACGGCGAGACGGCTCGCGTTCGTGATGCCGTGCGAGGCGAGGTCCCCTGCGGGTACCCAGTCGGTGTCGGTTGCGGGGTTGAACTGATACAGTCTCGATCCCCGTGCGGTGACGAGCGTTCCGGTCGGTAGCCAGATGTGATACTCGTTCTCGGCGAACGGCCGGATCAGTCGCTCCACGGTGCGGGTTGCAACGTCGTAGATCTCGATCCACCGGGCATCCGCTGAATCATGCTGCACGAAACTCACGGCGTCGCGGCCGGGCACCGGTTGCACCGCGCGGCCGACATCCTGTGCGATCATCTCTGGACTGCCGCCACGCAGGTCGGCGAGCTGGAGAGTCGCGGGACTCCCGAGCACGAACACAACAACGCGATTCGCATCGACCCACGCGTGATAGCCGACCGGTTCCACGTCCTCGAGCACGATGCGCGGATCGGTTCCATCGAGCCGGAAGCTCCACAGTCTCTGCGTCGAGTCCGGCTCCACGCGGATCACCGAGAACCGATCTCCGGCCGGCATCTGCGTCGCCGAGTATTCACTCTCCGGTGCGGTGAGGGTCAGCGCGCTCGTCCCGCGTGTGCCCAATGTGTGACGCCAGATGTCCGCCTGTCCGGCGGCGTCGATCGTCGTGTAGAGGAGGGTCAGGCCGTCCCGCAGGAACGATGGCTGGTTGTCGTAGCCGTTCCGATGGGTCACGCGGATGACGCTGTCGGCCGCGACCGTTTCCCCGGTTGAGTTCAGCCTCACGAGGAAGATGTCGGAGCTTTCCTGCGCACTCGCAGCGGCGGGTGAGAAGAGGGCCGCGAACAACGCAGCGATGGCGTACAATCGTCGCATATCGGGATCCCGGTTGCGGCTGGATTGAGGCAGAGGGTGCAGGGCAGTGTATGCGATGGCAGGCCGCGTCAACAGTGCGCCCGCCCTTCCTCCCGTCAGAGCCCCACCGACCGCGATGAGGAAAGCGCGGCCAGGTCGAACTTGCCGCTGGCGTTGCGGGGAAGCGCATCGCGGATGTCCCAGCGCGAGGGCTCCATGTGCTTCGGGAGCTCGAGGCCACACCACCGGCGGAGCGCCTCCAGCGTCCCCTCGGGGGCCAGCACCACGTGGGCTACAATCCGTTCCCCTCGCCGCTCATCCGGCTCCGAGGTGACCACGACCTCGGTCACCTCCCCCGAGGCGGAGATGATGTCGGCCACCTCGTCCGGGCTGACCCGAAAGCCCAGTGTCTTGATCATCCGGTCGCTCCGACCGACGAAGTAGAGTCGCCCGGCCGCGTCCCGGCGCACCAGATCCCCGGAGTAAACGGCCCGGGCCAGCGACGGGTGCGTGAAATCGGGAGTCGGGTTGGAGCGGAACACCCGGGCGGTCGCTTCGGGGTCGTTGAGGTACCCGAGCGCCACGGTGGGCCCGGCATGCACCAGCTCGCCCACCTCCCCCTCGTCGCAGATCGAGCCGTCATCGCGCACCACGTATACGGCCGAGCCCGGCACCGCGCGCCCCATGGAGTCGGGGTGCTCGTCCACTTCCTCCGGGGGGAGGTAGGTGCTGCGGAATACCTCCGTGAGGCCATACATGAGGTAGAGCCTCGCCTGAGGCTGTGCGGCACGAAGCGCCTTCACGCCCTCGGGAGAGAGGCGTCCACCCGCACAGGTCATGATCCGGAGAGATGGAATCGGCTCCCCGAAGTCAGCCACCCGGAGGAGCTGCATCCAGACGGGCGGGATTCCGGCGAGAACGGTGCTTTCGCTCCGCACGAGCGCCCGGACGATCTCGGGCGCCATCGGGGTGTCGATGATGTCGAGGATTGCCCCGGTTGCCACGGCGCAGTTGAGCTGGTTGAACCCGTAGACGAAGCTGAACGGGAGCAGGCTGGCGATCCGGTCGTCGGGCGTGATCCCGAGGTACCCGACCACCGTCCGGACTCCCGCCAGGAGATTGTCGTGGCTCTTCACCACGCCCTTCGGCCCACCCGTGGATCCGGACGTGTAGGTGATCTGGACCGGTTCATCCCCGGCGGCGTCCACGGGCCACACCCATCCCGCCTCGGGGAGGTCTTCGACAAAGATGACCCGGAGGTCGCCCGCCAGCGGCCGCGCCTGCCTGGCTACCCACTCGCGACTGGTGAGGAGGATCCTGAGGCTGGCATGGGTGATGATCTGCTCGACCTGACGAGGTCGGTAGAGCCAGTTCAGCAGGGTGACGGTGGCGCCAGCCGCTGCAGCCCCGTAGAACGCCGCGGCGGCATCCCGTCCGTTGGGAAGCAGGATCCCGACCCGGTCCCCACGCTCGAGCCCATCCATGGTCAGCGCGAGGGCGATGGCGGACGCCCGCGCCGTCATCGCGCCGTAGCTCCATGCCCGGTCGCCGTCACGCAGCGCGATACGGTCCGGTCCGGCGTCGGTGGTTTCCCAGAGCAGGCAGGCAACGTTCATGGTCTGTGGTCCGGAGGGCCTTCCAGCGGAGTGACTCTAGGCGTCCCTGTAATGGGATCGGGGTACACGGCGACCGGCCATCCGTAGACTTCCTCCAGAACCTGCTCCCGAATCACCTCCGCGGGGGTTCCCTCGGCCGCCACTCTTCCCTCGTGAAGGAGGAGGATCCGGTCGGCGAAACGGGCGGCCAGGCTCAGGTGGTGCGTGATGAGGAGGACTGTCATCCCGCCACCGACCGACTCCCGGAGCAGGCGGAAAATCTCCATCTCGTGGCGGATATCGAGACTTCCGGTAGGCTCGTCGAGCGCGAGCGCACGGGGACGCTGAGCGAGCGCCCTGGCGATCCGGACCCGCTGGAACTCGCCCCCCGAGAGCGTGGCTACGCTGCGGTCGGCCAACTGCTCAGCATCGCACCGCCGAAGCGCGTCGTCCACCACCGCGCGATCTTCCGGGCGCTCGGACTGAAGGGCACCGAGGTGGGGATAGCGCCCCATCGAGACGAGCTCACGGACGCGAATCGGAAAGGCCAGAGACTCAGCCTGGCTCACGACACCCACGCTCCGCGCCAGCTCTCTCCGGTTCCACTCGGGCAGGGTGCGCCCTTCAACCCTGGCCAGTCCCGCCTCGGGTCTCACTGTCCCGAGCAGGGCCTTCATGAGGGTCGTTTTGCCCGAGCCGTTCGGGCCGAGTACGGCGTAGAGGGTGCCGGCAGGGACCTCCATCGTCACCCCGTCGAGGGCGGCCCGGCTCTGTCCCCGATAGCGAACGACGAGCCCCTCGGTCGAGAAGGTCATCCCTTCCCCATGCTTCGTCGGAGGAGGATCAGAAAGAAGGGAACTCCGATGAAGGCGGTGATCACCCCCACGGGGATCTCACCCGGGGCCAGTGCCATTCGCGCCAGAAGGTCGGCCAGGGTGAGGAAGGCTGCGCCTGCGAGGAAGGAGAGGGGAAGCAGTACCCTGTGATCCGACCCGATCAGGAGCCTCACACCGTGGGGGACGATCAGCCCGACGAAGCCGATCACTCCGACAAATGCCACCCCGGCTGCGGCGATCAGCGAGGCGATGGCGTAGGCGGTCCGCTTCACCCTCTCCACCTCGGTCCCCAGGTACTCGGCAGTTTCATCTCCGATTGCCATCAGGTTGAAGGCCCGCGCCATTCCGATCAGAAGAAGGGCGGCGGGGAGGGTATAGACCGCGACGATCGCCACACTCCTCCACCCCGAGCCCGAGAGACTGCCCATCATCCAGAGGACCGCCGACCGGACCGCAGGGGCATCGGAAAGGGAGAGAATGAGCGCGATGCAGGCCGAGAAGAATGCGCCTACCACGACCCCGGAAAGGAGAAGCACGCGGACATCCAGTCCGCGATCGGTCGAGGCGGCCACCGCAAAGACGAGGGTGATCGCCACGAGCGCACCCCCGAAAGCCGCTCCGGGAAGGAGCCACGAGGTGGCCCCGGCGAGCCCGAGGGCGAGCACGATGACCGCTCCGGTGGCCGCACCTCCCGAGATCCCGAGGATGTAGGGTTCGGCAAGGGGATTCCTCAGAAGCGCCTGAAAAACAGCCCCCGCAAGCGCGAGTCCTCCACCCACCAGGATCCCCATCAGGACCCGGGGGAGCCGGAGCTCCACCACGATGAAGCGGGTGGTCTCGTCGCCGCTCCCCATGAGTGCCCCGAGTACCTCGCTCCGGGTGACCGACACGGGGCCGAAGAGGACTCCCGCGAGAACGGCCCCGACCAGCGCGGCCAGAAGCCCCAGAGTCAGCGCGGCCCGGCTCAGGGCACCCGCTCCGGGTGAAGCCGATGTGCCAGTTCCCGCGCCCACATTCCGACGTCGTGCCCGGGGATCTGCATCCGGGGCGAGACCCGGATCACGCGGAGTTCGGAGAGGGCCCCCGGAATTCGTGTTCCTTCCGAGGCCACGATGACCTCCACTTCCCGGCGGGCCACCTCCTCGAGGCTCACTGGGGCATAGAGCGATCCCAGGTCCGCGAAGACGTTCTCGCCGCCAGCGATCTCGAGAAGCTCGTGAAGGAAGGTCTCTCCCCCTGCTGCCCAGGGAGGGTCGCCCCCCAGGAGCAGAAGGGCGCGGGGGCGCGGGGCACCGTCCACGAGCCGTCTCACCTCGTCGAGCCGGGCGTCCATCCGGCGGACCAGGGAATCGGCGGCCGCTACTCCCCCGGTGAGCGCCCCCAGGGTGGAGATGATCCCGCGGATATCCTCGATCCCGTCCGGGCGGACTCCGAGGTGGGGAATTCCCGCCCGATCGAGCTGCTCGGTGGTGGCAGGGTCCGACTCGCCCTCGAAGCGGATGACCAGGTCAGGACGGAGCGCGACGAGCGACTCGATGGACGGGCCGAGCCCCCCTCCCACCGAGGGGAGATGGCTGAGGGAGGGACCGTCATCGTAATCGGTCCGCCCCACCAGGAGCCCCTCGCGGCCGAGCGCAACCAGAATTCCGGTTGCCGAAGGGACCAGGGAAACGATCCGAGTCGGGGCGGCCTGGGGGTCCGATGCTGGAGCCCCCTGGTTCGCTTCCGCCCCGTCGGGCGTCCCCGTCCTGTCGCCGCCGCACCCTCCGAGTGTGAAGAGGAGCAGGAAGAGGGAGGGGATCGAACGGCAGATCATCACGGGTAGCTGCGGGTGGACCCCTCGGCCGCGGGGGTCCCGCAGGCGTCCTGGTACACCAGCTCCCACCCTGCTGCCCCCACCCCGGCGATGGCCCACCACCGCGCCTCGGCCCCGAAAACCTCGAGAAGCAGGTCGGGCTCGCCGGTCCCTCGAACGTCGTGTGCAGCGGCGAATCGGGGGGATGCCTTCCCTCCACGATCGGCCCGCTGATACCACGACCAGAGGGGTTGAAAGGTACCGGATCCGCGGTGTCCGATTGCCAGGATGCTGTAACCCAGCGGCTCCGGAACTCCGATCTCGAGCCGATCGCCGAAGAGGAGGGAGGTCGCGAAGCCGAGGGTTCCGTCTCCGAAGGAGATCACGCTGAGGTCCTGCTGTGCCCCCTGTACCGAGGGAGGCCAGGGAGCTTCGACCCGGGGGATCACGGCGCCGGAGACGGCCAGCGAGCCCGCTCTCAGGTTCGCCGTGACCTGGTGCCCGGGGTAGGAGCCCGGAAGGTGAGCGGGGCCGGGATCATCCTTGCGGAACGCCAGGAACCGGCGTGAGGCGTCTGCCGAAGGATGGAGCTCCACGAACCCGGCCGCCATCGGGCGCACCGTGCATCCCAGTTCATCCCCCGACGTCAACCCCGACGAGACGAATGTGCCCACCCGGGTTCCCTGATCGAAGAGCACGAACTCGGAGCCCGGTTCCCACCGCTCGATCGGGAACCGCGCCATCAGATCCGGGGTCTCGTTCAAATCCGGAAGAGGGAGGTACCCCTCGTCACCGCGCTGCGCGATGGGTGTCAGGCTGGCCGACGCACCGTCTACCCGTTCCACGAGGTAGAGAAGCGGCCCGGTTTCGATCGGAGTCGAGGAGAGATCGGCGGGCGCTTCCGCTTCCGCGGCAGAGTCGGCGCCGGAAAGCGATTCCGGAGCACGCACCTCCACCTGCACACCTCCCCACCCCACGTTGTCGCAGGCGGTGACGAGGGTTATGATGCCGATCCCGAAGAGGAGAGGAAAGCCGTTGTTGCGCATAGTGTTCAGACATCCGCAAGGTGCCGGTCGAAGGCCGGATCCCGGGGTTCTTCGGGGCGCCGACACTCTGATCGAAAAAGCTACCCTTCTCAGGGTAGGAGCGCAAAGCGTCCACTTCGGGTGCGGACGAGGCCGGACATGATTGCTCCCAGAGATCTCCGAAAGGCCATGGGGTGCTTCGCTACCGGAGTGGGGATCGTGGCGACCACCACACGCAGCGGGGAGCCGGCCGGACTGACCGTGAACTCGCTGACATCGGTCTCCCTCGATCCCCCGCTGATCCTCATCAGCCTGGATCTGGGATCGGCTTCGCTCGGAACGATCCGGGATGCCGGCTGTTTCTCGGTCTCGATCCTGAGGGCCGATCAGAGCGATCTGGCTCTGCGGTTTGCCCGAGATGACCGGGGTTCGCGCTTCGACGGACTGCGCACGGAGGTGGGAGTGACCGGGGCTCCACGCCTGTCGGAGGCCGTCGCATGGCTCGACTGCACGGTGTGGAAGGAGGTCGAGGCGGGTGATCACGTTCTTCTTCTCGGAGAGGTGCTCTCCGCCGGTCTCTCCCGGGATTCTCACCTCGATCCACTGGTATTCTTCCAGGGTCGCTACGGCACACATTCCTGATGCACGGGCGAGCCTCGGAAGCGGGTCCGGCCATCAAACTGGTTCACCTTTCGGACCTGCACCTGGGGTTCAGGGCCTTCCCGCGCACCGAGCGCGGGTGGAATCTCAGGGAACGGGATCTGGCCGCCGCATTTCACCAGGCGATCCTCGAGATCGCGAGGCTGGAACCCGATGTCGTCGTCATCTCCGGTGATATCTTCGATCGACCCGATCCACCGAGCACCGCGTTTCTGACCCTCACCCGGGGCCTGGGGACGCTTCGGGCTCACCTCCCCTCCGTCCGGGTGCTGGCGATTGCAGGGGCACGCGACACTCCACTGAATCCGGCGGACCCGGGCCCCGTAGCGGTTCTCGATGCCCTGCCCGGGGTGGATGCGGCATCCGGAGCGCCGCGCGCGGTTCATATCCGGGAACTCGGGCTCCACGCGCTCCTGGTGCCCCACCGTGCAGCGCTCCATCCCCCCTTTCCGGAGCTGCGCCCGAACCCCGATGCCCGGTGGAATATCCTGGTGATTCGGGGCGAGGTGCACGCAGGGGCCCTTTCGGGCGCTCCCGCGACGGCCCACGAGGGATTGCAGGTCATTCCCGACGGCTGGGACTACGTGGCGGTCGGCGGGGCCCATGAGGCGGGGGAGGTGGCCCCGCGGGTATGGGTTGCGGGGTCGCTCGAGCGTACCGGCTGGGATCCGTGGCGGGAGGCGACCGAGGAGAAGGGGTTCATGGTCTTCGATCTCGGTCGGGGGGCCGGGGAGTTCCACCCTGTTGTCGGTCGGCCGGTCGTCGATCTGGCACCCGTCCGGGTGTCTTCCGATGACCCGGAGGCGGGAAGCCGCCGCCTTCGGGACCTCCTCGACGGAGTCCCCGGGGGGGTTGAGGGGAAGATCGTGCGCGTTCGGCTGAGAGGGGATGTCCTCCTCCCCTCTGAGGGCGTAGCTGCCGGCCTTCTGAGCGCGGTGAGGCGGAAGACGGCTCATTCGGAGCTGGAATTGTCGGGGGGGGAAGGGCCTTCGACGACGGCGGAGCGAGCGCCGTCGAAAGAAGCCACGGGGCGTATCGCCGGGATCGTGTGGGGCCCCGATCCGCTGGACCGCCTGACTCTGGACTCTGGAATCATCGCCCTGACGGCACCCGGGGATGCCGCACTCGAGCGGGTCGTGGCCTCACTTCGGGGAGAAGGGGGGGGTACCGGAGATACGCTCCTCCCCCTCGGGATCCGGTTGGAGCTGGAAGGTGAAAGCGACGCCGCAGCCCGCCGGGCGATCTTCCGACGGGGGAGTCCGGAGGAGATGCTCCTGCAGGGGATCCGACGGATCGAAAGTCGCGATTCCCTGGAAGACCCGCCCTCTGAATCCGAGGCGCCGGAAGGCGAAGTCGCCGCTCCGGCGAACGACGGGGTGGCGAGAGGAGCGGCTCTCCGCGAAGCACGGGCCGATGCCGTGGAAGCGGCCGGCGATCTCGAGGCTCGTGCGATGGAGTGGGCACGCGAGCGCCAGGATGCTGAATCTCACCTCCTGGCGTACCGGGATCGTGCGCGAGAACTGAAGGCACGGCTCCGACAGCTGGAGCTGGAGGGAACAGAGACCCTGTGCCCCACCTGCGGCGTTCCGGTTGGAGATCACCTTCCTTCCCTGCTGGAAACGCTCCGGGAAGAGTGGGACGGCGTGGTGCAGGACGGACGCTGGTGGAAGCGGAGGCGGGAGCAGCTGGATGACAAGCCCACTGACCTTCAGGAGATGGAGGGTCGGGCGATCCGACTCCAGGCCCGGGTCGAGGCGCTGTCGTCGGCCCCGGAGAACCGATCGCCGCCCCCGACGCAGAACGACCCACCTGCCTCAACGAACGGCGCCGCCGCGGAGATGGCGAGCTTCCCCCTCTCCCCCGCGGCCCGATCCCTGATACGTCGTGCCACTTCGATCCTCTACAGAGTGAGCGAAGGTGGGCTCACGGGTATGCTCCCGACCGCCGGGGGGATCCTGGTCGAAGAGGCTGGGCGTCATCACAGGGCTCCCTCCAGAGGCGAGAAGGCGGCGCTTTCCTGGGCGGTGCGGGTGGCGGGCGATGAACTGCTGTGCGAATCGGGCGAGGCCGTCACCGGCTCAGTGTTCGAGGAGTTCGCCGCCGAGGAGTCCATCCGATTCGTGGGCCCCGCCGCAGAGTGTCTGCGAGGCTCACCGCTCTCGAGAGGTGTGATGGTCATGGTGCTGCCATCCAGCGCTCCGGGCGGCTGCTCCGATGCCTTCGCAGGGATCGTGGAGCTGCGGGAGGAAGCGGAAGGCCGGGCGAGCTTCAGGAGGGTGACTTCGGGCAGCCCGCGCCTCTTTCTCCCGGAGTCCCCTCGACTCCACTCCTCACGGCTCAGCGGATCCCCACCAGCCCCCGGACGCTCGAAATGAGTCTGGGTGAATCCCACCCGATCCCCTCGCGGAAAACGATTCGTGTGTTCCGGATGTGCCCCAGCGTTTCGATGTCGCCCTCGATGACCACGAGGTCGGCGATCCTGCCTGCCTCGACCGTCCCCACCTCGTCGGCGATGCCGAGCACGCGAGCACCGTTCGAGCTCATGATCTGAACTACCTGTGAGGGGGTGAATCCCGCTTCAAGCAGCAGCTCATAGTTGCGCTGATCGCCGAACCCCGGAGGCGCCGCTCCATAGCCCGTGGGGTCGACCCCCGCCGCGAGAAGGCCTCCCGCATCCACGAACGCCTTCTCGTACTCGAGCGCCTTCTGGTAGACGGCCGGGTCGATCGCCCCCCTGCCTGCCCTCCGCGCCTCCGCGATCGCCCGTACCTCGGCGGCGATCTCCGGCGCCAGAATGTCGTAGACCCGCTCCTCGATGGGATCGCGCCCCGCCACCGAGATCTCGTACACGACGAGGGTCGAGGTCATCGGCACGTTGTTCTCGATCATGTCACGGAAGGTGGCCTGCACCTCGGGGCTGTTCACATCGAGATTCGCATAGTCGCTGCGGAAGCCGGACGGGCACTCGTCGGGTACCTTGTCCGGATCGTACTCCGAGTTGGCGAAGAGCCCATGCTCCAGGTTGTCGATGCCGAGCGCGACGGCCTCCCGGTAGCCCACCGAGCACAGGTGAGCCGTCACCTTGACCCCGTGCCGGTGCGCCTCTTCGATCGCCGCTCCGAGCTCTGCCCGGCTGATCCAGGTGTAGGCCTTGAACCAGTCGACCCCTTCCTCCGCCCAGTAGCGCACGACTCGACGGGCCTGCTCCGGCCCCTCGAGGCGGGTCATGCTGGCCGGGCCCTGTTCACCGGTCAGGTACGGGCCGGTCGTGAACATCGCCGGACCTACCGCAAGTCCGGCCTCGATGTCGCGGCGGAGGTTCAGCTCCTCGTACGGATACCGGGCTCCGGTGGTGCGGATTGTAGTCACCCCCGACGCCAGGTAGAGCCGGGAGCCACTGAAGGAGAGCTGAGCCGCACGACCGTTCCCCCCGGTGTAATAGCTGTGGTTATGAAGTCCGACGAGCCCTGGAATCACCGTGTGCCCGGAGAGGTCGAGAACCTCGGCCCCCGAGGGGATGGCGACCTGCCCCGTGGCTCCCACCGCGGTGATGCGATCGCCTTCGATCACGATGGTCTGCCCTGTGAGCGCTGGAGCACCGGTGCCATCGATGAGCTTCACGTGGGTCAGGGCCACTACCGGGGCATCGACCGAAACGAGATCCCGGAAGGCCTCAGGGGCCCGCCGCTGCGCCTCGAGAGACGAAGGGGGGGCGAGGGGCTGCATCGCGAAGGCCAGTGCGACCAGGACAAATGCGCGGGTGCGGTGGGATCTCATTCTCCTTCCTCCACGTCGAAGACGAACTTCATCCCGGCTTCCAGATGTTCGGCAATGTGACAGTGCACCATCCATCGCCCCGGGTTCGAGAGTTCCAGCAAGATGTCGGTCGTCGAGCCCGCAGGCAAAAGGACCGTGTCTTTCCAGGCCAGATGCGGGTTCGTGATCCCGTCCTGCGAGATCACCAGGAAGCGCTGGCCATGGATATGCAGAGGGTGCTGCATGGCGTGGAATGAACCGCGGTCGTTGTGCACGCGGATCTTCACGACATCGCCCACCCGGAAGCGCCAGTCGATGTCAGTGTTCTCGCGGCCGGTCGCTGCATCGCGGAGTACCCAGGCCACCCCTCGACCGGTGACGGCCCAGTTCATCATCGGCATGGTGCCGGTCCATTCCACCGGATTGAAGTAGACCCAGTCGTAGCCCATCGACTGCTCCACCACCATCGGAAGGTCGATCAGCTCGAGCGCCATGACCAGCTCGAGGTCGGGAGGTGCGTCGAACTGATCGCGATACCGGTCGATATCCGCGGCTACATCCTCGTGAACGCGAAGGGTTCTGAAGGCGGCGGTCAGCTCCTCGGCGGGCGCGCTTCCGGCCGCGCGCACCTCGCCGAGACGGGTGAATTCCTCCAGGAAAAGCCCCTGCACATGGTTGATCCCCTGCACGTGGTTCACCAGCTCCCAGCGCCCCTCTGCGGGGAACTGCACGTCGACCACATAGCGTTCCGCCGGGCCAAGGACGACGCTCAGCGCCTCGACCTCCCGTTCGAAGCGGCCCACATCGGTCGCCACCACCTTCAGCGGGACCGAGCGCGATCCTTCCCGAGTGGCCTCCCGGTCCTCTCCGTCGACCCTTCGGAACGACACGTTGAACGTCCGGGTGTTGGCCGCATTCGTGAAGAAGAAGCGCACCACCTCACCCGGCGCCACTTCGAGGTGGTAGTCCGGCTCCCCGTTCACGAGGAGCAGATTTCCGAATCGTCCCATGAGGGCGTGGGTCGCCGCCTCGCGACCGAAGGGAACCACCCCGTTCTCATCGATCAGAAGGTCGTCGAGCATGAGGACCTCCTCGCGGTGAACCGGGCTCCACGCCTCCGGGATCGGGGGTTCCACCATGAGATTCCCGGAAAGTCCCAGCTCCTGCTGGACGTCTTCCCGATGGTGCGGGTGGTACCAGTAGATGCCCTCGTCGGGGAAGTGGATCCGGTACTGAAAATGCCCTCCCGGCGGAACGGCGGCCTGCGTCACCCCGGGCACACCGTCGAAGGGGTTCTCGAGACGGATGCCATGCCAGTGTACGGCTGTGGGAAAGGGCGTCTCGTTCAGGAAGTTCACGAAGATCGTGGTGTTCGCCTCGACCCGGATGAGGGGTCCGGGATGCTGTCCATTGAAAGCCAGCATCTCGATTTCGCGGCCTGCCACCTGCTTTCGCACAAAGCCTGCGGTGAGGTCGAGAGTGCCTCCATCCGGGAGCGAAACGACCGTGCGCGGGCGCGCCATCGGAGGCGGGGCGGCCGAATCCGGAGCGCTCACTCGAAGCGGCGACACATCCGGGACGAGCGCCATCATCCCCGGGAGCATGTCGATCCCGTCGTAGTGGGGTGGCATTGCCCAGACGGAATCGGTACTCGCGGGCCCCTCGCCCCCATGCGCGTGGCCCTCCATGGACATCGCACCCTCGGGCACCGCCTGCTCGGCCGAGGGAGCCAGCGCAAGCTGGTCGTGCCCTTCCATCCGCGCGGACGGCGAGCGCCCCCGGAGCACGAGCGGCCCGCTCCGTTCGGTCACGTTCGCAGACGCCTCGGCGGAAATGAGCACGAGGAATTTGCTGAAGTCGATCGCTCCGAGAGAGGTCATCCCTTCCCCCACCTCTCCGAGCGGAACTACGGGATCAAGGGTGAGGGGGGTGGCCCACGCCATGAAGGTGGTGAATGGTCCAAGCGACCGGGGGTCGGGAAGGCCATCGAGCCGCACATGGAGCTCGTGGAGGTGTCGACCCTCGGGCGTGACCGTGACCCCGAAGGGCGAAGGGGGCCGCAGCAGGCTCACCACCCCGCGCGCAGCTCCGCCCGCAGCGGCGGGGATGAGATCGATGCAGCGAAGATCCCACGCGGGGGGAGGGGCACCGAGGGCCGTCCCGGCCGAAGAAATCGGGTGTGGAACGGGGATCGGGCAGGTCCAGGGATCGGGCGGGCGCTGGGCCGAGAGCGGAAGGGAAGCGAGGATCGAAGCTGCGGCGACGATCCATACCTGCTGAACAGCCTTCGAAGAGTTCATCCGACGAGCATGGAAACCGGACCGTGATGGGGGGCGGCCAACGTAACGGCCCCGGATCGGGTGTCAAGCCGAATGCGGGGGGATTCCAGAAGCCTCCCTCCGGAACATCGCACCGCCCATCGGGTGTCTCTGAGGCGAGGAGGGGCGCGCCAGGAGGCGGGGTCCGTCGCTCCTCCGGCGCCCATCCCGGGCGCTGATAACCGGGAGGCGCCGATCGGCGTCACCTCCCATCGAGTCCGCCTCGACCTGAGCGAAAAAGAGAGAGGCGAAGATGTCAGTTGCAAAGATTACCGAGATCAGCTCCGAATCCCCGAAGAGTTTTGAGGACGCCATTGCAGTGGGACTGAAGCGTGCCGGGAAGACCCTGTCGGGCATTCAGGGAGCCTGGATCGCCGAGCAGAAGGTGGTATGGTCCGAGGGTCGGATCACGGCCTACCGTGTGACCATGAAGGTGACCTTCGTCCTGAACGACTGAGGACTCAGCTCGCTCCGTCCGGCTCCATGTGGAGCACCCCATGGGTGTCCCTCCGGATCGTCCATCCGGGGGGGCACCAGGTGGTGGAGCTGTATTCGAGGATGAGCGCCGGGCCGGGTACGGAGCGTCCGGGAGTGAGGTGCTCCCGCTGGTGAACGTCGACGGACACTCGGTCGCCCTGCCAGTACACGGGTGCGACGCGGGGAACCTCCGCGCTTCCTGCGCGTGCCGCGCTCCCTGCGACTGCCGCTCCGGGAAGTTCAACCCGCACCCGCACCGTGACCGCCTCGAGGGGGCTCTCGGGGCGACCGTAGCCATACCGCTCCCGGTGGAGAGCATGGAATGCGGAAATCCACCCCTCCGCGGGAACCCGCAACTCGTGACTCTGCCCCCGGTAGCGCGCATCCACCTCCCTCTGGACGCGGAGCGCCTGCAGCGGCGCTCCCTCCGACTCCATCTCTCTCCGTGCCAGACCTTCGAGTTCGTCCAGAACCGAAATCAGCTCGGCTTCCGTACCGGCAGCGTCGGATGAGAGGTGAACGGTCCGCGCACGATCCCGCACCACAGGCGCGACCAGCATCCCGAAGGCGGAAAGGAGCCCCGGATCCGGCGGGATCAGGACGCCCCGAAGCGCGAGACGCTCAGAGAGTTCGGCTGCATGCAACCCGGCGGCCCCCCCGAATGCGAGCAGGTGGAAATCCCCCGGATCTGCCCCCCGTTCCACGGAGATCACCCGCAGAGCCCGTTCCATCGCCGTATTCACGACTTCGATGATCCCTTCGGCCAGCGCTTCGGCGCTGAGCCCCGCCTGGTCGGCCAACTCCGTGATCGGACTCCGGACCGCCTCCCGGTTCAGGGAACCGCTTCCTCCCAGAAATCCTTCGGGAAGAAGCCGTCCGAGCCACAGATTGGCGTCGGTTACGGTCACCCCCATCCCACCGTTTCCATAGGCGATCGGTCCCGGATCGGCCCCGGCGCTCGCCGGACCCACCCGCAGAGCGCCCGCCGGGTCGATCTCGGCGAGCGACCCACCCCCCGCGCCCACGGTATGAATGTCCAGCAGGGGAATCGATACCGGGATGCCCCCGATCTCCCCCTCTCTCGTGTGGAGCGGTGCTCCCGGAACCAGGGAGACATCGGTGGAGGTGCCTCCCATGTCGAAGGTGAGAAGGCGGTCGATCCCGATCCGGCGCCCCCACTCGAGTGCGCCGATCACTCCTCCCGCCGGTCCCGAAAGGACGGTGTGCACTGGCTCCCTCATCGCACGGGAAAGCGGGAGTGCGCCGCCCCCGGAGCCCATGATGCGGATGGAACGGGCCCCGGCCTGCGCCTCGATGCGCCCCAGGTAGCCCGCCACCTTCGGCGCGACGTAGGCATTCACGACGGCGGTGGCGGTCCTCTCGAACTCCCTGAATTCGGGGAGAATGCGGCTGGACAGGGTCACGTGCGCAGGAATCCCGCTGAGCGCCGCTCCGACGGCCTCTTCATGGTCCGGATTCGCGTAGCTGTGGAGGAGCACGACGGCAATCGCTTCCCCTCCCTCCACACGATCGCGAAGGGCCGCGAGCTCCGCGGGGTCCAGCGGCGCCAGTTCCTCACCCGAAGCGTCCAGTCGCCCGGCGATCCCGATCCGATCGTCTCTTCCCACGAGGGGGGGCAGCCTCCAGCCTGTCAGCGCGTAGAGCTGGGGGCGGTTCTGACGACCGATCTCGATCACGTCCTCGAATCCTCGATTCGTCACGAGCACGACGCGGGCTCCCTTCCGTTCGAGAACCGCGTTAGTCGCAACCGTCGAGCCGTGGACGAGGTCGAAGGGCGAGCGAACGGCATCGGCGCCGCTCCCGGCCAGGAGTCGGGCGATCCCTTCCAGGACAGCCGCAGCCGGGTCCGCGGGAGTCGAGGGCACCTTCAGCCGTGTCACCCTGCCACCCTCCAGGAGGATCAGATCCGTGAAGGTCCCCCCTGTGTCCACCGCGATCATCGGCGTTGACATTCCCTCTGCGGAACCGGACATTCCGCGCTCCCCTCCTGCCTCCTCGCTCAACGACCTGCCTCCATGGAGCTCGTCCCTTCCTTTGCGGAGTTTGCCCGGCTCGCCCGCAGCGCGCGGGTGGTTCCCGTCCGAGCCGGGTTCCTCTTCGATTCCGACACCGCGGTCACCGCGTATCGGAAGCTGGCCCGTCCCCCCTTCGGCTTCCTTCTCGAGTCCGTGATCGGCGGCGAGAAGTGGGCTCGCTACACCTTCCTCGGGTCGGAGCCTTCATCGGCCTGGCGCCTCCAGGACGGGAGGGTTTCCATCTGGACCCCCGGCGGCGGATGGACTCCGCGAGACGTGGAGGACCCGATTCGAGATCTGGACCGACAGCTTCTGGAGCGCACTCCGGCGGAGGTGCCCGGACTCCCCAGGTTCTGGGGGGGAGCCGTAGGGTACTTCGGATACGATGTGGTGCGCCAGTTCGAGCGCCTTCCCGACCTCGCCCGGGACGACCTCGGAATCCCGGATGCCCTGGTCGTGTTCACCGATGTCGTACTTGCAATCGACAACCTGCTCGGACGGGCAATGGCGGTCCGGTCGGTGATGGTCGAGCCGACGATGACGGAAGAGGCCTTGGAGGAACTCTATGAGGAGACCCGCACGAAGCTGGCCGAGGTAGTCCGCCGTCTGGGCGAGGAACCCGGCCCCGCCCCGCTGGCGCTGGCCCGCGAACCCGATGAGGACCCCGCGTTCGAAAGCACGATGACCCGCGCCGAGTTCGAAGCGGGAGTGGAGCGAATCCGCGAGTACATCCGGGCGGGCGACGCGTTTCAGGTGGTGCTGAGTCAGCGGCTGAGCGTGCCGCTCGGGGCCTCCCCCTTCGACCTCTATCGTGCCCTCCGATCGCTCAACCCCTCACCCTATTTGTACTTCGTGGAGCTGGACGGGGTGACGCTGGTGGGGTCCTCTCCCGAAGTGCTGGTACGGGTGGAGGATGGGATCCTCACGGTCCGGCCCATCGCGGGCACCCGCAGACGTGGGGGGAGCGAGGAAGCGGATCGCGCGCTGGGAGAAGAGCTGCTGGCGGATGAGAAGGAGCTGGCGGAGCACCGGATGCTGGTGGATCTGGGGCGCAACGACGTCGGGCGCGTGGCCGAGTACGGGTCCGTGCGGGTGCCGGAGCTCATGGTCGTGGAACGCTACTCACACGTCATGCACCTCTGCTCGCAGGTGGAAGGGCGGCTCCGCCATGGGCTCTCGGCGCTGGATGCCCTCCGTGCGGCCTTCCCGGCCGGAACCGTTTCCGGAGCCCCGAAGATCCGGGCGATGGAGATCATCGAGGAGATCGAACCCGTGCGCCGCGGCCCCTACGCAGGGGCAGTGGGTTACATCGGGTACGGAGGGGGAGCGATGGACACCGCGATCGCGATTCGCACGGTGCTCGTGACGGGAGGGAAGGCCTTCGTGCAGGCGGGTGCCGGGGTGGTGGCCGACTCCGTCCCGTCGGCCGAGTACGAAGAGACGCTCAACAAGGCCCGCGCCCTTCTTCGCGCGGCGGCGATGGTTCAGTAGTTCGACGGCCTGTCAAATCATCGAATCGAGGAGCGCACGGGCGCTCCGATCCACCATCCGGAAGACCTTCTCGAACCCGTCGCCTCCGCCGTAGTAGGGATCCGGAACCTCCAGGTCGGACCCGGCCTCGGGGTCGAACTCGCGAAGGAGCCGGAGTTCGGCGTTCCCGCCCGCGATCTCACGCAGCCGTTCCAGCGTCTGAAGGTTGTCCTGATCCATCGCGAGGATCAGGTCGAAGTCGTGGAAGTCCGAGTCCACTACCTTCCTCGCCCGTCCTGGAAGACGGACTCCATGGCGCTCCGCCACCTCCCTCGACCGGGGGTCCGGCAATTCTCCCTCGTGCCAGCCCCCCGTTCCGGCCGAGTCGACACGAAAGTTCGAAGCGAGGCCCCGTTCATGGGCATGATGGAGGAAGACGCCCTCGGCCAGTGGCGAGCGGCAGATGTTGCCGAGACAGACGAAGAGGAGCCGGGTGGGGGTGAAACCGCTCGTGCCGTGGGTCATGGTCCGAAAGGGGTTGAATGAAGCGAGAGGGTAACGCACGGGGGCCGGTGTGTGCGAAACCCGGCGTTTCCCTTAAACTACAAGGGTTGGAGATCGGACGAAGCCGGAAATGCCGGCCCGGTCCGATCCCGTGGGTTTCAGATGGCAGAAGGAGCGGAAGGTTTGAGCGAAGAAAGGACATTCAGGGAACTGGGCCTCTCGACCGAGGTCCTGGCCGCAGTCGAGGCCGAAGGGTGGACGATTCCCACGCCCATTCAGTGGAAGGCGATCCCGGGTGCTCTCGAGGGCAGGGATATCGTGGGGATTGCCCAGACCGGAACCGGGAAAACCGGAGCCTTCCTGCTTCCCTCTCTCGAGCGGATCGAGGCTGGCAAGGGACTCCAGATTCTCG
Source organism: Longimicrobiales bacterium (assembly GCA_041743405.1). GTDB lineage: Bacteria > Gemmatimonadota > Gemmatimonadetes > Longimicrobiales > Gaopeijiaceae > JBGTMU01. The sequence goes on along the minus strand of JBGTMU010000248.1, from coordinate 15,550 downwards.
TGCTGTGCCCGACCCGGGAACTGGCCCAGCAGGTCGCCGAAGATGCGATTGCGCTCGCGAAGGGGACGAAGCTCAGGGTAGCGGACGTCGTGGGCGGCGTCGGGTACGGGCCGCAGAACGAGGCACTTCTCGGAAGCTGGGAGATCATTGCCGCGACCCCCGGTCGCTTCAACGATCACCTTGAGCGCGGGAATGTGGATCTGAGCGGCCTCAAGGTGCTGATTCTGGATGAGGCGGACAGGATGCTCGACATGGGGTTCCGACCCCAGATCGAAGATGTCCTGCGCCGATCCCCGAAGAGCCGCCAGAACATGCTCTTCTCGGCAACGATGCCGAACGGGGTGCACGCGCTCGCTCTCCAGATCACCACGGATGCCGTGTGGGTTGAGGCGACCCCGGAAGGAACCACGGCCGATGGGATCGAGGAGCTGGTGTATACCGTGCGGCCGGACCGGAAACCGGACCTTCTGATCCACCTGCTCGAGCAGGAAGGGTGGGACCAGGTGCTCGTATTTTCGCGGACGAAAGTCGGCGCCGACGCTCTCCGCGCGCGCCTGGAGAAGGTCGGGGTGACGGCCGATGCCATGCACTCGGATCGGCGCATGGAGCACCGCACCCGCGCGCTGGAGCGCTTCGTCGACGGAACGGTACGGGTGCTGGTCGCGACCGACGTGGCCCAGCGCGGCCTCGACGTCGAGGGCATCAGTCATGTGGTGAACTACGACGTTCCGGTCGACCCCGAGGACTACGTGCATCGCATCGGGCGCACCGGGCGTGCCGGAGCCACCGGAAATGCCGTGACCTTCGTGGCCCCCGGCGACCTGGGGTACATCCGTTCGATCGAGCTCCGACTCGGCCGCCGGATCCCCCGACTCTCGCTGGATGGGTTTGATTTCAGCGGAACGTCGGCATCCCAGTCGGAGCCGATTGTGAAGTCCCGCTCCGGGCGCGGGATGGGGAAGCGTCTCGACACGGACCTTTCGGACGCGGAGCTCGCGGAGCTCCTCAAGTTCACCACCTGATCGTCCCTGAACTTCATCGCACACTGCACATCCAGGTTCATCGATGCTTCTTCGACGGTATGGAACGACGATCCAGAGTGTGGAACTCAACTTCGACCCGGTCGCACTGACGGAGTTCGGGTTCCGCCGTGACCGTGCCTTTTCCCTCCCCTGGGAGGAGTTCGAGGCGGGATACGAGAAGCTCCGGGAGTCTTCGCTGAACGCGGAGGCCCAGGGGTCGGTCCAGACCGAGACCGAGCAGCTCGTGCTGGACCGTGTGGAAGCCTCGCTCCGCGAGCTGGAAGGTACGCTCGAGGAAGGCGAGGTACTCGTGGTGGAAAGCGAGGCCGGCGTCGACTTCCCGAAGCTGCGAGAGAGGAAGCAGGGGATCATCGTCGATGGGGAGAACCGCATCCACTTCCACTGGTGGGTCGACCCGCCCCTGCGCATCGGGATCTATCGCAGAGTCGAGCGGTGACACCGGCGGGCGTGGCAACGGTGTTCCTCGGCGGAGTTCTGCTGCTGGCTTCGTGCAGCTTCGAACGCAGGCCGGAGGTTGAGGGCGAGGATGCACGAGTGGAAGCCGAGGCTCGCGCCCCCGAGGCCATCCTCTCCGATCCCACCGGGTCTGCACTTGAAACGCTGGCAGTCTTCCGCGAAGCGGTATCCATCGGAGATCTTTCCCTCGCGCTCGCCCTTCTGGATCCCGAAGTCCGCATCGTGGACCGACTCGTTTCGCTGGAGGGTCGCCGTGCCGACGAGTTCACTCGCGGGGAGCTTCTCCTGGAGCTTCGTCGAAGTCATGCCGAGGGGATGCAGCTCGAGGTCCTGGACTCGAGAGTGCTCCTCCTGAACGAGTCCGCCCTCGTCAGTTCCACGCTGGCCGTCCTCCAGGCTTCGGAAGGGAGTTCCCTGGCGCGCGAAGTGGCCCGCGCGGAAGAGACGGTCCTCCTGATGCTCACGCCTGCCGGATGGCGGGTTCGTCATTTCCACCGTTCGACCGTACCCTCTTCCGTGGATCTTCCGTGATCACTCTTGACGATATTCGCAGGGCGCGGGAGCGGGTCGAGGGAGAGATCGCGCGCACCCCCTGCGCGCGGTCCTTTGCCTTTGCGGATCGGATTGCGGGCCGGCTTCACTTCAAGTTCGAGAACCTGCATCGCACCGGGTCGTTCAAGGAACGCGGGGCGCTCAATCGTCTCCTGACCCTGACGGATGAAGAACGCGCACGGGGCGTGGTCACCGCCAGCGCCGGCAACCATGCTCAGGCGGTGGCCTACCACGCGAGCCGGCTCGGCATTCCCGCGACCGTGGTGATGCCGGAAACGACCCCGCTCATCAAGGTCTCGAACACTCGGCGTCATGGGGCCAGAGTCATCCTCTTCGGCCGTCGGTTCTCGGAAGCGATCGAAGAGTCCGGGCGGCTGCAGGAGTCCGAAGGGCTCGTCATGATCCATGCCTTCGACGACGATCTCGTGATCGCAGGGCAGGGAACTCTCGGGCTCGAGCTTCTGGATCAGCTCCCCGATCTGGACACCGTCGTGATCCCCATCGGTGGGGGCGGGATCATCTCCGGAACGGCGCTTGCCCTGAAGACGCTGCGCCCCGGGATCCGGGTTGTCGGGGTGGAAGCCGAGGCGGCTCCCTCCGCACGGCTTTCGCGCGATGCAGGACGCATCATCGAGATGGAGACCACCGATACCCTGGCGGATGGGATTGCGGTGAAGCGCCTCGGTGAGCGGACCTTCCCGATGATCGAGAAGTTCGTGGACGACATCGTGGTGGTCGGGGATGAGGACATCGCCCGCGCAATTCTTCTGCTTCTCGAGCGGGAGAAGTCCATGGTCGAGGGGGCAGGTGCAGCGCCCCTCGCGGCACTCCTCACCGGGAAGGTAAAGGCCGAACCGAACGAGAACGTCGTGGCCGTGCTCTGCGGCGGGAACATCGACGTGAACATGCTCTCGCGGATCATCGACCGCGGACTCGTGGACGACGGGCGGCTCTGCCGCCTGGTCGTGCGCGTGCGGGACCGTCCGGGCAGCCTCGCCCGGCTCACGGATCTCATGGCCCGGGCCGGTGCCAATGTCCTGGAGGTCGCACACCAGCGGGCGTTCGCTGACATCTCCGTGGGTGAGGTGGAGATCATGGTCCAGATCGAAACGCGCGGTCGGGAACATGTGGAAGAGATCATCGGGACGCTCCGGTCCCTGGATGTTCCCGTCGAAGAGGTGGCCCGACCAACCCGAACGGATTCCGGACGTGCAACGAACTGAACCCTGACGGCGTCCTATCCGTAGTTCCAGGTATCGGCGAGGGCCGATTTCTGATTTACGGAGTTCATAGATAGGGAGGCCACCATGATTCGATTCTCCAGCGCCCGGTTCTCACCCCGGCTCGACCACACCTGGCCTGAGCACGGCCCCAGCCGCGTACCCAGGGTCACGAAGCGGAAGCTTACCCTGCTTCCCGTCCGGACCGAACTTCGGGGCGCCGGCGTGGCCGCCCCGGCCGGAGAGGTGCGCCGGTGACCCGGGAAGGCGGTCCCGAAACGGAAGAAGGCCCGGCGGAGCGAACTCTGCCGGGCCTTCCCTGTTCATGCCTTCGGTGAAGACATGGGCCTTGTTGACACCTGAAGGCTCAGTTGTTCCCGTCGCTGTCCGTGACGGGCCGCGCCGCGCCGCCCCACCGCTCGAACCAGCTTCTCAGATAGAGCTGTGAACGGAGGAAGTTGGACGGGTTGGACGAGGTTCCGTGCCACTCGTTCTGGAACCGCAGCATCGCCGTCGGCACACCCAGCACGCGGAGGGCTGCATAGTACTCCTCCGTCTGCCCCATCGGGGTACGAAGGTCATCCTCTCCCGTCATGAGCATCGTCGGAGTCGTCACGTTGCCGACGTACATGATCGGCGAGCGACGCAGGTGCTCGGTCGGATCATCCCACGGGAAGTGTTCGAAGTTCCGATACCAGCTCACACCGTCGGTCGTGCCGACGAAGGAGAGCCAGTTCGTGACCGGGCAGTTGGACGAAGCGGCCGCGAATCGGTCGGTATGCCCCACCACCCACGCGGTCAGCACGCCCCCGCCTGAGCAGCCGTAGACGTACATCCGCGATTCATCGATGTAACCGCGGCCCAGGAGGCTGTCGACCCCTGCCATGAGATCGTCGTAATCCTTGTCCGGATATGCGTTGTCGATCTCGTTGGCGAAGGCGCTCCCGTACCCGGTGCTCCCGCGGGGGTTCGTGTAGAGGACCACGTACCCGTTGGCCGCGTGCTCCTGCCACGAGTAGCTGAATCCGACCCCGTACATCGAGTGCGGTCCACCGTGAATCGCGAGCATCATCGGATACCGGCGTGACGGATCGAAATCCGGCGGCTTCACGATCCAGCCCTGAATGTCGAGGTCGTCCACCGACTTGTACCAGATCTCCTCTACCTCGCCGAGCGCTACGTCTGCAAGCAGATCCGCGTTGACCTCGGTGAGGCGTGTGAAGTTCTGGGCCCGGGCGGGGTTGATCAGGTACACGTCACCAGGTTCATGAGGCGAAGTGATGGTGGTGGCCATCATCCCGTTGTCCGCCATCGACGAGAGGTTGATGAGGTGAACCCCCTCGGTGATCTGGGTCACGACTCCCTGGAGGGAGAGGTGATGGAGGTTGCTCGCGCCATGGTAGCCGGCGGTGAAGTAGAGCCCATTCCCGTCCGGGGCCCATGTCATCGATCCAACGTCTCCATCGTAGTCCCCCGAAATGACCCGGGGGTTCGAGCCATCCCGGTTCATCAGGTAGACCTTCCGATACCGGTAGGTGTCCTGATGCCAGTCGTCGCCCATGTAGGCGATCGTCCGGCCATCGGGCGAAGGTACGGCACCGGAGTCCTGCCCGTGCCGGTCGGTGAGCTGGCGGATCGTGCGGGACGCGACATCCACCGAGTAGATCTCGGAATGGCGCCACTGGAGGTCAGCCTCTTCGACGCGGAGTCCGCTGAAGAGGATCTCCCGGCCATCCGGAGTCCAGGTCGGACTGGAGTGGTTCCACTCCCCGTCGGTGAGCTGCCGTACCGCGCCGCCGTCGGCCGAAACCACGAAGATGTGAGTGTACTCGTCGTCGACATAGCCCTGGCGGTCCCGCTTGTAGCTGGCCCGCTCCACGATCTTCGGCCCGGGGGTCCAGGTGGCTCCCGGAGGCGGAGAAGGCATCGCGATGTCCCAGTTCGAGCGGTCGGGCACGGAGGAGTTGAAGGCGATGTGCCGGCCATAGGGCGACCAGGTGATGCTGGAGGGCCCACGGTCGAGACGGGTGATCTGGCTCGTGGCGCCTTCATCGTCCATCCAACGTACATGGATCTGGTTTCCGCGCGGCTCCCCTTCCGTGAGGAAGGCGATCCGGGTCCCGTCAGGCGACCATGCTGGCGAGGAGCCCTCGGTCAGGAACCGCTTGCGCGTTCCGTCCGCGTTCATGATCCAGACTTCGGAGCGACGGCGGTCGGCGCGCTCGTCGGTCCAGGTGCGGGTGTAGATGACCTGCCGGGCATCGGGGGAGATCTGCGGGCTTCCTACCGACTGCATCTCCCAATACATGTCGAGGTCGAGAACCCTCTGGTTCCCGTTCACCTGGGCCGAAGCGATCGCCGGTATGGCGAGCAGAACGGCCAGGAGGAGGGCGGGAAGGGCCCGTGAGTGGGTGCAGCGCATGCGATCCTCCAGAATCTGGCGGGGTGCGACGTGGTGGAGCCGACCCGTTCAGGTTCCGCTCCATCGGTGAACACTTTGTAAGGGGTAGCCCCCAACATGCGATGCGAGCGTCTGTTCTGCCAGTACTACTTCAGAATCCACGTCACCCGGGCATGCGGATCTCGTCTACCTCGCCGCGACTTCCATCCCGCCGGAGGGGACGACCGGGTCGGCGATCCGATTCCGTCCATTCTCCTTGGCCCTGAGGAGCGCCTGGTCGGCGATGTGGTAGAGTTCCTCCGGGCGATTGCCGTGAAGGGGGCAGGCCGCATACCCGCCCGAGAGGGTGATCCTCACCTCCGCCACAAGAGGTGGCCGTGACTCCTCCACGATGGCCCGGATCCGCTCGGCCACGGCGCGGGCCACCATCGGGGTCGCGGCCGGAGCCAGAATCGCGAACTCCTCCCCGCCGATCCGGAAGGGAGAGTCGGCCACCCGGGTGTGCTCCATGAGGACCCGCCCGAGCCAGCGGAGCAGCTCGTCTCCGGCGTCGTGGCCCAGGGTATCGTTGACCGACTTGAACCGGTCGACGTCCAGGAGCACCAGTCCGAAGTGGTCTCCGTAGCGCTGGGCCCGATTCCCCTCTTCGGCAATGCGCTCGTGGAAGGCACGTCGGTTGAGGAGCCCCGTGAGCGGGTCGCGAAGCGCCTGTTCCGAGAGCCCGCTCAACTGCTCGTCCGCGTTCCGTATCCGAACGGAGAGTACCCGAAGCAGCTCGACCGCGACGTCGGACGACTCACGGATGATCTTCCGGAAATCCTCCTTGGCGAGTGCCAGCACTCGCGTCGGCTCGAGAGTTCGGACCGTCGCACTGCGGGGTTCCTCGTTGAGGAGCGCCATCTCTCCGAAGAAGTCGCCGGCGCTCAGTCGAGCCAGTTCGAACTCCTGGCTGCGGGCCGGATACAGGACCTGGACCTGCCCTTCCATGATCAGGTAGAGAGTGTTCCCCCGCTGCCCGATCGTGACGACGTTTTCGCCCGGCCCAAACTCAAGTTCGGAAGTGGCCGCCTGCACCACCTTCAACTGAGCGGTGGAGAGCCCCGAAAAAAGGGGGATATGGGCGAAGAGCTCTCTGTGTTTCATCCTTTTCCCACCTTCGGAAGACGACCGGGAAGAAGCTCCCCCACCCGGCCTCGCTCCTGCGACGAAGTTGCGGTGTGTGTACGATCCGGACGCGGATCACCGGCGTGCGGACACCTGACATTCCCAAGCTATGACCGATCCGTGGGCTTGGCGAGGGCCACCGCTTCCCGCGCCGAGGGCGGTTCGCCGCGGGGACCCTGCGGAGGGTGCGGGTGTTCAAGAGCCTCCCGCTGATTCCAGATCCATCTCGGGCGACTCGATGCCGCGACACTCCGTCCTTCTTCTCTTTTCCATCCTCGTTTCCTCGCTCACCCCCGTGGGGCTCTCCGCGCAGGGGGAGGGCGGGGTGGAGGGGCGCATCACCGATCCCGACGGTGTCCCCGTGCGGGCGGTCACCGTCGTGGTCTCCAGAAGTTCCGAAGCCGATCCTCTCCGGACGGTCGAGACGGATGAAACCGGGTACTTCCGGGTCCCGGAGCTCCCCTGGGGGGAGTATCGGATCCGATTTCTCCGCATCGGCTTCCTCCCTGGGGAGATGCTCGTCCGGGTCGACTCCGAGGAGGCGGTTCGCGTCGCTCTGACCCTCACCCCATCGGCTCTCGCAATCGAGGGACTCTCGGTCCAGGGGGAGCGAAGCCGGGCGCGCGCTCGATTCGAGGACGACGCCGGGATCACCGCCAGAGAGCTCTCCCGGAGTGAGATCCAGCTCCTGCCGGGGCTCGCGGAGAGCGATCCGCTCCGTGCAATCGAGATTCTGCCAGGGGTGATCTCACCCACGGATTTCTCCGCTTCCTTCAATGTGCGCGGGGGGTCTTCGGACCAGAACCTGATTCTGCTCGACGGGTTTCCCCTCTTCAATCCCTTCCATCTGGGCGGGGTGTTTTCCGTATTCAACGCGGACATGGTCGACCGCGTGGAACTCCAGTCCGGGGGATTTCCGAGCGAGTTCGGCGGGCGCGTTTCGTCGGTTCTCAGGGTCGAGACGGATCCTGGGTCCGGGGAATTCGCGGTGGATGGGGGGGTTTCGCTCCTGGCCGCGCGGGCGGCAGTCTCCGGAGGGCTGGGAGAGTCGATCCGTGAGCCGCTGGGCCTCGCTTCCGGTCGTTGGCGCTTTTCGGCCCGCCGCTCGTACGTGGACCAGCTCTTCAAGCCGATCTTTCCGATTCCCTACCACATCACGGACCTCCAGGCGGTCGGCGAAGCCTGGACCCGTGGAGGAAGCCGGATCCTCATCACGGCGTACACCGGCGCGGATGTGCTCGACCTCTCCCAGCTTTCGGTGGAGGATTTCCCGCTCCGCCTGAGATGGGAGTGGGGCAATGACCTGCTCGGCATGAAGTGGATGCGACCCTTCCAGGCGGGGGGCATGGCCGAAGCCGGGGCGGGGATCTCGCGCTTCCACACGAATCTCGGCTTTACCGACTTCGATGACACCCGCTTTCGGAGCGAGGTGAGCCAGCTCACCCTCTTCGCTCGCGCGGATCGATGGCTGGGTGCGCGGGTGCGCGGGAAGGCAGGGGTCTCGGCGGATCGCTACCGGTACGACAACCTCGCACAGAGCGGCGGGACGGTCTTCGCAGGAGGGAAGGGCGATGGGTGGGCGCTTGCGGGCTTCGGGCAGGCCGAGTGGAGCCGGCCCGGACTTTGGATCGTCGAGGCCGGACTTCGCATGGAAGGGTGGCAGCCGGACGAGGGAGAAGGGGTCCTCGTGCCGGCCCCGCGTCTCGCGGCCAAACGCTTTCTGGCCGGAGGGGAGTTCGCGCTGAAGGGGTCCGTGGGTCGCTACACGCAGTTCGTTCATTCGGTGCGTGACGAGGAACTCCCGCTCGGAATCGACATCTGGATTCTGGCGGGGGAGCGGGCTCCACATGTCGTTTCCGATCAGATCCAGGTGGGTGTGGAGGGATTTCCCGGGGGTGACTGGTTCGCCGCCCTCGATGCCTTCCACCGCGACTTCCAGGGAGTGATCACGAACAACCTGGCTGACGATCCGAATACCCCGTCGGACGATCTCCTGGCGGGGGAGGGCCGGGCGTACGGGGCCGACCTCTTCCTCGAGCGTCGGGGGGAGGGGGTGACCGGTTCGGTTTCCCTCTCCTGGCTGAAGGCAGAGCGGACCTTTCCCGACTTCCTGAGCGGAGCCGAAGACGCACCGCCTGTCACCTATGCCCCGATCTTCGATCGGAGGCTGGATCTGGATCTGGTTCTGCGGTTTCCGAATCGCTGGGGATGGGATCTCGGCGCCCGCTGGCACATCGGGACCGGGATCCCCTATACGCGCCCGGCTGCGAGCTACGCGTACTTCTCGCCGCGCCAGACGCGAGGGGGGATCCTGCGCTGGCAATCCGTGCCGCCCGACCAGCTCGGCCGGGAAGACCCGAACGAGGGGGAGCGTCCCTTCGGGGTGCTCCTCGGCCCGCGCAACGGGGAGCGCTATCCCGTCTATCACCGCCTGGACCTCTCGGCCCGGAGGAGATATGTGCGGTCCTGGGGGACGCTGACCCCATATCTGGACATCCTGAACGCCTACAACCAGACGAATGTCCTCTTCTACTTCTTCGATTTTGCACCGGACCCTCCGGTCAGGACGGGCCTTTCGATGTTCCCCTTCCTCCCCACTCTCGGCGTGGAGATCCGGTTTTGAGACGCGGGACCGGATGCCTCCTTCTGGCACTCCTTCCGATCGGGTGTGAGCTCGCGCAGGTCACGACGGCGATTCCCGAGAGCGTGGTGATTGCGGAGATCTACTTTCGCGTCGACGACGATCGAGCGAATGGGCTCGCCCTCCTCCATCGCACGAGCGGGTTCGAGGGGGAGGGGGTGGTGGGGGCGCTGATCCGCGTGAGACGGGCAGGGGGCAAGTGGGTGGATTTCGTGCAGGAGTCCGCACCGAACTGCACCGAGGCGGATCTCCCGGAGAGCTTCGTTCCGGCCTGCTATCTGCTGGACGAGGATGAGGCGGAGGGGGTCGTCGTGCCCCGCGCCCGGCTCGAGGTCGAGGTGGAGCTGCCGGGTGGCGGGTTGCTGCGGGGCACCACCACGGTTCCGGGGGACTTCGAGGTGCGGGAGCCGCTCGGGGCGCCGGAGCTCTGCAGTCTTCCTGCGGAAACTCGGCTCCCGATGGCGTGGACCCGGGCGGAGGGAGCGTGGGCCTACTTTGCGGAAGCCGAAATTCTGGGGCTCCGCAATGCCCTGGCCCCGAAGGGGATCGTCGTGCGCACCGATCCGATCACCCTCCAGGGCCTCTCCATATCAGAGGCGGATACCACGATCATCTTCCCCTCCGAGTTCGGGGTGTTCAACCGGTTCTCCGACGATTCCGAGATCCTGCTCGCGATCCAGGATGGGCTCCCACCCTCGACCAACGCCTTCATGGTGGTGAGCGCCCTCGATCGCAACGCCACCAACTGGGTGCGGGGGGGGAACTTCAATCCGTCCGGTCAGATCCGGGTTCCCTCCCTGTTCGGAGACGGTACCGGAGTGGTAGGATCGGTGGTCAACCGCGTGGCTCGGATCCAGATCCGGGATCCGGAAGGTGATGACCGTCGATGTCTCAGAAATCCAACCCCCACTGCGCCCTCATGACGCTTCGAGCCGCCCTGATGACGGGGCCGGGACAACCGATCCACCTCACGGGAATTCCCCGTCCTGAGCCTCGCCCGGGAGAGGTTCTCCTCACGACCGTGGCCAGCGAAGTGTGCGGGACCGATGTGCACCTGTGGCATGGCCGCCTCGCAGGTGTTCCCTATCCGATCATCCCCGGGCATGTGAGTGTGGGCCGGATCGCCGAGACCCCGGATGTGACGCTCGATGCCCTCGGGGAGCCGATCGGCCCGGGCGACCTCGTGACCTTTCTTGATGTGCATGGCACCTGCCACGCCTGCTATCACTGCACGGTGGCCCGGCAGCCGAACCGGTGTCCGTCACGCCGGGTCTACGGGATCACCTATTCCGCCTCCGAAGGGGCGTTCGGGGGGTGGTGCGAGGGAATCCTTCTCCAGCGCGGGGTGAGGATTCTGAAGCTGCCCGACGGCGTCACTCCCGAGCGCTTCATCGGGGGTGGATGCGGGCTCTTCACCGGATACGCCGCGGTGGAACGGAGCGAAATGAAGATGGGCGATGCCGTGCTCGTGCAGGGATCAGGGCCCGTCGGACTCGCCGCCGCCGCCTTCGCCCACCTGCGCGGGGCGGGTCAGGTCATGGTGATCGGAGCGCCCCGGGAGCGGCTTGCGCTCGCGGAGCACTTCGGGGTGGACCGGGTGTTCGACCTGGAGGGCACGAGCCCGGCCGAGCGTCGCGGAGGAGTCATGGAGATGACCGGAGGAAGGGGGGGCGACGTGGTAATCGAGGCCTCCGGAAACCCTGCAGCACTCCCCGAGGGGCTCGATCTTCTGCGGGACGGAGGGAGCTACGTGGTGGCCGGTCATTACACCGACGCCGGGCCGGTCGAGATCAACCCGCATCTCCAGCTCAATCGGAAACACGTGGAGCTGCGCGGACAATGGGGCACCGACTTCCATCACCTTGTGGGCGCGCTCCGCATGCTCGGGCGCCACGGGGATCGGCTCCCCTTCGAACGGGTGATCGGGGGCCGCTATCCGCTGGACCGGGTGGAAGAGGCGCTCCGGGACGTGGAGGGGCTGCGCGTGACGAAGGCGGTGGTTGTGCCGGGCTGAGGGCCTGTCAGCGCGCGGCCACGATCGGGAGCTTCCGCATCAGGTTTCCTCGGCGAGGATGGGTGAAACCCAGATCCTCCGGGCCAGTTCGTGACCCACGGTCTGGTGCGGGCCATCCGGATCGCCGACGCGGATCGTAACCGGTCCGTTGAAGGGGGCACGCGCCTCGACCCAGAGGCGAACCCCGGGCATGAGGCCGCGTGATTCCATGTACCGCAGTCGCTCGGAATCGTCATCACCCACTGCGCGGATCTCGACCCGGTCTCCGGGCGTAACCTCGGCGAGCGTCGGGTGGTCAATGGCCTCGACGTCCCCTCCGCGGGTGGGGATGGGCGCCCCGTGCGGGTCATGCCGGGGGTTCTGGAGCGCGGCTGCCATCCGGTCGATCAGGTCGTCCGAGGCCGCGTGTTCGAGGCGCTCGGCCTCTTCGTGCACATCGTCCCAACTGTAGCCGAGCCGCTGCGAGAGGTAGGTCTCGAGGATCCGGTGCCTGCGGATGATCCGAAGTGCCTCCCGCGTTCCCTCCCCGGTGAGCCGGACCCCCTTGTAGGGAACGTGCTGAAGAAGTCCCGACTCCGCGAGCCGCTTCACCATCCCGCTGACGGAGGCCGGCTGGATGTCCAGGATTTCGGCGATGTTGCTCGTGGAAGCGGACTCCCCCCGCTCCGAAAGCGCATAGATCGCCTTCAGGTAGTCCTCGACGGAACGGGAGAGGGTGGGGGTGTCGTCAGGCATCGCATGGGGAAGTGGCAGGGTTGATCCTGATCCAATGTACCGCTGGCGCATGAGGAGGGCGAAGTTGCGCCCGCATCAGGGGCGCACGCGGGCGCCCCAACCCGGAATCAAATGTTTGCCGAGCCCACCCAAAATCACTACATTTAACGACTTGCACACGGTACGGGGACAGGAATGTTCCCACTCAAAGGGAGGGGATGTGGACGATTCAGTCGCCGTTGACGCCAAACGGATCCTGCTCCGTTACGGAGCGCCCATTGCCATGCTGGACGCTATTGGAGAGGCTGAACGCATCCAGCTTGCAAGGGAAGTGAGTCGGACCCCGGTCCCGGAGCGGGGGGATCGGCTGCAGCATCTGCTCGTGGAGATGGGCTTCATGGATGCCTCGCAGATCCGCCCCACCCGGGGTCGCAGGAAAGCCAGGAAGTAGCCTTCCTCAGTTCTCGATTCCGAGAAGCTCCAGCTCGAACAGGAGCGTGCGGTTCGGGCCGATCATGGGCGGTCCCTGAGGACCGTAGGCCAGATGGGCCGGGATGACCAGCTCGATGCGCGAGCCCACGCTCATGAGCTGGAGGGCCTCGGTCCACCCCGGAATGACCCCGCTCACGCTGAACACGCTGGGCTCTCCGCGGTCATGCGAACTGTCGAAGGGCTCTCCGTTCACGAAGGTCCCGCGGTAGTGGACCCGCACCCTGTCCTGGGGCCCTGGAGTCGCTCCGTCTCCCTCCTGCAGCACGCGATACTGGAGCCCGCTCTCGGTGGTGATCACCCCTTCGCGGCTGCCGTGCTCCGCCAGGTAGCTTTCCCCTTCCGCCTGATTCGCGCTGGCGGCTTCCTCTTCCTTCGCCATCATCGCCTCCTGTGCGCGAACCTGGAACTCCTGGATCGCCTCCATGACCTCCGTTTCGTCGAGGAGCGGCTCGCGCTCATCAAGGGCGTCTCTGAGCCCCTGCACGAGGGCGTCGAAGTCGAGGGTTACTCCGCTTCCGGCCAGTGAACCCCCCACATCCTGCCCGATCGCGTACGCGGCGCGGGATTCGAACTCGGGGAGCTCGGTGACCTCCGGGTGGCCGGTCGAACAGCCGGCGCCGAGGAGGAGGAGAGTCGAAAACGTGGTAAGGCGTGTGTACTTCGTCATGGGTGATCACTTGCTCTGGGATGGGTGTCGCATGAACTGAGAACGGTTGACGCGGGAAAAGATCGCATCAAAGGACCATGAAGGCGAGGAGGGTCGAAACCACGGCTCCGAGACCGGCCGCGGCCAGCGCGAGTGGAAGCTGGGTCAGAACGTGGTCCATCACGTCGCACCCGCATGCCAGACTCGAGAGGATCGTGGTGTCGGAAATGGGTGAGCACTGGTCTCCGAACACCGCTCCCCCGAGCACCGCTCCGAAGGCGAGGGAAAGGTAGAAGGGGTCGGGGTTGATCGCGTAGGCGAGGGGCATCGCGAGGGGGAAGACGACTGCATATGTCCCCCAGGAAGATCCGATGGAGAAGGCCACCAGCATGCAGATTCCCATGAACATCGCGGGCAGGATCACGGGGTTCACGAGTTCGGCCGCGATTTCGACAATGAAGTTGGCGGTGCCGAGGTTGCGGGAGACAGTGCCGAGTGTGACCGCCAGGGCCAGGATGATGGCGCCGATGGTCACGCCCTTGCACCCGTCCACGAACCCTTCGACCACTTCCTTCAGCTCCATTCCCTTGAAGAGAGCGAGGGCCATCGCCGAAAGCACCGCCAACCCGAACGCCTCGGCGATCGGCACCGAGATCCCCGAAAGGAAGATCTCGATTTCCCCGGTCCGGAGCGCAGGGATGAGGGGGCCGATCACGCCCGTGAGGGCGACACCCACGAGGACGAGAAGCGGGACCGCGAAATCCTCCAGCCCCGGTCGGTAACCGGCGGGGATCTTGAGCTGCGTGAGTTCCACAGCCGAAAGCGGCTCCGAACCCTCTCGATCGAGCCTTCCGGTTTCCCGGGCGCGGAGCCGGGCCTGCTTCATCCGCTTCCCTTCCCACGGGAGCACCTCGAGGGCAAAGAGCAGGGTCATGATGACTGCGAAGATCCCGTAGAAGTTCACCGGGATCGAACGGAAGAAGAATGTGACCACGTCCTGCTCGGTCATGAAGAGGGGCGTGGTGCCGACGAGTAGCCCGGCCACATAGAGGGGCCAGGCGTTCAGGGGGATCACCGTGGCCACCGGAGACGCGGTGGAGTCGACCACGTAGGTCAGCTCTTCGTGCGAGACATGCTGCTCATCGGTGACCGCCCTCACCGTGGTCCCGGCCAGGATCGTGGAGATGGTGCCGCCCTGATGGAAGACGATCCCCATCATCCATGCGAAGACCTTGGCCGATCGAGGCCCGCGCACGATCTTCGCCGCCGCCCAGGTGGCGAAGTGGCGCGCTCCTCCAGTGCGGGTCCAGATCCCGATGAGCCCTCCGAGCGCCCAGAGATAGACGAGGAGGATTACCGCGAAGGACTCTGTGGCGAGCGAGGGGATCAGGAAGCCCTGGATGATGTTCACATCCGAGACGACGAACCCGGCCACCACGATCCCGAGGAAGAGCGAGCTCACCACGTCGCGCGTGAAGAAGACGAGGATGAGGGTGATCAGCGCCGGAAGGAGCGACGAGAATCCGTAGTGACCCCCTTCAGCGATGGGGACGGTGGGGTCCGGGGTCGTGAACCAGGCTACGAGGATGGCCACCGCGGTCAGAACGAAGGGCGCGAGCCTGCGCCACATCGGCGTGGTGGACGGGGTGGGTCGGGGTTCAGGTGCGACCGACAATGTGCAGACTCCGTTCGGGATCCAGGGGGAACTGGAGGCGAAGACGGGTTTCGCTCTCCGTTTCGATGATCCCGACCTCTGCCTCTTCGTCGCTGATCCGCACGTTGTACGCGGGTCCGGAGGGAAGTCGGGGTTCCAGAATCAGATTGAGGGGCACGCGCCCTCCGACCTGTCGAAGGGTGAAGGTATGAACCCCTCCCTCGGAGCGACAGTCGAGGTCGACGAGGGCGTCTCCGACTCTCAATGCCCGGAAGGCGAAGCCCGATGTGAGGGAGCGGAGATCAGGAGCCAGTCGGAGGCGACCGTAGTGGGCGTCGGCTTCGGCGCCCAGCACCCCTTCGATCCAACTGCGAAGGAGTCGAGCTCCATGCAGGGTTCGTCCTCCCAGAAGGGCCGGAGCGTCCACGCCGCCGAACGCCTCGGGAGGGGGGAGGGTCGGGGCATCGGGAAGCGACGAGGCTGAAGACCCAGGTGAAGGTGGGGCGCCGATCACGGGGAGGGCGATGCGCCCTCCCGATCCCGAGCTCCCACG
>JBGTMU010000247.1:0-12500 GCA_041743405.1 Longimicrobiales bacterium | reverse complement strand
CCGAACGACATAATCCCGCTTCCATTGCCACTCAGCGCCGTGTCATCGCACGCACCCTCCTCGCCGCGTTGCCCTGCTGTCCTTCGTGCGGCGCCAACGGCTCAAGGACTAAGAACCCACTTTTATGACACAGTAGTACTAGGGCGCTGCTTCTCCGTCGTCGATGAAGAGCATGACGTAGGGGTCGTATCGGAAGCGACGATTCCGGGCGTTGCCGGTGATCTCACGAAGGATCCCCAGGTCCGTGAGGCTGTGCACCAGGGTGTTGGCGGCGGCGAACCCGGTACCAATAGTCTCCTGGACATCCGAGACCGATACGATGGGGCGGACGAATAGCGACTCGAGCACCCGGTGCCCGTTTCCCGTGGCCCTTCCGAGGTTCTCGGTAATGGTCATCCGATGCCCCTCCCGCAGGAGAAGTACCTGCCGGGTGGTTTCGGTGGCTTCGGCGCTCACCTGTTCCACCCCCTGGAGGAAGAAGGCGAGCCAGCCCTCCCAGTCTCCATCGTCCCGGACGGCCTGGAGCCGATCGTAGTACTCCTGACGGTGGCGTTTGAAGTAGTGGGAGAGGTAGAGGACCGGGTGCGTCAACACGCCGTGCTCGGTCAGGAGGAAGGTGATGAGGAGGCGGCCAACCCGTCCGTTCCCGTCCAGGAACGGGTGGATCGTCTCGAACTGGGCGTGCGCCAGTCCGATTTTCACGAGGAGCGGGATCTCATCCTTCCGATGCAGGAACGTTTCCAGCGCCCCAAGGGCGTCGGCCACGGACTCGGGGGGAGGGGGCACGAAGATCGCCTCGCGGATTCCACCGCCTGCAGGTCCGATCCAGTTCTGGCTTCGGCGCAGCTCCCCGGGAGTGAGCCGACCACCACGAACCCCCTGCATGAGCCGTTCGTGAATCTGTCGGATCAGGCGCACCGAGAGGGGGAGCTCGGTGAGCCGAGCCAGCCCGAGCTTCATGGAGGCCACGTAGTTGACGACCTCGTCGACATCGCGGGGGACGTCTCGAGCTTCGTACAGCTCGGCCTCCACCGCGAGTAGATCCTGAAGGGAGCTCTGTGTCCCTTCGATCTGGCTGGAGAGGACGGCTTCCTTTCGGACGTACATGTAAATGAGAAGATCAGGGTTCGGGAGGGTCACGATGGACCCGTCCAGTCTTCCGAGCGCCCGATCGGCTCGAGAGAGGAGGACTCCGAGGTGTCCTTCGATGCGTACCGGTGGATTCGGAGGAAGGGGGGATGGGATGAATGCCCGATAGCCGGATGGCTGGCGTACATACCTTCCCGCTCGGGAGAGGGGCTCCCCTGAGGTCTCGGCCATCATGGTGTCCGCTCCGCATAACATGGGCTGTCGAATGGCACCATATGATGCGCAGCGAATAACAAGGAGTCAAGAATCGGCCATGTGATGCGCAGCGGAAAATAAACCTGCGCCCCCCGACGGAAATCTCGGGCGGAGCACAAGCCGGATCTACGTTGTGGGGAAGCCTTCACAGGATGTAGGATTCGGACATTCGGTCGAACGCGGTCCGGAATCTCTCTCAGTGGATCCATATGCGAGTTCTCGTCGTCGAGGATGACCGGAAAGTGTGCCGCTTCCTGGAGCGCGCTCTCCGGGAAGAAGGGTATGCGGTGGATACCGCCCTCGATGGGGGTGAAGGCCTCGCGATGGCGCGGATCCACGAGTACGACATCCACGTCCTGGATGTCATGCTTCCCAGCCGAAGCGGCCTCGACATCACCCGGGAGTTGAGACGGGGTGGCATCCTGACTCCGATCCTCCTCCTCACGGCCCGGGACGCGACCTCGGACGTGGTGGATGGGCTCGATGCCGGTGCCGATGACTATCTGACGAAGCCGTTCAGCCTGGACGAGGTGCTTGCCCGGGTCCGCGCACTGCTCCGACGCGGGGCTGGCCTCCGCACGGACGAACTCCGCTACGCCGACCTGATCCTCGACCGGGTCCGGCACGAGGCGGCCAGAGGAACCGAGCGCCTGGACCTCACCCCGCGGGAGTTCGCCCTTCTCGACTTTCTCATGCAGCGGCCCGAGGCGGTCGTTCGCCGCACCGAGCTTCTCGAAAAGGTCTGGGATCTCAGCTTTGATCCCATGTCCAACGTGGTCGATGTCCACATGGCAAACCTCCGAAGGAAGCTCCGAGCCGGTGGGCGTGAGCCGCTCGTGCACACAGTCCGCGGGGTAGGCTACACCCTCCGAACCGGCTCCGACGCGTCGGACGAATGATCGTCCGTTCCTTCCGCGGGGCTCTGGCTCTTCGATTCGGGGTTCTGGCCGCCGCTGGCATGGCCCTCTGCGTGCTCGTGACGTGGGTCTCGCTTCGCCACATCCTCGATGCCGAACTCAACGCGAGCATCCTGAACGTGGCTTCCATTCAGGCTGCTGCCCTCACCGACCACGAGGCGGGCGAGATGCGCTTCCACGAGTGGGAGCTGACGCCTGACGAGGCTACCTCGGTCACGGATCTCCTGCGCTACGCCCAGGTGTGGAGCGAGGCCGGGGAGAGCCTGCTCCGGAGTCGGTACATAGTCCGGGACCTCCCCACGGAACCCGTCGCGTTGACTCAGGCAGCAGGCGGCGAGCTGGTCTGGAGGGAGGCGGACTTCGGAGGATACCGGATCCGTTCGGTCTTCTACCCGCTCGTTCGTCTGGGTGATCTTCACGAAGAGCATGTGCTCCAGGTGGCCGCTCCCCTCCAGACCCGGGATGCCATGCTTCAGCGCATCGCCTGGCTTGGGATCGCGCTCGTCCTTCTCACGGCCTTCGGCGGAATGCTGGGTGGCCGCTGGCTCGCTTCCCGTGCCCTCCGTCCAGTGAACGACATCATCCGGCAGGCCGAAGGGCTTGGCGCAGGGAGCCTGGCCAACCGGATCAGCGCCTATGCCGATACGTCCGAATACGAGCGGCTCGTGCAGGTCCTCAACACCATGCTGGATCGAATCCAGACCTCCTTCGAGGCTCAGCGCCGGTTCACCGCCGATGCGAGCCATGAGCTCCGGACCCCGCTTACCTCGATGCGGGGTGAGATCGAGCTGGCTCTGAGGCGAGACCGAAGTTCGGACGAGTACCGGGAGACGCTGGAAAGCGCCCTCGAGGAAGCCCTCCGAATGGCGCAGATCGTGGAGGGGTTGCTCACGCTGGCCCGCGCCGACGCCGGGGCCATCGAACTCCAGTACCGGTTGCTCGACCTTTCCTCCGTCGCCACCGGGGCAGTGGAACGAGCCCTCGGGGCGGGGGCATCAAGGGTGCCCCCAGCCTCCACCTCCGCTCGTGTTGACCTCAACGCGGGCCAGACGGTCCTGGTAAGGTGCGACGGCCGGCTCATGGAGCAGGCGATCTGGAATCTCGTGGTCAATGCCCGCCGATTCGCGGGGGACGCGGGGCAGGTCCGGGTGGCTGTGACAGGCTCGCAGGGGTTGGGGGTGGTCACCGTGGAGGACTCCGGCCCGGGGGTTCCGGCGGAAGAGGCAGAGCGCGTGTTCGGTCGGTTCTGGCAGATGGACCCGAGCCGGACCGGTGGAGGGGCAGAAGCAGGAGTCGGACTGGGGCTCTCCATTGTGCAGGCCATCGTGGAAGCGCACCGGGGGACCGTGACCGTGGGGCGAAGTCGGGAACTGGGCGGGGCGGCGTTCCGGATCAAGGTTCCACTCGCGGAGTAGGACCCGCTTCGTAAAGACCCCTTCACGGGAGCTTCATCGTCTCTTCATCTTCGAAATGGTAGCCTGGTTCAGGTTGCCGGTTCTCCAGCCATTCACCCGGAGGTCCCGATGGGCTTGATCCCGCTTCTCATGGTCTCAGCGTTGGCAGTTGTGAGCGCCAACGGACCCTTTCTGGCCTCGGTCGATTCTTCTCCCGTGTCCGGATCAGAGTGGACCTCGCCCCAGGGCGTGACCACCCCGGAGGGAGTCGTCGAGGCCTTCCACCGGGCCCTCGCCGCGGGAGACTCCACTTCTGCCCTGGCCCTTCTCCATGCGGAGGTCGTCATCTTCGAGCAGGGGCGGGCAGAGAACCTGGAGGAGTACCGATCCCACCACCTGGCCGCCGATATCCGGTTCGCGTCCCAGACGACGAGACACGTGGTCGATCCCCGGGTGGAGATCCGGGGAGAGTTCGCCGTTTACACCGCCCGGGCGCACACCGTGGGCCGAGTCGGAGACCGCGACATCGACAGCAACGGGGTCGAGACGATGGTCCTGGCTCTCACGGACGAAGGGTGGAAGATCTTCCACATCCATTGGTCGAGCCGGTAGATCTCCTCGTTCAACTTTGTGACGGAGGCGTCCAATGGACCATGACAGCGACCATGACCACCACCGCCCATCCTCCCATGGTGCAGGGGACGAGGGCCAGGATGCACACGCGGGGCACGAGGGCCCGGAGGCACACGCAGGGGACGCGGGGCAGGACGCGCATGCGGGGCACGACGCGCATGCAGGGCACGAGCGCCAGGACGCACACGCCGGGCACGACGCCCACGCGGGCCACTCCCCCGACATGTTCCGGGACAGGTTCTGGCTGTCGTTCATCCTCACGCTGCCCGTGGTCTTCTGGTCGGATCACATTCAGGAGCTTCTCGGCTACCGAGCGCCGGCGTTCCCCGGTTCGGAATGGATCCCGCCGGTCCTGGGCACGATCGTCTTCGTGTACGGTGGCTGGGTCTTCGTCCAGGGTGCCTGGCACGAGTTGAAGGCCCGTCTTCCCGGGATGATGACCCTCATCGCCCTGGCCATCACGGTCGCCTTCGTCTTCTCGTGGGTCGTCCAGCTCGGGCTTATCGATGCCTCGGCCCTCTGGTGGGAGCTCGCAACCCTGGTGGCGATCATGCTCCTGGGGCACTGGATCGAGATGCGCTCCATCGACCAGGCTCAGGGGGCGCTCAAGGAGCTGGCGAAGCTCCTTCCGGACACGGCTACCCGGGTCACTGAGGGGGACGAAGAGAAGGTGCCGGTGAGCGAGCTCCGGGACGGCGATGTCGTCCTCGTTCGACCCGGGGAGAGCATCCCCGCCGATGGCATTGTGCGCAAGGGCTCCAGCGACGTAAACGAGGCCGTGATCACGGGCGAGTCCCGGCTCGTGAAGAAGGAGGAGGAAAGCGAGGTCATCGCCGGAACGATCAACGGCGAAGGCTCGCTGCGGGTGGAGGTGACCGGGACTGGCGATGACACGAAGCTCTCGGGAATCATGCGGCTCGTGGCCGACGCCCAGCAATCCAAGTCCCGGGCCCAGCACCTCGCGGATCGAGCCGCCCGGATCCTGACAGGCGTGGCCCTGGGCGCGGGGGTGCTGACCCTCGTCGTCTGGCAGTTCCTCGGGGCACCCATCGACTTCTCCATCGTGCGAATGGTGACCGTCCTGGTCATCGCCTGCCCCCACGCGCTGGGGCTTGCGGTGCCCCTGGTGGTGGCCATCTCCACGACTCTTGGCGCCCGGAACGGGCTCCTGGTCCGCGACCGCAGAGGCCTGGAAGAGGCTCGGAACCTGAACGTCGTGATTTTCGACAAGACCGGCACCCTTACCCTGGGCGAGCACCGGGTCGTGGAGATGACGGTGACCGAGGAAATGGTAGAGGAGGAAGCTCTTCGCGTTGCGGCGGGGGTGGAGTCGGAGTCCGAACACCCCATCGCCCGGGGCATCGTGAAGACGGCAGAAGACCGGGGCATGGAGGTGCCATCCCCGGACGGGTTCCGGGCCATCACGGGGAAGGGGGTGGCCGCCTCCGTGGACGGCGTGGAATACCACATGGGCGGGCCGGCGCTCCTGAAGGCAGAGGAGGCCGACGTGTCCTCCACCCTCCGAGACGCCGCCGAGAAGGCGGCAGGACGGGGACAGGCGGCGATCTATCTCCTGCGGGCCGGGAAGGCGCTGGCCGTCTTCGCCGTGGCCGACGCCGTCCGCAAGGAGAGTCACGAGGCCATCCGTGCGCTCCACGAGCGGGGGATCGAGGTGGCGATGCTCACCGGCGATGCCCGGGCGGTGGCGGAAGCCGTGGCGGAAGAGCTCGGGATCGACACCGTCTTCGCAGAAGTGCTGCCGGAGGAGAAAGCGACGAAGGTCAGGGAGCTCCAGGCCCAGGGGAAGAAGGTGGCCATGGTGGGCGACGGTGTGAACGATGCCCCGGCGCTCGCCACTGCCGACATCGGAATCGCCATAGGTGCGGGGACCGACGTGGCCGTGGAGGCGGGGCACATCGTGCTTGTGCGCTCGGATCCCAGGGACATCCCCCGGATCGTGACCCTCTCCCGGGCCACATACCGGAAGATGATCCAGAACCTGTGGTGGGCGGCGGGCTACAACATCCTCGCGATCCCACTCGCCGCCGGCGTCCTGGCCCCGTGGGGAATCCTGCTCACGCCGGCGGTAGGGGCCGTGCTCATGTCCGCCAGCACGATCATCGTGGCCATCAACGCGCAGTTCCTGAAGAGGGTGGAGCTCTGACGAAGCCACGCGACCCTCTGTCGGAAGCTCGGGACCACGGCGGGGGGCGCCATCGACCTTTCGCCCTGGTCCTGGGGGGCGGGGGCGCCAGGGGCTTCGCCCACCTGGGGGTCCTCCGGGCCCTGGAGCACGAAGGACTCCGCCCGGAGGCGGTTGTCGGGGTGTCTATGGGCGCCGTAGTAGGCGTGGCGTACGCCATGCGAGAGGACTGGTACCGCGCGGTCCTCGACATGAAACTCGCGGACTTCCCCGGGACCACGACCGATCCGGCCGGAACGGGGCCCTCTCTGCTCCATCGGGTTCGGGCCGCAGCGACCACGGTACGGGTCGTCCTGTCAATGGTCCGGGATTGGGGGCCTGCGGCGAGGTCGCGGAAGGCGGGCCTGGAAGAGCTCAAACGACTCGTTGGGCAGGATCCCCTGGACCAGGCTCGGATTCCGGTCGCGGTCACCGCCACGGACCTCCGAGGTGGCGGACGGGTCGTTCTCCGGACGGAACGTGCGGACGACGCCGTTTATGCCAGCGCCGCGCTGGCCGGGGTGCTTCCTCCGCTGGAGCTGGGGGACTGGCTGCTGGCGGACGGCGCGTACACCGACCTGGCACCCGTGGACGTGGCCGGGCAGATGGGGGCCGCGACCGTGATCGCGGTGGATGCGGGCTCGCTGGACCGGGATGGCGAGATCCGGAACGGGTTCCGGGCAATCATGCGGGCCATGGATATCTGTCACCGACAACACGCCCAACTCCGGTTCGCCGAGGCAGACCTGACCCTCCGCCCACGGTTCAGACGGAACATCGACACGCTGGAGTTCAGCGCCCGAAGGGAGTGCGCTGCGGCGGGTATCCGGGCAGTGCGGCAGGAGCGGCGGGAGCTTCGGACGCTCCTGGGGGTCTGAGCATTCGTGCCGGGGGGTTGGAGATGGCGTGACTGCGGGCGAGAGCCCAAGACCCCATTCGTGCCCGAGCCGCCGGCACCGTTGGACGCACCCCGCATCATGGAGGAAGGCCCATGTCTCAGATCTCAACACTGATGCTTCAATGGCGCCCGTGGCATATGTCTCCGGGGGACCACATGGGATGGGGAGGATGGACGATGATGGTTCTGTTCTGGCTGATCGCGATCGGCATCGTCGCCTGGCTCGTCGCAGCACTGCGACGGCGCGATCGCGGCGATTCCCCCCTGAGGGGTCGGAAGGAGGACCGGGCGGAATCGGTCCTCCGCGAGCGCTTCGCACGGGGCGAGATTGACGAGGAGTCCTACCGGCGGAAGCTGGATGAGCTCCAGCGTTCGTAGCGGTCCGATGCGTCCGGGACGAGGGAGCGAGCGGGCATCCACGAAGGGGTGGTCGACCGCGCTCCGGTCGCTCCGGGCGACCCCTGATCTCTGGAGGATCACGAGGATCCTGCGTCGCCACGGTCTGATTGCCGGGCTTCGGCCGGGCCGGCCGCCGCCCGCACCCGAATCCGTGCGCACGGCGCTGGAGGAGCTCGGGCCCGCGTTCGTAAAGCTAGGGCAGGTGCTCGCACTCCGCCGGGACCTGCTCCCGAATGCGTACGTGGTGGAGTTGGAGCGACTCCAGGATCAGAGCCCCCCCGTCGACGCGGTCGAGATCCAGGACGCGGTTGAAGAGGAGTTGGGGGCTCCGCTCGCCGAGCTCTTCGCCACGTTCGACACCGAGCCTCTTGCCGGGGCGAGTATCGCCCAGGTGCATCGAGCCCGCATGGTGTCTGGTCGCGAGGTGGTGGTGAAGGTCCAGCGACCCGGGATCGAGGGTCGGGTCCGACGGGACGTGGAGAGCCTCCTCGCCCTTGCGGAGATCCTGACTCGCCTCGTTCCCCGGGTCCGCCCCTTCGATCCGGCGGGGTTGGTTCGCGAACTGGAACGGAGCCTCCAGCTCGAGCTGGATTTCACCGAGGAAGCTCGGAACATCCGACGGTTCCAGGACGTCCTGGCGGATGTCCGGCGTCTCTGGATTCCGGACGTGGTCGACGATCGCTCGGGCCGGACGGTGCTCACGATGGAGCACTCCCCGGGGCTCCGCGTGGATCGCTATGCGGCGACGCATCCGGAGCAACGGGCGGAGATCGCCAGCGCGATCTCGGCCCTCCTCGTGCGCCAGGTGTTCCAGGAGGGCCTCTTTCATGCGGACCCGCATCCCGGGAACCTGTTCGTCCTCGACGACGGCCGGGTGTGTCTCCACGATTTCGGGATGGTGGGTCGCCTTCGGGACACGATGCGCTCCGCGTTGGAGCGGCTTCTTCGAGCTACCGTCCGAAAGGACGTGCGGGGGGCCGCAGACGCATACCTGGAAATGGGGATCGCTGGAGAAGATCTGTCCAGGGTTGCGCTGGAGGGAGAGCTTTCGCACCTGATCAACGAGATCCACGCCCGGCCCTCGAAGGAGGTGTCGGTAGGGCAGGCGCTGGAGTCTCTCGTTCGCCTGGGGTCCCGCCACGGACTGCGGAACCCCGGGGAACTCCTGCTCTTGACCCGCGCGTTTCTGATAACCGAAGGTGTGCTGCGGGCCGTGGACCCGGAGGTGGACGTGATCGGGCTCTTCCGGGAGCACGTGAGTGAACTGGAAGCTCGGCGGTTTGCGCCCGGGGAAATGTCCCGTCGCGCAGGGGAGTTGGCGGTGGGAGTGGAGGCCTTCCTCCGGGAATCTCCGGGGGACGCCCGCCGGGTGCTCCGGCGTCTCGCGGACGGCACCCTCGGTTCGGGTGCAGGCGCCTCGGCTCGAAGAACTCCTCGGCCGTGGTAGCCGGGCGGTAGAGCGACTGACCGGTGGGGTGATCACCGCCTCCTTCATCGTGGGCGGTGCCCTTCTCACCGGCCTCGATGGATGGCATCACCGCACGGGGGTGATCCTCCTCTGGGTGGGAATCGGCCTGGCCCTGTGGATCGGGATCGGTGCGCTCCGGCGAGGACGAGGATCGTAGTGAACCTTCGATTCATCGGACGGCGACGCGCCGAAGGGTGAAACGGGAACCCGAAGACGGAGGCAGACATGAAGACGAAGGTCGCCGTGAACGGATACGGGGTGATCGGCCGGCGGGTGGCGGACGCGGTGGTCCTCCAGGACGACATGGAGCTTGTCGGCGTCGGTGATGTGGTGACGGACTGGCGAACCCGGATCGCGGTGCAGCGGGGATACCCCCTCTTCGCGGCGACCGACGAAGCCCTCGAGCAGATGAAGGTTGCGGGACTCGTTCCCCGGGGCACCGTGGGCGCACTCCTTGAGGAAGCCGACGTGGTCGTGGACTGCACCCCCAAGGGAGTCGACGCGAAAAACCGTTCGGACTACGACGAGGTTGGGATTCGGGCCATCTTCCAGGGTGGGGCGCAGCACGAGCTCGCGGGCCACAGCTTCGTGGCAAGCGCGAACTACGAGTCTGCCCTGGAGCGCCGGATGACCCGGGTCGTTTCGTGCAACACCACCTCCACGGTCCGGACCCTCCTGGCACTGCGTAACGCGGGTCTCCTGCAGCGGGCCCGGGGTGTCCTCCAGAGGCGGGCCACGGATCCCTGGGAGAGCCACAAGGGTGGGATCATGAACACGATGGTCCCGGAGCCCGAAATCCCAAGCCACCAGGGGCCCGACGCGAAGACCGTGATCCCGGACCTCGACGTGGTGACCATGGCCTCGAAGTCGCCCCAGAACGTGGCCCACCTCCATCACTGGGTGGTCGAACTCACCCGGGCCGCGAACCGAGACGAGATCCTGGAGGCGTTTCGGGCTGTCCCGAGGATCGCTTTCATTCGAGCGGACGAAGGGATCTCTGCCCTGAACGTAACCGCCGAGGTCATGAAGGAGATCGGACGGCCCCGGGGGGACATGTGGGAGGTGGCGATCTGGGAGGATATTCTCACCGTCGAGGGGCGAGAGCTCTTCTACGCCTACCAGGTGGACAACCAGGCGATCGTTGTTCCGGAGACGATTGACGCCATCCGGGCGCTCACCGGGACGGAGACGGAGGGGGTTGCCTCCATTCGGCGCACGGACAAGGCGCTGGGGGTGCGGAGCGACTTCCTCTGAAGGGGCCCGCGGGGAGTCGGACATGATCGTCGCCGACGTGAAGGAGGGCCGGGGAGAACGCAGCAGCTCGGCCCCTCAGGTGCTGGATGCCTGGTAGGTGCTCTCGATCGACTCGTCCAGCGCCCTGTCGAATGCCTCGTCGGACTGGTGCGCCGTGAGCCCCTCGACCAGTGCCCGCGAGAAGCTGGCGACCATCCTGTTATTGCGCGCGAGCCGCGCGTTCGCCTCCTTGCGCGAGTAGCCGCCCGAGAGTGCGACGACCTTGAGTACATTGGGATGGGCGATGACGGCGGCGTAGAAGTTGTCCTCTTCCGGCAACGTCAGCTTCAGCATGACGCGCTGATCCGGCTCGAGCGCGTTCAGCCCATCGAGGATCGCTTCCTTCAGCAGCTTCTCGGCCTCCGCCTTCTCAGGGCAGCGGATGTCTACTTCGGGCTCCAGGATCGGGACCAGCCCCGCCGCCAAGATCAGCTTTCCGACCTCGAACTGCTGGTTGACGATCGCCTGCTCACCCCTGCGGTTCGCCTCCTTGATGACCGATCGCATCTTGGTACCGAATACACCCTTCTGCTTCCCCTTGGCCAGCAGTGCATCCAGGTTGGGACTCGGCTTCATGAGCTGAACGCCGTTCTCCTCGGCGGCCAGGCCCTTGTCTACCTTGAGGAATGGGACCACCCGTTTCTCATTCCAGAGGTAGTCCACCGCAGGCTGCCCTTCGACGTCGCGATCCATCGTGTTCTCGAAGAGGATCGCACCCAGGATACGCTCGCCGTTGAAGCTCGGGCTGGTGATGATACGGGTCCGCATCTCGTGGACAAGCGTGAACATCTCGTCGTCACTGGACCAGACGCTCTCGTCGAGGCCGTAGGCATGCAGCGCCTTCGGCGTGCTTCCGCCGCTCTGGTCCAGCGCCGCAATGAAGCCCTTCGCGGTTCTGATCTTCCCGAGCTGTTGGTCGAACGTGCTCATGGTGCCCCTCATAACCAACCGTTCCTAAATCCCGCCCGGCGTGAGACTCACTGTCCCCGTTGGGAGAACAGAAGACCACCACCCGCAGACCGCCACACCCAGTCCATCTCTCATTCCGTTCTTCGAGGTTTCGACCCTGGCGCCGTGGGGAGACCCACGGTGAGCCAATCATGCATCCCACCGCGGTAGTAGAGGATCGTCTCCGCCGGATAGCCTGCCTCCAGCAGTGCCTCGATCGCCCACGGCGACTGGGCGCACTGCGGGCCGTTGCAGAAGAAGATCGTGCGCTGGCCCGGGACCA
Organism: Longimicrobiales bacterium; assembly: GCA_041743405.1. Lineage (GTDB taxonomy): Bacteria > Gemmatimonadota > Gemmatimonadetes > Longimicrobiales > Gaopeijiaceae > JBGTMU01. The sequence continues at coordinate 741 of JBGTMU010000247.1, read as the reverse complement.
GCTCGTCCATCCGTTCCACCACCTCCGTGTGGGGTATGTTGTCGGCCCCGGGGATGGTCCTGCGCTCATAGGAGCCGGGGGTCCGGGCGTCCACTACTCGGAACCCGGCGCTCGAATGCGCCACTACCTCGAGCTCGCCCACCGTGCGGACCCCGTCGGCCACCACCATAGGCTGGATCGTTCCCCAGGTGGCATCCACCCGGTACAGACCCGCCTGGCCAGGCACCGGCTCGGGGACCTGTGGTCCGTCCCCACGTGGCGCGAGCCGGTCGAACGACCCGGGGTCGTTCGACCTCTTGCCGGCCAGCACCGAGCGTGCACGCCCAAGGCGCTCTCCGAGCTCCGCTTTCGAGGGCATCCCCTCGAATACCAACTCGTCGTCGATCGCCAGCGAGGGCGACCGTCGCACAGTGTACCTTTCAGCTCCCCGCTCGTGATCTTCGACATAGGCCAGTCGATAGTCCACGCCCAGCTCTTCGAGCCAGCTCTCCATGACGGGGCGGTGCGGGCAGGACCGCGTCGCGAACACTACAATTCCCGGTGCCTGGATGTCCGGCGGGGCGCGTTCAGCCATCCAGCCGGCCGCCCATGGGAACAGTGTCGCCATGCATCATACCACCCTGCATCATACCTCCACCCATCCTGCCCTGCATCTCCTTCATCATGGACCGGGCCAGAGCCAGGCGCTCGCGCTGGTCGACGGTCAGCAGCCCGCGGGCCTGTACGGCGGCCCGGGCCACG
>JBGTMU010000246.1:0-4451 GCA_041743405.1 Longimicrobiales bacterium | reverse complement strand
CGCCTCGCCGCCCCCCTCCCTGCGCGGCTCCGCCCCCCCCTCCTCGGGCCCGGGGACGCCGGGCGAGACGGCCCCCGCCGGGTTCAATAGCTCCGCCGGGTTCAATAGCTCCGTCGGGATCGCTCGCCCGCCCTGGAGCATTGCCGCCTCCTCCGGCCCCGCTGTGACCCTGGGCATGTGCCCGAGCGCCTCGAGCGGGGAGATCCATCGATCGCTCAAGTGCGCGGGGTCGTCGAGTTCCTCCGGCCCGAGGGCATCCCGCACGTCGAACGGACCGATTCGGGTGCGGCGGAGAGCCGTGAGATGCCCGTGCGTCCCCATCGCCTCTCCCAAGTCGCGCGCGAGAGCCCGGATATAGGTGCCGGTCGAGCAGACCACCCGAAACGAGAGCATGGGGGGCTCCCACGCCAGAAGCTCCAGTGCATGGAGCTGGATCTCCACCGGAGCCAGCTCCACCACCTCCCCGTCCCGGGTGCGGCGATAGGCGGCCTTCCCCTCCACCTTCTTCGCGGAGTAGACCGGGGGACGCTGCATTCGGGTTCCCCGAAATCCGAGGAGGGCATGCTCGATCTGGTCCCGAGCGAGAGATCGCCACCCCTCGCTCTCGGCCACCACCTCACCCTCCGGGTCATCCGTTGCGGTAGCCTGACCGAGGCGCGCTTGCGCGACGTACTCCTTGGGAAGAATGTGGAGGTACTCGACCAGACGTGTGGCCTTGCCCACGCAGAGGAGGAGGAGGCCGGAGGCGAACGGATCGAGTGTCCCCGCGTGCCCGATTCTCCGAACTCCGAGGGCGCGGCGAGCGCTGGCCACGATATCGTGCGAGGTAGGGCCGGCCGGCTTGTCGATGGACAGGAGCCCATCGTTCGGTGGGACCACCCTCACTCCTCTTCGTCGTCGGAGATGGACACTTCTTCGTCGGGGATTGAAACTTCCTGCAGGATCTTCTCGATCCGCATGGCATGGTCCAGGGCACGGTCCTGTTCGAAGCGAAGCTCGGGAATCCGCCTCACTTTGAGCACTTTCCCGAGCTCGCGCCGAATGAAGGGGGCTGCCGCCGCCAGGCCCTCGATGAAGGCGTCATCCGGGGGAATGGTCGGGTCGGGTCGCACATAGACCCGCGCCACCCAGAGGTCGGCGGTCACTTCGACCTCCGTTACGGTAGGAAACCCGACCCGTGGGTCGCGAACCGCCGTCCGGAGGATTTCCGAGATCTCCCGCTTGAACTGCTCGTTGAGTCGTGCGTTCCGTTTTGCGCCCATGAACGAAAGAAAACACCCCGGTAGTTGGAATGAAAGCTGCACCGAACTCGCCCGCGGACCCCGCCTGGTCAGGAACGAGTTCGCTTCGAGATCCGGTCACGGAAGAAAAAGATCGCGAGGAGCGGGACGATGCTCGCAGCGCCCACGAGAAGAAGTACCGGTCCCGTGGTCTCCAGTGCGGCAGTTCCCACGATGGTGTAGAAGATGACCGCCGGAACGGAGCCAGCACTCACGCCCAGCATGAAAGGCAGCCACCCCATGGAGGTCACACCCGCCGCGTAGCTCGCGAGATCGGGATTGATGAAGGGTATGAGCCGGGCGAGAAACACGGCCAGAATCCCTCTGCGTTCCATGAACCCGTCCACCCGCGCCAGCTTCTCCGGATCCACCAGGCGCTCCACCCCGGGGCGGCCGACCCACCGGGCAATCCCGAAACAGATTGCCGCAGCGATCGTGCCCGAAACGAAGGTGAGGGCCCCTCCCCACGCCCACCCCCACACCATCGCGTTCGCGATCGCGATCGGGAACCCCGGGAGGGGGGGAAAGAGGGCCGTCGCGACCTGGAGGAGGCCGGACACGAGGGGGGCCCATGCCCCGAACTGGAGGATCCACTCCCGAAGGGGGGCCGGGTCACCGGACCAGAGCAGACCCCACGCCGTGTTCAACTCCCCGCGGAGTCCCGGATCGAGGAGGAGAAGGAGGCCGAACCCGAGCAGGAGGAGGAGCGCTGGAAGCGCGGAAAGATAGCGGAGCGCCACGAAGTCAGGCTCGCTCCCTTCGGGTCCTGATCACCACCGCACGCCCCGCGGTGGCCACGAAGCTGTCGAGTGCATCCGCCAGGGAATCCGCGAGTCGACCGTCCGAAGCCACGAGCGCAGCGGTGATCTCGGCCCGGTCGTGCACGTCCTGGAATCCCGTCTCAGCCACCGAGACATGAAATCGGGAGCGCAGCCGATCCCGGAGCGACCGCACGACCGTCCGTTTCTCCTTGAGCGAACGACACCCCGGGATCTGGAGTTCCCAGGTGAGGACGAGAACGGCAGCCATTTGTCAGCGCTCCTCATCAGACCGTCGGAGGAACCGTCGGGATTGCCTACCTCTTCGCGGGGGTGCCGGCGGCCGACCCGGCCAGCGTCCGGGCAATCTCTTCAACGGAGAAGCACTCGATCAGATCGCCCACCTTGATGTCATTGAAGTTCGCCACTCCGATACCGCACTCGAACCCTTCACGGACCTCCTTCGCATCGTCCTTGAAGCGCTTGAGCGACGAAAGTTCCCCGCTGTAGATCGAAGTACCGTCGCGGATGATCCGGGCCTTCCCCTTGCGGGAGATGGTCCCCTGGGTGACGTAGCTTCCCGCCACGGTGCCCAGCTTCCCGATCTTGAAGACCTCCCGAACCTCCGCCGTCCCGAGGACGGTTTCGCGGCGCTCGGGGGAAAGCAGCCCCTCGAGAGCCTGGCGCACATCGTCGACCGCCTCGTAGATCACGTCGTAGAGGTTGAGCTCTACTCCGTTCTGCTCCGCGAGGAGCCTGGCATTCGTGTCCGGCCTCACGCGGAAGCCGATGATCACGGCCCCGGCCGTCTCCGCGAGGAGAACATCGGATTCGTTGATGGCCCCGACGCCCCGGTGGACGATGGCAACCTGAACCTCGGAGGTGGAAAGCTGCTCGAGAGAGTCGGCCACGGCCTGAACCGATCCATCCACGTCCGCCTTCACGATGATGGGAAGCTGGGAAGTCTCACCCCCGGCCAGGAGCTTGGAGAAGTCACCAAGCTTGAGCCCACGCTCCTTCACCCGAAGCTGCTTCTCGCGCTCCAGCCGCTGACGGGTGCCGGCAACCTCGCTGGCCCGATCCGCGTCCATCCCGGTAAATGTGTCTCCCGCCTGCGGAATCCCGGCCGAACCGAGCACCTGGACTGGAATCCCCGGTCCGGCTGCGGCGACGGCGTGACCCCGTTCGTCGAGCATGGCGCGGACCCTTCCATCGAACTTGCCGCAGAGGAAGGAGTCGCCGACCCGGAGGGTTCCCTTCTGGACGAGCACGGAAACCACCGGCCCCTTTCCGACATCCAGCTTCGCCTCGATCACGATTCCTTCCGCGTCCCGCTCGGGGTTCGCGGAAAGCTCGAGAACCTCGGCCTGGAGAAGGATCTTCTCCAGGAGTTCATCAATCCCCTTGCCTGTCTTGGCGGAAATCTCGGCATGGAGGGTGTCTCCGCCGAAGTCTTCCAAGGTAATTCCGTGCTGGAGAAGCTCCTGCTTGACCTTCCCGGCATTGGCCGCAGGAAGGTCCATCTTGTTGATGGCGACCACCACGGGTACACCCGCGTTCTTCGCGTGGGAGATCGCCTCGATCGTCTGGGGCATGATCGAGTCGTCCGCCGCAACGACCAGAATCACGATGTCGGTGAGGTCGGCTCCACGTGCCCGCATGGCGGTAAACGCCGCGTGGCCCGGGGTATCCAGGAACGTGATCGCCCTGGCATCCGGAAGTTCCACATGGTAGGCACCAATGTGCTGCGTGATTCCGCCCGACTCCCCTGCGACCACATTCGTCTTCCGGATAGCATCCAGAAGAAGCGTCTTTCCATGGTCGACGTGACCCATGACGGTCACGATCGGGGCCCTGTGGAGGAGTGTCTCCGGCGCATCCTCGATCTTCTCTATCTCCCCTTCGCCACTCGAATACTCTTCCTCGCGGACGGCGATGAAGTTGAATTCGTCGAGAAGGAGCTCGATCTGATCGAAGTCGAGGCGCTGGTTGATCGTGATCATGAGACCGAGGTTCTTGAACGCGGCCCCGACGAGCTGGGTGGAGGGTACGTCGATCAGCTCGGAAAGCTCCGCCACCGTCAGGAACTCGTTCACCTTGACGGTCTTGGCCTCCTCTTCCTTGATCTGCCGCACCTGCTCTTCCTGCTCTTCCCGCTCTTCCCGGCTCGGTGCGGAGGACCCGCGCTTGCGCCGCTTCTTCCCGCCCCCCTTGATCTCGGCCATCACGCGCGAAATGTTGTCCTGCACGGCGTCCTGATCGACGCGCGCCCGCTTCTTCCCCTTCTTCCGATCCTTCTTCTGTCCGTCGGCCGTATAGCCGTCGGCCTGGATGCGGACCTGCCCTCCCGGACCTGCACTCGCTGCAGGAGTGGGGCGTACCGGGGGCGGGGCTCCGCCCGTGCGGGCCGAGG
>JBGTMU010000245.1:0-5522 GCA_041743405.1 Longimicrobiales bacterium | reverse complement strand
GGGCGCTCGTCGCTACGCGGAGGCCGCCGCTCTTACCGATCTGGGCGCGGCGGCCGCGGCCTCGGCCTGGCTCCGCGCAGGTGATCTGGCGCTGGCTGCACGAGATACCACCGGGGCACTCAGGGCCTTCCGCCTCGCGCTGAACGAATCCGGCGGGATGGCAACCCGGGGAGGCGCCGCACAGCGCATCGACCGAATTCTGCCTCGCCTCGATGCCGAAGAGCGGTTGGAGCTCGGGCAGGCTCTTCTCGATGTGAGACAGTGGGAGGCTGGCCATCGACTCCTCGTGACCTTCCTGGCACAACCCGGCGGATCCGAGGTCGATGAGGCTGAACTCCGCCTGGGGGTCGGACGGGCCCTCGTGGAGCTGGGGCGTCACGCCGAAGCGCTCGCCCTTCTCGCGCCGCTGACAGGTGACCTCACTCCTGCAGAGTTCGCGGCGGGCGCACTCTACTGGAGTGGTCGCGCCCGGCTGGAGATGGGAGACGTGGCGGAAGCCGGGGAAGCCTTCGAGCGACTGGCCCGTCGGGCACCGGAGTCATCGCTCGCGGAGGAAGGCATGCTCCTCGTGCTCGAGCGCGAGATCGGCCGTGCCTCGACGGCTCGGGGAATTCAACTCGCGGAATCGCTCTTCCGCGTTGGGGTCTCGACCCAGGAGGGTGAGTTGCATGCGGTGCGGATCGGGACCGCCAGCTATCTGAGCGGGGATTACGCATCTGCGGCGAGGACCTTCGAAGCGTATCTGGAAGGGAGCCGTAGAGGGGCGACCCGTCAGCAGGCCGGCTACTGGGCCGCCCTTGCCCACGATCAGGTGGGCGATCGAGATCGGGCGGAGACCCGCTTCAGGGAAGTGTACGACGAGGATCCGCTCTCCTTCTACGGAGTGTTTGCCGGAGAGCGACTGGGCGCGCCGGTGCTCGCGAGCGGGCTCGCAGCCGGACCGGCACCGGTGCCGGGTCTCGGGACCGAGATTGCCAATGCCCTGATACGGCTGCGCGTGCACCAGATCGTACCGACCTCCGGGTCCTTCGCGCATGAACTCGATCGCCTCTCGGAGCACTTCTTCCGGAGGGGCGACGGTGCGTACGACTTCGCGGAAGCTCTGGGAAGGGGCGGGTTCCCGGTTCAGGAGATCGTCCTCGGAAGGGAGATCCACCGGCGGGAAGGGGCCTGGAACCTCCGACTCCTCCGGATCGTGCATCCCTTTCCCCACCGCGAGGCCATCGTCCGGGAGTCCCGCAACCGGGGGCTGGACCCATTCTTCGTTGCGGGGCTCATCCGGCAGGAGTCGGCGTTTCACTCCTCGATCCGCAGCAGCGCGGGCGCGATCGGGCTGATGCAGCTCATGCCGGCCACGGCACGGGAAGTGGCCCAGTCGCTGGGCATCCGATATTCGGAGGCCTCGCTTTCGGATCCGGAGTACAACGTGCGGCTCGGGACCTCGTTCCTCGCCACGATGCTCAACCGCTTCGGCGGCAGGGCGGAGGACGCGCTTTCGGCCTACAACGCCGGCCCCACCCGGATCCGGCAGTGGCGCGAGCGCCCTGAGTACCAGGACCGCGACGTCTTCCTCGAGGCGATCCCATTCCGCGAGACGAGGCACTATGTGAAGGTCGTGCAGCAGTATGCGCGGATCTACACGGCTCTCTATGGATGCGGGAATTTCGAGCCCTGTCTGGGGCTCTCCTACCCGAGCGCGGTGGCGCAGAGTCCCCTCGCCGGGGGTGCGCCGCAGTCGGCGGTGGCGCGGTAGGGAGTCTTCTACCGCACCCGCGCAAGCAGAGCCGCAAGTGAGTCCGGGGCCACCGGAGCGGATGCGGTTACGATGACGTTCCCCACCCATCGTGACAGGGTGGGTTGCCCATCGATCGTCATGAACTCGACCGGCGCCGGATACGCTCGCTGAATCAGCACGAGATCAACTCCGGGAGCGATCGACTGGCGGATGCGGACGGTGGCCGTCCCGTTCACGTCGCGGAACTCCGAGGAGAGGATCTCGAGCTCGGGGATCGTGACTACGCCGAATCCTGCGGCGGCCTCGGCGCCCGTGCGGGACAGTGGGCGCCAGCCCTCTCCCTCCGCTCGTTCCCGCGCCCGGGCCTCATCCTGGTTCGCGAGGCTCATCCGCGGAGAGGGAGCGGCCGGTGCGACCCCCGTCACGACGAGTTCCTCGAGGGCCACGGCAGATTGTGCGAGCCGGAAGTTCGCGGTCAGGGTGTCAGCCGATGTGAGATCGAGTGCCCTAGTTTCGGGGCGAAACCCCATGAACTGCGCTGCGAGCGTGACGTCCCGCAGGGTGGTGTCTCCGGCGGTACGGGGGAATGAGAGCGCGAAGCTGCCGTCCGCGCGGGTGAGGGTGCCCACCGTGCCGCCAGCGACAGAAACCTGAGCAGACGCGAGGGGCGTTCCGCGTTCGTCGAGCACTCGCCCCAGCACGATGGTCGAGTCGCGGGTGTCCATGAGCGCCACGGCGGGCGTCAGGACGGATCGCTCGACCGATCCCCCATCCGACGCCCTTGGAGCGGGCTCGCGTGGGGCGGGTTCGCGTGGAGCGGGTTCGTCCGGGAGAGGGCTCGATTCCGCGGGGGATTCCGAGGGAGGCGCTACTTCCGGGGGGTCTGTGGGTGCGGCCAGCGCTTGCGGCGAAGCAGGCGAGTCGGCCAATCCCGGATCGGCCTGCATCGCCATGCGAGACGTCATCGGGTCCGCCCCCTGACCCGGGCGGAGGAGATCGTTGGTCATCCATCCCAGACCGATCGCGACCACGATGCTCGCGGCCCAGCCCGCAGCCACCCACTCGCGACGATGCGCTGAGCGGCCCGAGCCCCGTCGCGCCCTCATCTTCACCTCCGCGAAATCCGGAGGCACCGCCCCGGCAGGGCTCCCCCCATCGAGGATGGCTCGGCTCCGTTCGGCAAGTGCGACGAGACCCTCCAACCGTGCCGCGCATGGGGCGCAGTTCTCCAGGTGCGCCTCGATCGCATCGGCTTCGTCAGGGGTCAGTCCAGACCGATCCCGATCCAGCCAGCTCTGCAGCTCGCCGTCATCCGTGTGCCGCATCGTTTCCCTCCAACGCGTCATGCGCGTCCACGAGTTTCTTCTTCGCCCGAGCCAGAGTCGTTCCAACTGCGCCGCGCGACAGCCCCGTTTCCTTCGCGATTTCCTCGTAGTCGAGGCCTGCATCCCAGAGAAGGAGGACGTCCCGATCGCGCTCCGAGAGCTCATCCAGAGCTGATCGGAGCCGAAGAGCCGCCTCTTTCTTCTCCCACTCTGCGGCGGGATCCTCGTTCGAGCTTTCCCCCTTCACCTCGGATTCGACGCGGAGCAGGGTCAGGTGCCGCTTGCGACGAATCACCAGCCTCGCCTCGTCCCTCGCGAGGTTCGCCGCGACCTGGAAGAGCCATGCGCGGGGGTTGTCGGGGTTCGTTCCGATGGCCCGGACGAAGGTTTCCTGAGCCAGATCCTGCGCGCGCTCGTCATCCCACACCTTCCGGTGCAGGAATCGGACGAGTTGCCGATAGGATGCGCGGTACACTTCTGCCCAGTCGGTCTTCACGCTTCTCGCTTTCCGCTGCTCTTCGCAGACGGCCTTGATGGTGCCTTTCAGAATGTAGGACGAACGAGCGGGCTTCGCGTGCACAGACTTCCCCTGCTCCTCCTCGCTTTGCGCGGCGGGTGCGGCCTTCTGCTGGCTTCGGCCCGCGTTCGCGGTGCGCGCCCCGTCCATCCCCATGTGCACCTTCGACGCGGTCTGACGTCACAGGGAGCGAAGGGCTTCCTGTCCAGTTTCCCCATCCGGGAGAATCATCATGCTCCGCGTCCATCAGAGTCCCCTGCTCCTCCTCGCCCTCTTCGGTCTGCTGGTGTTCAGCACCGTGGGGTCCGGCTCCCCCCTCGCCGAGATGGTGACAACCACCGTGGGGTCCACATTCCCACCCGCCGAGGTGACAACCACCGTGAGGTCCTCTTTCCCTATCGCCGATCAGGTGACCATCACGGGGCGGGTGGTCGATGATCGGACGGGGGCGCCGATCGAGGCAGCTCAGCTCTACCTCGAGCACACTTCCCGGGGGACCCTCACGAACCGTGATGGTGATTACACCTTCAGAGTTGAAAGGGGAGACCTTCCATCCGGCGAAGTGCGGTTGATCGCCCAGTACATCGGATATCGGCGCGCGGCGGTAACACTCGGCTCCGGTCAGCTTCTCTCACAGGATACGCTGAGGGTTGACGTTCGGCTCGAGCCCTCATCCATCGCTCTGGAGGAGCTGGTGGTCCAGGCATCGGACGGTACTCGGGTGAGGCCCGAGGTTCCGGTTGGAGTCGCATCCGCGCCCTTCGTTGCACGGAACGCCCCCGCCGGCCCCCCGCCGGGCTGGGATCGGGAGCAGTACGCGCACATCCGGGAGAACGTCTTCCGCTCAGTCATGGAGCAGCCGCTTTCCACCTTCTCCATCGACGTGGATCGCGCTTCGTACAGCAATGTGCGGCGGTACCTGAGTCAGGGTGCCCTTCCGCAGATCGACGCGGTTCTGATCGAGGAGATGATCAACTACTTCAACTACGACTACGCAACGCCGCAGGGCGAACACCCCGTAGCCGTTACCACCGAGCTTGGGGCAGCGCCGTGGAGGGAGGGGCATCAGCTTCTGAGGATCGGGGTGGCGAGCCGCCCGATTGATCTCGCGCAGCTTCCGCCGAGCAACCTCGTGTTCCTGATCGATGTTTCCGGGTCGATGCAGGGACCCGATCGCCTTCCCCTCGTCAAGCGGTCGCTCAATCTCCTCGTGAACGAGCTCCGGCCCGAGGACCGGGTGGCCATCGTGACCTACGCCGGCTCTGCGGGAGTCGTGCTCGAATCCACGTCGGGATCGAGAAAGGAACGGATCCTGGATGCGATCAACGGGCTCGAAGCCGGAGGTTACACCGCAGGGGGCGCTGGCCTTCGCCTGGCATATCGCATAGCGAGGGAGAACTTCCTGGAAGAAGGAAACAACCGGGTGATCCTGGCCACCGACGGTGATTTCAATGTCGGCGAAAGCAGCGACGCCGCGATGGTCCGTCTGATCGAGGAGTTGAGGGAGGAAGGCACCTTCCTCACGATCCTCGGCTTTGGATCGGGGAACCTTCAGTTCGAGAAGATGCAGAGCCTCGCCCAGCACGGGAACGGGAACCACGCGTACATCGACTCCCTGGATGAAGCGAGGAAGGTGCTCGTCGGCGAGATGGGGGGAACGCTCGTCACCGTGGCCCAGGACGTGAAGATCCAGGTGGAGTTCAACCCGGCCCTGGTGCGTGGATACCGCCTGATCGGGTACGAGAGCTGGCTCCTCGAGAATGAGGATTTCAACGATGACACGCGGGACGCGGGTGATCTCGGGGCGGGGCACCGTGTGACCGCGCTTTACGAGATCATCCCGGTGGGTGTGGATTCAGGGGTGGAGCTCCGCGGGACCGACCCGCTGCGCTATCAGGAAGTTGGGGGTGAGGGCCGGAGGGTTGGTGGGGGCGCCGGTGGGAGC
>JBGTMU010000244.1:0-52130 GCA_041743405.1 Longimicrobiales bacterium | reverse complement strand
CCCGAGCTGTGCGATGCCGATCCCCATCCCGGCACCGCCCAGGAGGAGGACCAGCGCCGCTGCGACCTGGAGCCATCCCCCGCGGAGGGGACGGCCGAACCCACCCGAATCGCGGTTCCATCGGGAACCGTGGGCCGGGCGGGGGCGGAGCAGCCCCTCCGAGATCAGCCGCGACTCGATCCCCTCCCACGCGGTGACCGGAGGGCGCAGGTCGGGAAGGTGGGAAAGACTGGTCGTCTGGAACCGCAGCGCATCCACCTCGTCCCGGCAGAGGCGGCACCGCGAGAGGTGCTCCGCTTCGGCTGCAACGGGGGTTTCATCCACCAGGCGGGCGAGCGCCTCGAGCGTCAGATGCTCCATGCTTCTACTCCTCCTTCGAAATCTGCCGCGGGAGTTCCGGAAAGGATTTCCCGCATCTTTGCACGAGCCTTGAAAAGCTGCGACTTGGAGGTCCCGGAGTTGATTCCGAGCATCTCTCCGATTTCCTCGTGCGTGTAACCCTCGACGTCGTGCAGGATCAGGACCCTTCGCATTCCCTGCGGAACCCGATCCAGCGCTTCTTCAAGTCGCTCTTCGAGCAGCACATCTCTCCCCGACGGAGCAATGGGGATGGCGTCCGGCATCTCCACCTGCCGCTTCGTGCGTGTCTCCGAACTCCGAAGAGCCTGAAGCGCGGAGTTGACCGCGATCCGATGGATCCAGGTGGAGAAGCGGGCGTCGCCCCGGAATGTGGGGAGTGCCCGGAAGGCCCGGATCCACGCTTCCTGCGCGTAGTCCTTCGCGGTATCGTCATCTCCGGCAATACGGCGCACCACGGCATACACCCTGGGAGCGTATCGCTCGTAGAGGGTGCGGGCAGCGAGCGGGTCGCCTCCCGATGCTCGTTCAATCAGTTGTGCTTCCGACATGCCCCTCGCGAGGGTGCGGTGTTCGGGGAAACCCGGGTCCGGCCCGACAACTCCTTCCGGTCTGCTATACCCTTCGATGCGGGAAACCGGTTCAAGCGTTGCCTGCCAGCCGGAGCGCGTCCCTTGATCCCCGTCCGGATCCCGGTTAGCCTCCCGCCGGGCCCGGGTCCGGCCCGGAGGAACCTGACACTGACACCCATCGGAGCGACCAGGAAGGCCTGATTTCATGCCCAACACCGGGATGCCGACAGAGGAGCGGGGTGGAGTGCCCTCGCTCCGGGCGATCGTTGCGCTGATCGCGGGTTCCGCGGGGCTGTTCCTCCTGGGCGGGCTTCCACTCCAGCTCCTCTTCGGCGAGGCCGGGCTGGTCATGGCGCAGCTTGCCTTCCTCCTCACGCCCGCGCTCCTCCTGGTCGTGATCGGAGGCCTCGACGTGGGCCGCACCCTGCGCCCCGTGCTCCCACATGCCCGCCAGGTGGCCGGAGGGGTGATCCTCCTGGCTGGAGGGACCCTCATCGCCTGGTTTCTGGCATGGCTCCAGAGCTTCGTGATCCCGGTGCCCGTCGAGTATCTCGAGGCCATGGCAGCCGCACTCACACCGGACTCGGTTCTGCGATGGGCATGGCTCCTGATCGTGGTGGCGGCCGTCCCCGCACTCGCCGAGGAGGTCCTCTTTCGCGGGGTGGTCCTCGCGGGGCTCCGGGACGCGCTCCCCACGCTCTGGGCCATCGTGGCGGTGGGACTGATTTTCGGGCTTTTCCACCTGACCCCCCAGACCGCATTCCGCTTTCTCCCCACGGCCTGGATGGGGATTCTCCTGGCCTGGGTAGTGGTAGTGACGGGGTCGCTGCCTCTGGCCATTCTCCTGCACTTCCTGAACAATGGGGCCATCCTCACGCTCACCGCGCTCCCGCAGGCGACGGGGGTGGTGGGGGGCGCCGAGGAGGCCCCGACGCCCTGGCTTCTTCCAGTCGCCCTGGCCCTTCTGATCTGGGGGGGGAGCCTCCTCCGCCCGGCACCTCCCTCCGTCCTTTCTGATCGCCAATCCAAGGATCTGGATCATGCCTGATATCGTCATTCCCACCCCCGGGGCAATCCATCTCGAATGCACCGGCACAGGCGAGACCTTCGAGAGCGAGCAGCTCATCGGGCTCTCCCCCGCAGGGAAGCCGCTCTTCGCCCGCTACGATCTCGCCTCGCTCAAGCAGGGGTTCACGCCTGAAGCGCTCCGTGGGCGAGGCGCGGATCTCTGGCGCTATGCGGAGGTTCTCCCCGTTCGGGACCCGCAGTTCCGGATCGCCCTCGGCGAGGGCTGGACGCCCCTGCTCGACGCTCCGAAGCTGGCCGACGAACTCGCGCTTGCGCGCTGCTGGGTGAAGGATGAGGGACAGAACCCGACCGCATCCTTCAAGGCCAGGGGGATGGCGCTCGCGGTATCGAGGGCGAAGGAGCTCGGTGCGGAGGCGCTGGCGCTCCCCTCGGCCGGAAATGCCGGCGGCGCAGCCGCGGCCTATGCAGCCGCTGCGGGGCTCCCCGTGCATGTGGTCGTGCCCTCGGATACACCGGTGCCGATCCTGGAGGAAATCCGGGCGCTCGGCGCAGAGCTGATCCTCTTGGACGGGCTCATCAGCGACTGCGGTCGACGCGTGCGGGAGGGGGTGGAGGAGCACGGGTGGTGGGACCTCTCGACGCTGAAGGAGCCGTACCGCGTGGAAGGGAAGAAGACGATGGGTTACGAGCTCTTCGAGCAGCTCGGCCGCCGCCTCCCTGACGTCATCGTCTATCCCACGGGAGGGGGAACGGGGCTCATCGGGATGTGGAAGGCCTTCGACGAGATGGAATCCCTCGGGTGGATCGGCTCGGAGCGGCCGAGGATGATCTCCGTCCAGGCCACCGGATGCCAGCCCATCGTGCGTGCCTGGGAGCGCGGAGAGCGTTCCGCGCCTTTCTTCGAGGGGGCATCGACCTACGCCTCGGGACTCAGGGTTCCGGGCGCGGTCGGGGACTTTCTGATCCTCGATGCCGTCCGTGCTTCAGGAGGGGCGGCAGTTGCCGTGGAGGACGGGGCGATGGAGCACTGGGTCCGGGTGATCGGTCGCACCACCGGAGTCTTTGCCGCGCCCGAGGGGGGTGCGGTCGCCGCCGCCATTCCTCTCCTGATGGAACGGGGTCTGGTCCGGGAAGAAGACGAGGTGGTTCTCTTCAACACCGGGAGCGGGCTCAAATATGTGGGAATGGTCCCCGAAGCCGATCGGCGATGACCGGGGGGCTCTTCGTGGCCCTGGCCCTTCTCGTCTGGGTCGCCGGAATCGCGGCGTGGCGATCCCGGAGGAGCCCCCCGGGCGATCGGGAGCCCTGGGAGGGGGAGTGGGACGATGACCCGGACTCTCCGCTCGACGAAAAGGAGGCGCGCGAAGCGGAGGACCGGTTCTGGGCCGAAGACTGGGATCCCCCCGAGCCCTGGGAGTGAGGCGCGGCGGCCAAACGAATCAACCAGTGCCTCAGGGACTCCAGCCGTATCGGTAGTACCCCCCGGGGATCGGAACGATGAAGCGATTGGGGGGCGTATTGTCTTCCGGATCGAGGCGGTTCACCATGATTGCGCGGTTGAGTCCCACCTCCAGACCGAGTGCGTGCCCCCCGGCGACGTTCCAGTCCGCGGCAACCGGGGCCCGGACGAGCAGGATCGAACCGCTCCCGTCTTCCGTCCATGCCGTGAGGCTCCAGAGCCCGAGGCCGACGGCAGGCTGGAGCCGCCCACTGCTGAAGTATCGCTTGGCGTTGACCGCGACCGAGATCTCGCGGAAGCTGATGGTTCCGAGGGTGAGCTCTGCGGACCAGTCGCCCCGACGGTACTCGGTGACGAGTCCCATTATCCCCGTACCCCCCACGGTAACCCCCACGCGAAGTTCATCGCGGGTTCCTTCGGCGGGGGGGAGTTCCTGGCCCGAGAGTGGGGCCCAGACGCCCCAGCCGAACGCCGCGGCGAGGAAGGAGGCGCGAAGGATGAGTGAGCTGGACGCCATGGCACCGTGTGGCAGAGGGGTTCCGGGTTGGGCCGTTGGAAGGTAACATCGGGATCTCCATGAATCACGCAGCAGGATCGTCAGAAGGGAATCGAATGGTTCGAGCCACGCCGGATGCCCGGGTAATCTTCCCGGCGCTCTGGATTGTTCTCGGGGCGATGTCGGGGTGCGAGCCACCCGATCGGCCACCGGTCCTCACGGATGGGCTGCCGCCCGCTGCCGTGCGGTATCTGCAGCCCGATCGAATTTCTTCCTTCCAGCTGGAAGAAGGCGTGGTGTACCGTTCGGTTCGAAGTCGGGCATTCCCGTGGTCGGTCCACCTGCTCGATATCGATGCCACACGCTGTGAACTCGGCTTTCAGGTTGTGAGGCCGGATGAGGGAGAGGGACGCAAGACCGTTTCCGAGCTGTCGCGCCGTCTTGGAAGAACCGCGCTGGCAGCCGTGAACGGGGACTTTTTCACCCCCGAAGACCTTCCGGTCGGAGTGGAGGTCACGGCCGGAGAAGTCAGAGGCCGCGCCACGCGTCCGGTCTTCGCCTGGCGTCCCGGGTTTCTTCCCTGGGTGGGCCCATCCCGGCTCGAGGGGGACTCCCTCCACCTCGGGGAGCTCGCGCTCTCGCTCTCGGACCCCGATGGAAATACGGAGGCCGTCGCGGGGTTTCCCGCGCTCCTGTCCGAGTCGGCCTGGGTGGGTGACCTTCAGATGGGTGACAGGCCGGCCTTCGCCGCTCAGCGGCACCCTCGAACTGCGGTCGGCTGGAACCCGGGGGATGGCCGGCTCTGGATCGTGGTGACGGATGGGCGCCGCGAGGGGATTTCCGAAGGAATGACGCTTCCGGAGCTCGCGGGGTTCCTGCTGGCGCTCGGGGCGACGGAAGCAGTGAACCTGGACGGGGGCGGTTCCTCCGTCATGGTCATCCGCGGGCAGTCGGTGAGTCGCCCATCCGACATGGCGGGGGAGCGACCCGTCGCGAACGGGCTGGCCGTGCTCTGGGACCCGGCGTTCTGTCCTGCGGAGTGACGTGCACTTCGGCGTAGGCGCAGCGCCGTACGCGGAACCCTCTGCTACTCCCTCTCCAGAGCCCAGCTCCCGCCGATGTACACGCTTCGACCCGGTCCAGGCTCGAAGTACCTTCCGCCGAAGGCGTTCACCACGATCGACGCATCATACCCCTCGTCGAAGAGATTCGTGATCCCGATGAAGGGGCTCAGACGAGTCCCGAGGATCTCCAGATCGTTCGCGCCCATGCGCAGGTCGAAGAGGGCATGGTTCGGGGAAAGCGAGGCCGCGTCGTTGGCGTCATTTCCGTATACGGAGCCGTTGTGCTCCCCTCGGAACTCGAGGAACCAGGGTCCCTGGCCCGCCCGGACCAGCCCTTCCACCCTCAGCCGGCCCACCCCGGGAACCCGGTTCCCGCCGAAGTCATCGTCGCCCACGACGAACTCCTTGAACCGGGCATCGTTTGTGGCCAGGGTGAACCGGGTCGTGAGGGAAGGGGTCAACGCTCCCTCGAGCGCAAGTTCGACCCCGCTCCGCACGGACCGCCCCGAGTTCCTGAAGTAGCTGCGCCCCGGCTGGTCCTCGACTTCGAAGGGGATGAGCTCGCGATGGAGAAGGGTGTAGAAGTACGCCGCCTCGTAGACGACGGAGGCGCCGATCGCTCCCCGAGCTCCGATTTCGGTCGTCACGCCGACCTGAGGCTCAAGCTCCGGGTTGAACCCCCCCACCCCGTCCTGCCGGTTGGCGAGCTCGCTCGAGGTGGGCGTCTCGAACGCGGTCGCCACATTGAGCCAGGCACCGAATGACCGGTGTGCCGAAAGGTGGATCCCGAAAGAGGGCGAGGCCGAATCCATCGTGCGCGTGCCCGAGCCGTCGGGCCGGCCTCCCACCCCCGCGAGGCGGTCCTCCGCGCGGAACTGGATCCGATCGTACCGCAGTCCGGTCATCACGTCCAGAACCGGAGTGAGGGGGATCATCGCCTGAACGAAAACCGCACCGCCGAGAACCCGCTCGCTCTGATCGAGCGTCAGCGTTCCCCGCTCGCCCTGGGAGTTGGTGTGGTTCCGGCGATCATCGAGCTGCATGTCGAGTTCGGTCCCGAGCGCCCACCGGGGACGGACTCCGGTCTCTTCCGGGCTGCTGCTGCGCAGGATCGCACGAACCCCGAGAGCTGTACGGTCGAGGTCGATCACCGCCGACGGGATGGGGTTGGCCACCTCCCGCTGAATCCCGTAAGCCATGAGGTCGAGCCCCCGGCCCGCCGCGACGGCCCCCTCCCACGCCACTCCGAGCTGGGCCTGGGTTACATCCTTGCGTGTGCGCTGGTTGATGTTTCCAATGAAGGCTCGCCGGTCCCCGATTTCGATGGTGGCGCGGTTGAGCGATCCGGGATTCTCGGCGGCCAGTTGGACCGCGTTCCCCGTGATCCTGAGGGTTCCGCCCCGGGTGGGCGCCGAGATCTGGAAATTGAGGTGATCCCGCTCGGCCTCCCCGTAGCTCTCATCTCCGGTCGCATTCGGTCTGACCCGGAATCCGTCGAAGGCATAGCGAGCGAGACTCACGAGATAGCCTCCTCCCAATGCCGAGCCCGAGGTCAGGGAGTGCACTCGCCTCAGTCCATGATCCCCCTCCATCCAGCGGAACTCCTGGTGGAGAGGGGATGCCGGGGGGACGCGGGAACGGAAGGCGAGCACGCCCCCCGCAGCGTTCCCGTAGAGGGCCGAGCCGGGCCCTCTGAGGGCCTCGACCTGCCCCAGTGAGCCCAGATCCAGGTGATCGAGCGACGACTGCCCGTCCGGGAGGGTAGCGGGGATCCCATCGACCAGAATCCGGATTCCGCGCACGCCGAACTGGGAGCGGGCCCCGAACCCCCGGATCGTGATCCTCTCCCCCACCGCGTCGTTGAATCGGTTCTGGACATGGACGCCGGGGAACCCGTGGAGAGTCTCCTCGAGGAATGCACCCGAACGACCCGTGCGCCCGATCTCGTCTCCCAGGGTCGAGATCGCGAAGGGGATGCGGTCGAGGGTCATCGGGCTGCGGAGCACCGCGACGTCGAGCCCTGTGAGCCGCACGGGTGGCAGCGTGTCCTGGGCGGCTGTCACGGGGATGGTGGGCAGCCCCCCTCCCTGAGCTGCGATCCCCGGCGCAGCCAGGACGGCCAGAGCGCTCGCCACTGCGAAGGAATTCCGGAGAACGGGGCTTCGGGGCATGGATTTCCTTCCTCAGGGGTAACGGGCGGGCACGGGCGGAACGAGCCGGAGGGGAGTCGCCCAAGGTAGGAACCGACAGTGGGCGTGTCGAGGCCCCCCGCTTGTTCGAAGGGCCAGTGGGAGGATAGCTTCGCGGTTCCATCCACCCTCATGGGATCTCATCTGCTGACGTCGTCTCCGCACGGTCTCGCCCCCCGAAACGGGTCGCTCGGAACCCCCGCGAAGCCTGAAGTCGGGGTGGGTCGCCGGATCATGTGCGCCGGGCTGGGTCTGTTCGCGGTCCTCTCCCTCTCACCTCCCGCGCTCGACGCGCAGACTGCGAGGGAGTGGCTCATGAATTCGTGGGAGACCGGCGACGGCCTTCCGCAGAATTCGGTGATCGCTATGACGCAGGATTCGGTGGGGTACCTCTGGCTCGCGACCTTCGACGGGATCGTGCGCTTCGACGGGGTTCGATTCGAGGTCTTCCGCACCGCCAGCACGCCGGGGCTCCCTTCGAATCAGGGTCAATCCATGGCGAATGGCCCGGATGGATCGATCTGGATGGGGGCGGGCAGCGGCGGACTTGTGCGGTGGGCGGGAGAACGGTTCGAACACCTCGCTCCGACTGCCCTCGGGATCGAGGGGTACGTGGATGCGGTGACGGCGGATCCCTCCGGCCGGATCTGGTTCTCCACGGGCCCCGGTGCGCTCTGGGTTCTGGAGGACGGGCAGGCCCGAAGGGTCGCGGTTCAACCCGCGACCTTCGAAACCCATCCCCCGGGAACCGGAGGGGACACATGGGTCATCTTCTACGAAGACCTTTTCAGGGTCGTAGGAGACGAGGCATTCGTCTACTCGGGGGATGATCCAGCGCTCACCGGAGGCGCTGTCATCTCGACTCTGCGAGCAAGGGACGGAGCGCTGTGGGTGGGGACCGCGCAGGGGCTTTCGCGACTGGCAGATGGGGGCTCCCGACGGTACCGGGCTGCGGAAGGCCTCCCGCACGAAGCGGTATGGGCGATCGTCGAAGAGGAGGACGGCACGATCCTCGTCGGGACTCGTACCGGACTGGTCGAAATACGGGATGGCAGCGTTCGCCCCTTCAGGGAGGCATCGGAGCTGGACCGGGTCTGGATCAGGTCCATGATGCACGATCGACAGGGTAACCTGTGGGTCGGCACGGACGGTGCGGGGCTCCACCAGGTGCGACGAGCCCGTTTCCGCCGGATCTCCGTGGAGGAGGGTCTCACGGACCCGCTCGCGCTCTCGATCCACAAGGATGCGTCCGGGGCCCTGTGGGTGGGGACCAACTGCGGGGGTGTGAACCGGGTCGGTGCCGGGGGGGTGACCGCCCTGATCCAGGGCTCCGGGATTCCGAACGAGTGTGTCTGGTCGGTGAACAGCGATCCGGACGGGACGCTCTGGTTCGGGACGTGGGGGAACGGCATCGCGCGCTATCGAGATGGGGTTTTCAGGAACTTCGAAATGGACGACGGATTGTCCGACGACCGGATTGTCCTGATCCATCGCGACCGGTCAGGGGTCCTCTGGGTCGGGACATTGGCCGGACTGAACCGAATGGAAGGGGATGGGTTCACCGAGTTTCCCATTCCGGAGCATCCGGGCGTGCAGGTGCTGACGGTCCTGGAAGACCCTGAGGGACCGCTCTGGTTCGGGACCGACCGCGGACTCCTGCGGGTCGAGGGTGACGAGGCCCGCATGCTGGGGACCGCCGATGGGATCCGTCACCCCGTGCGAGCTCTCCATCGGGATGCTTCGGGCGCCATCTGGCTCGGCACCTGGGGAGGGGGACTTCTCCGGATGAAGGACGAATCCATCGACAGTGTATCGCTTGCGCATGGCCTCCCCGAGGATGGGATCTCGCACATTCTCGAGGACGACTTCGGCTACTTCTGGATGGGCACGAATCGGGGCGTATACCGGGTGGCTCGATCCGATCTCGACGAAGTGATCGATGGAGGTCGGGAAGACCTGCCCTTCCGGCGATTTGCCGAGGACGACGGCCTCCCCTCGGCCGAAACGAACGGGGGGTTCTATCCCTCCGCGATCCGGGACGACGACGGGACCCTCTGGTTCCCGACCATCAGGGGTGTCGCAGGAGTTCGTCCTGATCTGATCGTATGGGACTCGCTCCCTCCACCGGTCGTGATCGAGAGAATCGTCGCGGATGGAGTGGAGATGGAACCCGGGGGCGAAGTGGTTCTCCCGGCGGGTGCCGAGATCGTCGAAATCCACTTTACCGCACTCTCCCTCTCGGTTCCTGATGGAATCCAGTTTCGCTATCGAATGGAAGGCCTCACCCGCGACTGGACCGATGTAGGCGCGCGCCGGGTGGCCTATTTCTCGACACTCCCTCCCGGCAACTTCACCTTCGAAGTGGTGGCGGCGAACCCCGACGGTGTATGGAGCGAGGAGGGCGCCACGATCCAGATCACGCAGCGCCCGATGTGGCACGATCATCCCGCCGTCCGAATCCTCCTCCTGACCGCGCTCGTGCTCATGATTCTTCAGGTGGTGCGCGTGCGGATGGATGCGCACGTGATCCGTGCGAAGGAACTCGAAGCGGTCATCCTCGAGCGTACGGAAGAGCTGTGGGAACGCAAGGAGGCGCTGGAGGACATGAATGTGGACCTCGGGAACCTGGTCGCGGACCTGAACGAGCAGCAGTTCGCGCTGGAGGAAGCCCGGCTCGCGGCAGAGTCCGCCTCCCGGGCGAAGAGTTCGTTTCTCGCCACCATGAGCCATGAACTCCGAACCCCGCTCAACTCCGTAATCGGCTTCTCGAGCATTCTGAAGAAGCGTGCGGCCGATCGGATGACGCCGGAAGACATCTCCTTCCTCGAGAGGATCAACACGAACGGACATCACCTCCTCCATCTGATCAATGAGATTCTCGATCTCTCGAAGGTGGAGGCGGGAAAAGTGGACCTGGAGATCACCGCGATCGACCTTGGACCCTTCGTCACGAGAACCGTCGCAGAGATGGAGGGCCGGACCCAGGGCGCAGAGGTCCGCCTCTCGGTCGAAGTCCCCGAAGGCCTCCAACCCCTCCTCACCGATCCGCGTCGCCTGAAGCAGATCCTGATCAACCTGGTCGGCAACGCCCTCAAGTTCACTCCCAGGGGGAGTGTCACCGTGCGTGTGGTGCCCGATGCCTCCGGTCGCGTGCCGGAGTCCATCGAGGTCGAGGACACCGGAGTGGGAATCCCCGCCGACCGGCTCCCTTACGTCTTCGACCCTTTCGAGCAGGGGGATCGCACGACGGCTCGCAGATTTGGAGGGACGGGACTTGGGCTGGCGCTTTCGAGGGCGCTCGCGGAACTCCTCGGATTCGGACTCGAGGGCAGGAGCGAAGAAGGGGTCGGCTCGGTGTTTCGTCTGAGGCTCAGCCCGGAGGTTGAGGAACGAGGCGTTCGGGGGAAGGCGGTGCAGGCGGATGACTGATCGGAGCGGGTTCGCGCTGGAGCTCTTTGTTCGTCGCCGTACGAAGGTTCTGGAATCGCTCGGGTCCGGCGCGATGATTCTCCCGGCTGCACCACCGCTCCTGCGATCGGGCGATTCCGAGCTCCGCTACCGCCCCTCTTCCGAGCTCTTCTACCTCACGGGGTGTGCGGAGCCAGAGGCCGTGCTGGTGCTCCGGGGTCACGCCGACTCCGACCGCTGCACCCTCTTCGTTCAGGAACGGGATCCGGATGCGGAGCGCTGGAACGGGCCGCGACCCGGTCCCGATCATGCCAGAGAGTTGTACGGGATCGACGCCGTGCATCCGGTGGCTGCCCTGCCTGAACGACTGCCGGGGCTGCTGCTCGGTGCCGAGCAGCTCCACTTCCGGCTTTCTGCCGGCTCAGCGGGGTCGCCCGTGGAAGCGGCGGTGCTCAGGACCCTTCGTCATGCACGGGCGATCGGGGCCCGGGAAGGGAGGGGGCCGAGAGGCGTGGTCGACCCCGGCGGGATTCTGGACGAGATGCGCCTGCGCAAGGATCCGGAGGAGATCCACGCGCTGAGAACGGCTGCACAGATCACAGTGGCGAGCTTTGCGGAAGCCATCGCGATGGCCCGTCCCGGGATGGGTGAATGGGAGCTGGAGGCAGCCGTCGAGGCTGGCTTCCGACGACGAGGGGCAGGGGCCCCGGCCTTCGCGACGATCGTGGGCTCGGGGCCGAATGGCTGCGTGCTTCACCATGTGATGAACGATCGGGTCATCCGCGAAGGGGAACTGGTGCTCCTCGATGCGGGGGCCGAAGTGAGGAACTACGCGGGGGATGTGACCCGCACGTTCCCGACGGGCGGGCGCTTCTCTCCCGAGCAGCGGGCGGCGTACGAGGTCGTGGAAGCGGCTCGGTCCGGCGCCGTGGCAGCCATCCGCCCCGGGGTCACGATCCAGAGCGTGCATCGGGAGGCGACCCGGAGCCTCGTCGAGGGACTCGTCTCACTGGGGATCCTCGAGGGCACGGTGGATGACCTCCTCGAGCGGGAGGCGCACCGGCGATGGTTTCCCCATCGCACCTCGCACTGGATCGGGCTGGACACCCACGACCCCGGGGATTACCGGGTGAACGGTTTCGACCGGGAACTCGAGGCAGGGATGGTTCTCACCGTGGAGCCGGGACTCTACTTCCCGAGCGAGGGGGACGAGAGCCCATCCGGGCTCCCGGCGGGCTTCCAGGGGATCGGAATCCGGATCGAGGACGACATTCTCGTAACCGATGAGGGCCACGAAGTCCTCAGTGCCGGACTCCCCACCGATCCGGATGCGATCGAGGAGTGGGTCGGGCGCGACCTGTAGGCCGCTGACCCCCCATCCACACAAAGGGGCCGGCCCCGACTCCCGGGACCGACCCCACCCCACCCCACCCCACCCATTCCTCGCTTGCGGCGTCCCCCCGGGGCCCGAGGGGACGCCTTTGACTCAGGGGTTCAGCCAGTAGTTCATCTTGATCATGAAGACGTTCTCAGGCGCCTGGCTGAAGAGGGTATCCAGGCCGGTTCCGACCTGGAACTCCGGGTCCTGCGAGAACTGATCCCGTCCCTGGGCCCAGACCAGGAACACCGTGGACCCCGGCCGATACTCCCAGCGGAGCACCGCGTTGGAGCGGAACTGCCCGACATTGAAGTCCGGGTTCCCGAAAGCGTTCATGACCCCGTCGCCATTCAGGTCTGCGCGGTACCCATTCCCCTGGCGTTCGGCCGGGACGGCCGCGAAGCGGTCATCGTAGCGGGAGGCCCGCGGATCCTCGACCTGAAGGAAGTCTCCGAAGCTCCCCGCGCTCACGAAGGGCTGCCCGTAGAATTGCACCGAGAGTGTCGGAGTGATGGCCAGATCGGCTCTGAGCGACATGCCGACCGTGGACTGATCCATGCGTCCCATCAGATAGTGCGCTCCGTCGGCCAGATCGACCCGTCCGACCCATTGAGTTGCCTCCACGCGTCGCGAGTACGACGGCCCGATCCGGAGTGTCGCCCACTCGTTCGGGAGCCAGCGGAGCGCGGGAGAGACACTCACTGACCAGGAGTCGTCATCCGGGCGGATGCTCGCCTGCGTATTCCAACTGAACTGGAGGGCCCGCCGGCCATCCGTGTTCACACCGAACCAGGTATTGTAGTTCGGGTCCGTCTGCAGCGCCGGTCCGCCGCGCAGCGACCGGGTGTTGAGGCCGCCCCGGTTGAAGTTGAGGCCTCCGTGCGCGCTGAAGTTCCCGAGGGTGGTGAGGGAGCCGTTCACGTTCCCCCCGATGTTCTGATGCTCCCCGCCGAAACTCCAGGCAGACCAACTGTTCAGGTTCACGTTCCAGCGGCGGAGATGCGCGCCGGGCTGCGTGCTCTGGTACCCCAGGAACCCGACCTGCTCGACGTTGTCGACCTGAGGCAGGAATCCGAGGTCATTTACCTCGAACCCGGGGGAGCGAACCATCGTAGCCACTGCGAAGCGCCAGGGACCCCCTCCCACCTTCCAGAGCTCGAGCTTCCCTGCGTACCCCGAGAGGGAGGTTGCGTCGGGGTCGAGCGTGAGGTGGTCTGCGTCCGGGCGCTGATAGTAGCGGGCCGAGGAGAGCTGGGTGCGAAGGATCGATGCGGCCGATCCCGCGACTCGCGAGCCGAGCAGTTGTCCCCCGATCTCGAGGGTGTTGTTCCGGAATCGGTGTCGGAAGTCGACTCCACCGGTGAAGGCGTCGCGGCCCAGCCCGAGCGCATCCGCGACCTCCCCGTCCCGATTCGTGGCCGTCCCGATCACCCCGATGGCACTCGATCCACCTCGGAAATCCCTCTGCAGCCGCACCATCGAGTAGTTGGTGGTGGGCTCGATTTCCAGGGCCTCGATCACCCCGCCCCGCGACACATCGGCATGTGCGGAGCCGGTCAGCGCGCTCAGCACACCGATCGACCACCCCGATTCCGTTTTGCCCGACAGCTTCCCGGCACCGAGGATCCGCGTCTGTGACGGTCGGTCGACCCAGTCGGCGCCGCCGCCAGTGGATCCCTGGGGCGCGCGTCCGATCCGTCTCGAATAGAACAGCGACTGATTGGCCCCGTCCCCATCGCCCACGCCGAGCCCGTAGTTGAAGATGCTCGCACCTTCCTGGAAGAAGGGCCGCCGCTCCGGAAAGAAGGTCTCGAATGCGGTCAGGTTCACCTGCGACGGATCCGCCTCCACCTGGCCGAAGTCCGGGTTCACGGTCAGATCCAGGGTGAGATTGTTCGTGACCCCGTACCGAAGGTCGCCGCCGACTTCGAAGGCGGTCGCGTTCGACTCGTAGAAGGGGTTCGCGGGGTTGCCGGGGGCGCGGGTTACACGACCCACGGTATAGGGGAGGACTTCAATCCGCGCCTTCGGTTCGAGGTTTTCCAGCCC
The DNA here is from genome assembly GCA_041743405.1 of Longimicrobiales bacterium. Lineage (GTDB taxonomy): Bacteria > Gemmatimonadota > Gemmatimonadetes > Longimicrobiales > Gaopeijiaceae > JBGTMU01. The sequence goes on along the minus strand of JBGTMU010000244.1, from coordinate 38,129 downwards.
TTCGAGGATCCCGGAGCGGGAGACCATCGCCCGGTCCTGGCGCGAAAGGGGCGACCAGACGGAGGTCTCGTTCAGGCGGGCAATGTCCCGGGCGAAGTTGATTCCCCAGTCCTGCCTGTCGGAACCCGAAAAGCGAAGCTGAGAGAGCGGGATCCGGAACTCGGCGGTCCATCCCAGGGAATCGATCTGGGTGGCCACATCCCAGACGGCATCCCATCCCGAATCCTCGGAAGAGTCGTCGAACCGGTAGACATCCATCTTCACCCCGGCCGGGTTCACCCCGAAGTGGAAGGCCGTCCTCCGGTCGTGGTACGAGTCGATCACCACGTGCACTCGATCGGAGGCGGAACCCACGTCCCTCCGGGTCCGAAGCGCCGAGATCAGCTCGGGGTTCGAGTCGAAGGCACGGAACGCCACGTAGATGGCGTCATCGTCGTAAAGGACCCGAACTTCGGATTCATGCGAAGCCGGAAGTCCCTCCGAAGGCTCGAACTGGACGAAACCGGATGCGACGGATGCACTCCGCCAGGCAACGTCGTTCAACCGACCGTCAATCGCGGGTGCCTGTCCCACGATCCGGACAGCCGACAGCGAGCGGAGCGCGGCGGGCGACCTGGTCGCTCGATCCTCGGCTGCACCTCCGACTTCCTGCCCGAGAACTCCCGCCGCGGAAAGGGCCATCAGACCCGCCAGCAGCACCGCGCAGCGTACTCCACCCCACCACATCCCCTTTCCCATGACCGCATCTCCTGCTCAGTTCCCTCGTGAACCATCTCTTGCCGAGTTGGACGTCGCCGGGTCCTGCAGGGTTGCGCGACCTCGAACTGCAGCGGCGCGCCGATTCCCCTCGTCCCCGGGTTGTCCTCCCCTACGGGAGGGCTGGATCATGGGTTTCATATGAAGAATGAACGGCTGTCTCTGGACTGGTATCGAGCCCACGGGCTGGGGAACGACTACCTCGTCTTCGAGGTCGAGGCGGGCGACGGGGAAGGGTGGCGTCCCGAACCCGACCCCGTGCAGCGGATCTGCGCGCGGCATACGGGCGTGGGGTCCGATGGAATCGTCGTGCTCCTCGATCGAGCACCCGCGGATGGAGTCTTCCCCCTGCGCATGTTCAACCCGGATGGGTCGGAGTTCGAAAGAAGCGGGAATGGCCTGAGGGTGCTCGCCTCTTACCTCCATCGGGAGGGACTCGTGGCGTCGGATCCGTTCCGGGTCCGTTCCGGCGGCAGTCTGATCGAGATGACCGTCCACGGGAACACCGAGGGAGGGGAATACGACATCTCCGTCGAGATGGGGAAGGCGGGTCCCGGGGGGCATCCTCAGCGAATCCGGAAGGAACGGCTGGACTCCAGGGGCCGGGCGAATCATCCGGCACTCGGACTCGTCCCCTTCACGCCGGTCTCGGTCGGAAACCCCCACGTGGTGGTGTTCCTGGATGACCTCGACGTCACGGTCGACTCCGATGACCTGCTCGCCGAGCTGGGCCCGTTCCTCGCCACGCATCCTGCCTTCCCGGCCGGCACGAACGTGCAGCTGGCACGGGTAACCGGACCGCAGAGGATCGGCATCGAGATCTGGGAAAGGGGGGTGGGCAGGACCTCCGCATCGGGCACGAGCTCCTGCGCCGCCGCGGTCGCGGCGATCCACACGGCGCGGCTCGAATCCGGCGCCATCGTGGTGGAGATGAAGGGGGGCGAACTTCGCGTGACGGTGAGCCCGGACGGAGAGGTCCGGCTGCGCGGGCCGGTCCAGGAAATCACGACCGGATCCCTGACCCCGGCGTTCAGCAGCCTGCTGGAACGGGGCTGAGAGGAGCGGACTTTCCCCGGACGTGCGACCCGGACGTCAGGTTCTCACGCGCGCCAGGAGGAAGGCTCCGGCCGCAAGGAAGATTCCGTTCGGAAGCCACGCGGCGGTTCTCGGGTCCAGCGTCTCCGCATAGCCGAACGCGCCCGTGATCCGGAAAATCATGAGGTAGAGGATGGTCGTGAGAAGCGAAAGCCCGATCCCGTAGGCCGTCCCCCCCCGCTTGGACGACGTCGCGAGCGGGGCCCCGAACAGGATGATCACGAGGGTGGCGACCGGGATGGCCAGTCGCTGCTCGCGCTTGGTGAAGGTGCGACCCGCCGTCCCCCCGGAGCGGGTGAGGCGCTCCCCGAAACGCCCCAGTTCGGCATAGGTCATCTCGTCCTCGTCGATGGCGCCCCCTTCGAGGAGGTCCATCGGCCCCTCATCGACATCCTTCCGGATGAGCTGTTCGAAGCGGGTAGACGTCTCCCGGCCGTCGGGATGGATCTCCCGCAGGTATCCGTCGAAGAACGTCCAGCCCACCCCCTCCTCCCACCGCGCTTCCTCCGCCATGAGGTGCTGTACCGGCTCGCCGGTCTCCCGCGGGAAGCGCTGCATCACGAGCCCCAGAATCCGGCCGTCGTCCACCGTGACCCGCCGGGCGGAAATGGACTCTCCGGCGTCGGTGAGGTAGACGAAGTTGCTCCGCCACCCGACCCGTCGTTCCCGATCTCCCCGGAGCTCCGCGGCCATCTGATTGGCACGAGGTGCCAGCTCGGCGAGCCCCAGGCCGACTCCGGTCAGAAGCAGCCCCAGGATGAAGAAGGGGACGATCAGCCGGTGGAAGGAGATCCCGCCCGCCTTCGCGGCCATGACCTCGCGGTGCGCGGTCATCGGATGGATCGTGAAGACCGTCGCGAGGAGCGCCGCGATCGGGAAAGACCAGAAGACGAAGTGAGGGAACTGGAGCCCGTAGGAAATGAGCACCTGCTGGAACGAAATGCCCCGGTCGAGATAGCGGTCGAGGTTTTCCGTGACGTCGCCCAGGATGAAGAGGAGGGGCGCGCCCAGCACGAAGACGAAGAAAAGCTTGAGAAAGGTCAGCGCGAGCAGCCGGTCGAGGATCCGGATTCTCATCGGACTCCCCCTTCCGCCGAAGCCGCTTCACCCCTCCGGAAGGGCGACGAAAGCGCCGAGCGGAGCCGGAAGAAGAACTCGTCCAGCCCGGCCGTTCTCCCTGTAGAGATCTTCCGCCCCATCCCGGGAAGGAGGAGGAGTGCCGGGAGAAGGAGGATGAGGTTCGGGAGCCACATGCCCACGGCGGGAGCCAGTTGGCCCCGGTCGGCGAAGCGCTCGCCGGCGATGAGCACCATCCAGTAGAGGAAGAAGATCCCGACCGAAGCCGCAATGACCATTCCCACACCCCCCTGCGGGTAGCGGATTCCCAGGGGCGGGGCGAGGAGAACGAAGATCAGGCAGGCGAAGGCGATCACGTACTTCTTGTGGATCTCGACGCGGAAGCGGTACGTGGAAAGCCGGTGGACCTCCCAGCGGGTCGCATTGATGCGGTGCGCGCCCGCCACATGCTCGATATGGGAGTCGACCCTCATTCCGGGGCCGTCCGGAACGGAGACCTCAGAACCCGCCGCTCCCACGCCGCCCAGACCCAGCGCCGTCTGCACCGTCGCGAGCGAGAGCGCACGGCTCTCCTCGGCGAGGCTCCGAAGGCTCTCCAGGTTCTCCTGTACCCGGACCTCGAGCATCGAGATGGTCATCTCGCGGTCGCTGCGGCTGCCACTCCCGGTCCTTCGCTCCAGCTCGGACCCGACCCCCCGCAGCGCCAGAATCTGCGTGTCGAAAACCCGACGCTGGAATGAGCCGGGGCGGTCGTCCGACGTTTCGAATCCCATCCCGTCGTACAGGGTGAGGTACAGGTCCCGACCATCGGGGGTGAAGGCCATGGTGGCTTCGCTGGCCACTATGGTGCGGTGTTGACCCGGGCTTCCCATGTCGAAGATCGTCACGTCCGTCAGGTGGTTCTCGACCGGGTCGATGGTGCGCGCCTGAAGGAAGTACCGGCTTTCGTCGCCGGTGAAGACTTCGTTGACGACTTCCTCCCGGAGCTCGAAGGTCGGGCTCTTGCTTCCGATGTCTCCCAGCAGGTTACTTAGACGATGGTTCGACTGCGGGAGGATCTGATCGTTGAATCCGAACATGACAAGGGATAGGATCATCCCCACGCCTACGAGTGGTACCATCAGGCGTCCCGGATGGATTCCCCCCGAGGCCATGGCGGCGATCTCGTTCTGCCCGGTCATGTCGGAGAAGGCATGGAGGACCGCGACCAGGATGGCCATCGGGAAGGTGAGGGCCACGATGTGGGGCAGGGAGAGAAGGAGGAACTCCCCGATCACGTCGAGCCCCAGCCCCTTGCCTGCAAGCGTCTCCATCCGCTGGGCTACGGCGTTCAGGAAGAGGAGGCCCGTCACCGCGGTAAAGGCGAAGAGGAAGGGTCCGGCGTGGGCCCGGATCACATAACGGATGAGAATCGACATTCGCGCTCGGTGTTGGGCGAGCCCCCGGGCGGGGGTGCACGGAAACCGACAAAGGGAAGAGTCTACCTTGAACTGCCCGGGTCTTTCAAGCCGGAATCCTACCCGGCTTCCCATGACGCGGTCCATCCGCTCCTCGCGCTCGGCGTGAATTCCGGATGATCTCCCGGCTCTGGGTGGCCCTCGCCTCGGCCTTCCTCTCCTTCGGCGGAGAGGGAGTGGCCGCGCCGGACCTGACGACACTTCGCGGTGCGGACAGGGTGGCGGCCCCCGCTCGCCCGGCTCCGGCGGCAGAGGCCGCCCCTCCTCGGTGGAACACCGTCGGCACACCCGCTGACCGGGATACGGTCGGCGCCGGAACCCGGAACGCATCGGACACCCTGCGAATCCCCCGGGCCGGGTCGCCCTTTCTGCCCGGCGGAGGCTCGCAGGTTTCTCCGCTGGGCGATCTCGCGGTGCGCCTGCGCACACGCGGGGAGTTCGGAGGGGACTGGACCCGCTTCCGGCCCTGCAACGCGACCATCCAGCTCTCCTGCAACCCGGCGCTCATCCCGGTGCTTCAGCCGGACGTCCAGTTCGGCCTCGATGTGGCCGGGACGGTGGGAGACCGGATCGTGGTGGATGTGGACTGGGACCAGACCCGCGAATTCGCCGGAGCCAATCGCTTCCAGGTGTACTACCGGGGCGAGGCGAACCGCTTCGTGCAGCGGGTGGAGGTGGGCGACGTGACCTTCTCCCTGCCGGAGAGCCGATTCCTCACGCGCAGCATCCCCTCCGGGAATTTCGGCGTGCTCGCCGAGGGGGAGCTCGGCGGGATCACCCTGCAGACCGTGGTGGCCCGGCAGCAGGGGGCCCGTCGGACGCGGGAGTTCCACCTCGAAGGCTTCGGGGCGGGCGCCGGGGTGGTCCAGGAAGACACCCTGGTGCTGGACGATGCCGACTGGGTGAGAGGACAGTTCTTCTTCCTCCTGGATCCGGGAGAGCTGAGCGGTGCCCCGCATCTCGACGCCCTGGCCCTCAGGCCCGAGGATGCACCGGATCACCTCGCACCGGGCCCGGCCCCGATCCAGCTTTACCGCATGGAGCGCGATCCCGTGCTTCGCCAGCAGGTGGAAGGATACATCCGGGCCGAGGCGGAGGCCGAGCAGGGGGGGACGACCGTGCGGGAATCAGGGTGGTTCCGATATCTCCGACCGGGGCTGGACTATTACGTGCACCCCTCCGGCCTCTGGGTCGCGCTGAGGGCTCCGCTTCGGCCCGATGAGGCGCTGGCCGTCACCTACGTGAGCGCGCAGGGGAGTCCGATCGGGGACTACAACCCCGAGCAGATCCACACCTCGGGGGGGATCCCGCGACTCCGCCTCCTGCGTTCGACCTTCCCCCAGCACCAGCCCGGGCGCCCCACCTGGGATCTCGAGATGAAGCAGGTGTACCGGATTTCGGGTTCGGATGAGGTGGATGCGTCCGCGCTGGATCTCCGGATATCCCTCGGCGAGGAAAGTGGAGGGCGCACCTTCCTTCCGCTGAGGAGTGGAAGACGGACCTCGTACCTCCGGTTCTTCGGACTGGACGAGGATTCGCCTCTCGAGAGCGTCGATCCATCCTCGCTCTTCAGGCCCGCCCGGGAATCGCTGGAAGACACGTCGATCCAGGGCACCTTCCTCATCTTCCCCACGCTCCGGCCCTTCCTCGACCCGCCGCCGGTTCCCTCCGAAGGACTCACCGCCCGAGAGACCGCGGAGCTCCTCGGGGAAGACCGGAATCGCAGGATCTATGAGGCCGAAGATCCCTTCGAACGAGACGCTGGAGGGCTCTTTCGACTGAACCTCACGGTGAGGGTCCGGAGCACCGGGGTCGCGAGCACCTTCTCCCTGGGAGCCTTCGGAGTTCGTGAGGGGAGCGAGCGCATCTATCTCGGTGAATGGCTGCTGCGACCTCTCGTGGACTACCTGATCGACTACGAGGCCGGGGTCGTCACCCTCCTGCAGCCGGAAGCGCTCCTGGTCCGGGCTCCCTCCGGCGTCCTCCGGGTAACCTGGGAGCAGGCGGCCCTCTTCCGGGTGGCGCCCACCTCCCTCGTGGGCGCGAGCGCCCGGGTGCCGCTCGGCGAGAGGGGTGACCTCGACTTCATCGGGATCTACCAGGCTGAGGAAGCGCTGGTAAACCGCCCCCGCTTCGGGGCCGAACCCGGCGCCGTGGGAATGCTCGGGGCAAGGAGCCGACTCTCCTTCGACCTCCCGACGCTGGATGCCTTCCTCCAGCGTCTTCCCGGGGGAGACGCCGCGCCGCCGGCAGAGCTCCGCTTCGATGGGGAGTTCGCGGCTTCCCTCCCGAATCCGAACGTGTCAGGCGACGCGTTCCTGGACGACTTCGACTCCGGGGACGAGCGGACGATTTCTCTCCTCTCGCCCAACTGGCATCTGGGGAGTGCGCCCGGACGCCTCGACGGAGCGGTCCACCGGCTCCCGGCCGTTCTCGACGAAACCAGTGTCGGGAGCCTCGTGTGGCAGCACACCTGGGTCCTCGCCTCCCCGTCGGGCGATTCGATCGGGATCTTCGACGGATTCCTCCCGCAGCAGGATATCGATCGGCAGATCAACATCGCAGGAGGCCAGACGCGCGAACCCGGGCTCCAGCTCACCTTCGGAAGGGATGCGACGCTGGGTGCCGGGCCCCGCCGGTGGAGGTCCATGACGACGCTCCTCTCTCCCTCCGGGCTGGATCTCACCCAGACCGAGTACCTCGACTTCTACGTGGCCGAAGGCGACTCCCTGACCCTGATCCTCGATCTGGGGCTCGTCAGCGAAGACGGCTTCTTCGTGGATCCGGACGGGAACACTTCCGGGATCCGGCCCGAGACCGGAGGGAGCTGGGGGCTCGGATTCCTGGATCAGGAGGGCGATCCCCTCCGGGGCGAGATCTGGGGCCCCGAGGTCGACGAGCGGGGCGTCTGGCCCCAGGGGTGCGTGGCGCAGCCGGGACGGGTGTTCCGCATCGGAGAGCGCACCGTGAACTGCACCCGGGGCAACGGTCAGCGCGACACGGAAGACCTGAATGGAAACGGGGTGCTGGACACGGTGGAACGGCATGTGCGCTACGTGGTCACTCTCGACGGGAGCTCCCCCTTCCTCGCCCGCGCCACCGGCACCACGGGCACTCCATTCCGCCTGTACCGCATCCCGCTCCGGGGGCCGCATACGCTCAACCCCGGAGGGGAGTTTGCCGAGTCCGACTGGCGGGCGGTGCAGTTTCTCCGGGTCACCGTGGCTGGCCCGAGGAACCGCAATCTGACCCTGGCGAGGATGCGGTTCGTGGGGTCCCGCTGGGTGAAGCGGAATGTGGACGGCGTGCTGAGGGGGATGGGCGGGGACACCCTGGCTCTCGGGGGGAGGGTGGAGGTGAGCCCGGTCTCCATCCTCAGCGAAGGCGCGGCATACCAGGCGCCTCCCGGTGTCCTCGAGGAGCTGGATGACCCGGCGTCGGCGGTCTCCGGGCGCGGCGTGGAGTTCAACGAGAAGTCGCTCGCGCTCCGGTACGAGGGAATTGGAGGGGGAGATCGCGTGGAGGTAGTGAGCCGCTTCCTCCAGCGTCCTCGCAACTTCCTGCAGTACCGCCAGCTCCGGCTCTGGGTAGTGGCGCGACGGGGAGAATGGGGGGGCGGGGCTCCCACGGACTTCTTCCTCAAGGTGGGAAGCGACCCTGAGAACTTCTATCTCTACCGGAGCCGGCTCGAGCCCGCGGCGAACCCCGACGCGGTGGTCCCTGGAGACTGGCTCCCCGAACGGGTGATCGACTTCGAACGCTGGATGACGCTCCGTCGGGAGGCGGAGGAGGCCCTGCTCGAGGGCCCGATCCGCCCGGGTGATCCTCCTGTCACCGTGTGGAGCGCCGATTCCACCTACGCCGTCGTCCTGAAGGATCGGGCACGGGCGCCCAATCTCGCGGCCGTGCGGGAAATCTCGATGGGAGTGTGGAACCGGGGAGGCCTGCCGACCGAGGGGGAGGTCTGGGTCAATGAGCTGCGGCTGGGCGGTGCGGTACGCACAGCGGGCACGGCCCGCTTTCTGAACATGGAGCTGGATGGAGGGGAGTTCGTGCAGGCGCGGTTCGGGTACTCGGGGCGGGGCCCGGACTTCCAGCAGATGGGCGAGACGCAGAGTTACGAGTCGGATGACGTATTCGACGTCTCGGGGACCGTGCAGGCGGGGCTCCTCCTCCCCGAGCAGTGGGGGCTGGACCTTCCGGTGACCGTCTCGCACTCGCGTTCCACGCGGGATCCCTTCTTTCTTTCGGGAACCGACCTCCGCGCCGATCAGATTCCCGGACTCCGTACGTCGGGTGCCGGGAATACGCGGGTGAGTTTCGGACTCCGCTCCGATCGCGTTCTGTCGGGGGCGGATCTGCGCTTCTCCCTCTCCCGTTCCACCGCAACGACGCTCACGACGGAATCCGCGAACCGGGGAGTGGAGGCTTCCCTGGGATACCTCTGGCAGCCTCGGCCGCGCACACTGCCTCTCGCTCCCGGGTTCCTCGACCCGGTTCTCAGGATATTCCTCACCCCGGGGATGCTCCGGGCACTCCGCGAAGCGGAACTCCGGTGGACTCCGGAAGAGATCTCGGTGCGGACGGGGTATCACGCACGCACCCTCCGCGTCGACCGGTTCGACCGGATCGTTTCGACGGCCTCGGATTTCCCCTCCACCCGCGACGAGGCGCCTGAGGCATGGGTCGAGAGCCGGGCCCGGATCGCCTTCCGGCCGCTAGAGGGGCTGGCGGCCTCGCTCGACCTGTCGACGATCCGGGACGTTCTGGAAACGGAAGAAGGAGTGCGCGACCCACGGATGCGCCCCGTGGTCGAAGCGGAGAGGTGGGAGCTCGCGGGAACCGATCTCGGGTGGGAAACCCACCGCGAACTGGTCAGCCGTGTGACGTTCAGTCCGGCCCTCCCCGAGTGGCTGCGTGCCGATGTCGGATTGCAGACGCGCTACCGTTCGGATCGCACCGCCGGCCTCTTTCGTGTGGGGTCCGACTCGGTTCCCGAACTGCTTCGCAATGCTGGCGGGGAGCGCGATCTCCGCGGGAGCGTGACCTTCGATCCCGAGCGGGGAGTCCGGGCTCTTTTCGGCCCCCCGCCCGACGCCTCCGACCAGGATCAGGGCTTCGTGGGCTTCACGCGGGCCCTCGCCCGAACGGTCCGCCCGCTGACGCTGGCGATCCAGGACGGGATTGCCGCGAATTACTCGCGAGAAGCCGTGGACCCGACGCCGACCTTCCAGTTCGGATGGGCGACGGCCGCTCACTTCCGGAGGCAGGACGAGATCCGCGCCACGACCCTCGTGGACCGCACCTCGATCAGCGCCGGGTCCGGTCTCAGTCTTCCCGCTTCGGTGTTCCTGAACGTGAATCTCCAGGCGGTGAGGACGGAGGCCCTCGACCGACGTTCGGACCGGGACAGCCGTGTGATCACGTGGCCCGATCTGCGGGGAGGGGTCGCGGAACTTCCGTTGCCGGATCGCGTGCGGTCGAGGCTCGCGCGGGTCTCGTTCAACGCAGGATTCCAGAAGACCCATGACGAGACCAGCTTCGGTGGAGGGCTGCTGCAGCGGCGTACGCGCGAAGACATCCGGATTCCCGGGGAAGTGGTATTCGAATGGGCGAACGGGATCTTTACGCGATACCGGGGGCTTACCGCCTTCGGCGAAGGGACGGACCCGACAGGGCGCACCGAGCGCCGACAGACGGATCACGCCATCTCGGTCGAGACCCGCTTCGCCCCGAGAGCGGGGCTCTCGGACAGGATCGAGGAGCCCCTCAGGCTGTCCCTGGTGGCGCAGCTCTCCGAGGCAGCCGAGTGCCGCGTGGTTTCGGGGGGAGAGGGGTGCGTCCGCTTCGTCGACCAGCGGAACCGGGGAATCAACCTCGCCGTCGATACCCGGATTTCCGGAGTGGAGGTGGGGGGGCAGGCCAGCGTCATCGATCGCAGGTCCTTTACCGGGCTCCGCGTGGGGTTCACCCAGTTCCAGATCGGGATCTGGGCGAGGCTTACCTTCGATGCGGGTCCGGTGGAACGGCTCGATCAGCGACGCAACCTGTTCTGATCGGGAGGCGGGGCGCGCGCGGGTCCACGAGCCGGAGCAGGCGGCCGGATTTCCCATCCCCGGGCCCGGCTCGGCGCATCATCATGCAGGATGACCGCCGAGGAACGAAGAACGATCACGGGGACCGCGCTCGTGCTTCTTGTTGCGAGCCTCATCCGCCTGGGGTGGGAGAGCCGTGTCGAGCCTCCGATTCTCCCTCCGGAGCCCGTTCCGGAGGCGCTGCTCGCGGCGACGCGGGAGGCTCTTGCCGAGGAGGAGCGCAGCCGCAGCCCCCTGGCCCCTGGAGAGCGCATTGACCCCAACGTGGCCACGGCGGTCGAACTTGACCGGCTCCCCGGCATCGGACCCGCACTCGCAGGGCGGATCGTCGAAACGCGGACGGCAAGCGGAGGCTTCCGCTCCGTGGATGAGCTCCTCGAGGTGCCGGGAATCGGTCCGGTTCTCCTGGAGCGGATCCGCCAGTTGATCGTGCTGGACCCATGAGGGCGCGGGGGGCGAGGGAAGGCGAGAGACGGACGGCGGCCCGGGATGGCCGCGAACGAAGGGAACGCGCTCTCGCTTGACCCCGTGCACATCCCAAACCTACCTTCTCACAGGGTCCTGCCCCGGGCCATACCGGCTCCGGGGACCTGTCCGACCTCCCTTCTCAAGGAAATGCCCCCGTGGAATGTCAGCCAACGTCGCGTTAGACCGTCTCGGGGACCTCTTCGTCCGCGAGGGCCTGATCACGGAAGACCAGCTCCACAAGGGGCTGGCCGAGGCGCGCACCTCCAAGTCCCGTCTCGGCTACGCTCTCGTGAAGCTGGGGTTCGTGGATGAGGAAGAGCTTACCCGGATGCTCGCGAAGCAGTACCGGGTCCCGGCGGTCGACCTCGAGAAGGTGAACCTCGACCCCAAGATCCTGAAGACGATCACGGGCGACGTGGCGTTGAAGCATCTCGTGCTTCCGCTCCGGAAGGTCGGGCGCACGCTCACCGTGGCCATGGCGAACCCCACGGACCTGGGTGCGATCGACGACCTCAAGTTCATCACGCGGTATGATATCGAGCCGGTCATCGTCGGCGAGTACACCCTCCGGAAGCACCTGGAGAAGTACTACGACACCGTCGATGACAAGATGGCGGACATGCTCTCCGATTTCCTGGGCGACGACGATCTTGAGTTTGTCGAGGAAACGGAAGATGACGTCAACATGGCGGCGCTGCAGGAGCAGGTCGACGCGGCGCCGGTGGTGAAGTTCATAAATGGCCTTCTGACCGATGCGGTGCTGAAGGGTGTCTCCGACATCCACATCGAGCCCTATGAGAAGGAGATCCGCGTCCGGTACCGGATCGACGGCGCGCTCAGGGAGGTCATGAAGCCGCCCATGAAGATGAAGGCGGCGCTCACCTCCCGGGTCAAGATCCTCTCCGACCTGAACATCGCCGAGCGGCGGGTGCCTCAGGACGGCCGCATCAAGCTGCGCATGAAGAAGAAGGTGGTCGACTTCCGTGTGTCGACCCTTCCGGTGATCTTCGGCGAGAAGATCGTGATGCGGATTCTCGACAAGGGGAACCTGACCTTCGATCTGGCTTCCTTCGGCTTCGAACCGAAGGCTCAGACCGACTTCATGGACGCGATCGCCAAGCCCTACGGGATGGTGCTGGTGACGGGGCCGACCGGGTCGGGGAAGACGACCACGCTCTATTCGGCGCTCTCGAAGGTGAACACCGAAGAGGTGAACATCATGACCGCGGAGGACCCAGTCGAGTACAACCTCGACGGGATCAACCAGGTGCTGGTGCGTACCGAGATCGGCATGACCTTCGCCGCGGCCCTGAAGGCGTTCCTCCGGCAGGACCCTAACATCATCATGGTTGGTGAGATCCGGGACCTGGAGACGGGGTCGATCTCCATCAAGGCGGCGCTCACCGGCCACCTCGTGCTGAGCACCCTCCACACCAACGACGCGCCCTCCACGGTCACCCGCATGCTGGACATGGGGCTCGAGCCCTTCAACGTGGCCTCGGCGCTGAATCTCATCTCCGCCCAGCGGCTGCTCAGGCGGATCTGCTCCAAATGCAAGGTCGAAGCCACGTATCCCGAAGAGTACTTCCGAGCCTCGAAGATCCCCGACGACTACGTGCAGAAAACGACCTTCTACAAGGGCGAGGGATGCGACGTCTGCAACGGCACGGGATACAAGGGTCGGCAGGGCATTTACGAGGTCATGACCATGTCCACCAGGCTCCGGAAGCTGATCATGGAGGAATCCGGATCCGACGAGCTGCGTGATGCGGCGATCGACGAGGGGATGCTGACGCTGCGGGTCGATGGACTGAAGAAAGTGGAGCGGGGGATCACGACCCTCGAGGAAGTGGTGAAGGAAACCGCCGTCGTCGATTAGACAACGACCGTATCTCGGACCGGACGACTCTGAAAGTGAATCAACCCACACCCCCTGGCGCCCCGGTCGACCTGAACGTCCGACGTCTTCTGGAAGAGATGATCCAGCGAGGCGCGTCGGATCTTCACATCACCGTGGGCGAGCGCCCCAAGCTGCGTATCGACGGGGATCTCCAGGACGCGTCCGTCAACCATATCCTGACCGCCAAGGATACCCTCACCCTCGCATACTCGATCCTCACGGAGCAGCAGAAAAAGCGATTCGAGACGGAAGACGAGCTGGACTTCTCCTTCGGGGTGCAGAATCTGTCGCGCTTTCGTGGCAACTGCTTCAAGCAGCGGGGCTGCATTGCGATGGCGCTCCGGCAGATCCCATACGAAATCCAGGGGCTGAAGGATCTCGGGCTTCCTGCGGTGATCTCGAAGCTGGCCGATCGCCCCCGGGGGCTCGTCCTCGTCACGGGCCCGACCGGTTCCGGAAAGTCGACCACGCTCGCGGCCATGCTGGACAAGGTGAACTCCGAGCGAAAAGGGCACATCATCACGATCGAGGATCCGATCGAGTTCATTCATCGACACAAGGGGTGCACGGTAAACCAGCGCGAGGTTGGCGCCGACACCAGGAGCTTCACTGCGGCGCTCAAGTATGCGCTCCGGCAGGACCCCGACGTGATCCTCATCGGCGAGATGCGGGATCTTGAAACCATCGCGGCCGCGCTCACGATCGCCGAGACGGGCCACCTGGTCTTCGCCACCCTCCATACCAATTCGGCGGCGGAGGCGATCAACCGGATCGTGGACGCATTCCCCTCGCACCAGCAGTCCCAGATCCGCGCCCAGCTTGCCTTCGTACTGGAAGGGGTGGTCACGCAGACCCTGCTCCCGAAGGCCAAGGGGAAGGGCCGGGTCTGCGCGGTCGAGGTGATGGTCTGCACCCCGGCCATCCGGGCGCTCATCCGCGACGAGAAGATCCATCAGATCTACTCGCTCATGCAGGCGGGAAAGAAGCACGGGATGCAGACGATGAACGACGCCCTGTCGCTGCTCTACATGCAGCGGGAGGTTACACTCGAAGAGGCGCTGAAGCGGTCCTCCGACCCGGTCGAGCTTCTACGGGCCGTGGGCGAACCGGCGCCCACAGGTTGACCCTTTCCATCCGCTGAACCGGAGCCGACGCCCTCGATGCCGATCTTCACCTACAGCGCCCGACCCGTCGCCGGCGGGGACATCCGCAGTGGCGAGGTTGAGCTCGGCACCAAGGATGAGGTGATCGCACATCTGCACAAGCAGAAGCTGATCCCGGTCGCGGTCCGGGAAAAGCCGAAGCAGCTCTCCTTCACGTTCGGCACCGGGATCGTAACCCGTGACATCGTGATCTTCACGCGGCAGTTCGCCACGATGATCAATGCGGGACTCCCACTCGTGCAGAGCCTGGACATCCTCGCGGAACAGACCGAGAACGAAGCGCTTCAGAAGGTCATTCGCGAGGTGCTATACGACGTGGAGTCGGGAAATACCCTGGCCGATGCACTGGACCGGCACCCCAAGGTGTTCACCAAACTCTTCGTGAACATGGTCGCGGCCGGGGAGGCGGGAGGTATCCTGGATACGATCCTCCTGCGTCTCGCCGTGTTCCTCGAAAAGAACGACGCCCTCATCCGGAAGATCAAGGGCGCGATGATCTATCCGGCGGTCATCTTCTCCGTGGCGGCGGGGGCCGTTCTCGTCCTGCTCATCTTCGTCATCCCGACCTTCCAGAACATGTTCGAGCAGGCCGGCGTGCCGCTTCCGGTACCCACTCAGATCGTGATCAGCATGTCCGCCATTCTTCAGGCGTACTGGTGGGCGCTCGGGGCGGGCGTGGCCGGAACCGTCTTCGCCATCCGGAACTTCTACAAGACGGACGCCGGTCAGCTCATCATCGACCGGATCATGCTGCAGCTCCCGATTCTCGGAGACATGCAGCGCAAGGCCGCCGTGGCCCGTTTCACACGCACGCTCGGGACGCTCGTGGCCTCGGGCGTCTCGATTCTCGAAGGGCTCGAGATCACCGCCAAGACCTCGGGGAACCGGGTCATCCACGACGCCATCATGGGTTCCCGCGCGTCGATCGCCGGCGGCGAGACGATTTCGGGGCCCCTCAAGGAATCGGGGGTCTTCCCGCCCATGGTCGTGCAGATGATCAACGTCGGAGAGCAGACGGGAGGTCTCGACGAGATGCTCACCAAGATCGCCGACTTCTACGACGACGAGGTGGACGCCGCGGTAAGCGCCCTGCTTGCGGCCATGGAGCCGATCATGATCGTGGTGCTGGGTGTGGTCGTGGGTGGCATGATCGTCGCCATGTATCTGCCGATCTTCGACATGATCGGGGCGGTGGGGTAGGGGGGAATTGTGTCGGCACCGACCTCTGGAGAGCCGCGGGCTGAGGATAAGGGCGCTTTCGAGTCTGTCTGAAGCGCCCGACGTGGCCGACGGAGATCTTGCGGCTGGCTATCGATGTGACATAAATTTATGCCATGTGTCATATTGTGATGTCACCACGGTCTTATGAAACGCCATGCTCTTCGATCCCCTCGATCATCTCCTCGGTACGAGGACCAAGGTTCGCCTCCTCCGCGCACTGGTTCCGCTGGACAGGCCAGTTTCGGGACGAGAAGCGGCTCGGTTGGCAGGCGTGTCGCGCATCGCTCTCAGGGCGCTGGAGGAGCTCGAGTCCGCGGGCATCCTGAATCAAGGCGAGGCGACGGGTCAGCATCTCTTCACCTTCAATCGCCGTCATCGCCTCGCCCCTGTGATCGAGCAGCTGTTCGATGCAGAGCGACGCTTCACATCCACCATATTCGAACGACTCACCGAGGCGCTTGAAGCCGCCCAGTCCGTCCAGAGCGCAATGGTTTTCGGAAGCTCTGCACGCGGCGAGGCTGGACCGGGAAGCGACCTGGATATTCTCGTGATCGTGCAGGGACAGGAAGCACGGGAGGGGGTGCATTCCGCACTCGTGGACCTGACGCCTGGACTCTCCACCGAGTTCGGCGTGCGCCTTTCACCCGTTGTCCTCACCCTCGAACAGTTTCGGCAACAAAGCGAGGCGGACGACCCATTCATCGGTGAAGTCCGACGCGACGCACGGCACATCATGGGACGAACCGTCGAGGAGTTGACCGGTGGTTAAGCGGGGGCGGAGGAAGCGAATGGATCCGTCTCTCGCATCGAAGTATCATCGCGTCGCGCAGGCGCCGCACGCGGACGCGGGCCAGCTAGGGCCCTCCTCCAGGATCCGATTCTCCGAGACGTACAGCGCAAGGCCGCCGTGGATCACCGTGAAGACCTCGGGAAACCGGGTCATCCACGATGCTGTCATGGGATCACAGGCGTCGATCGCAAGCGGTGACGCGGGTGATGTCCCAGACTTGGATGGCCCACATGGGGCCCACGCCGACCCGCGTTCAATCGACCTCAAGGCTCGGTCCCCGTGATTGACCTGCGATCCGTGCTCGGGGAGATCGAACCAGAGCAATCCATCCTCCTGACCTATGCGCTCGGGTTGACCGAACTCGACCACGCGTTGCTCCCCTTGCTTCAGAATCATGGTGAAGGGCGTGTGACGGTGCTCTGCGACCCTGGTGGAATTGAGGCGGCGTTCGCGGAGCGGGCCACGACTTATGGCCCTGGGGTCCGGTATAGGTTGCTTCCCTATCAACCACCGAGTGGTCTGTCCTTTCACCCCAAACTCTATCTAGTCGCTGGGCGAGCGGGTGCACGACTCGTGGTGACGAGTGCCAACCTCACGCTCTATGGGTTCCGACAGAATCTCGAGATCGTCGATGTGGCAACTCTCGGTCCAGATCAGCGGAAAGAGTCTCACCTCTTTGCTAATGCACTGGAGTTCATGGCTCGTCTGGGTGAGCTCGACGAGACAGTAGGAGGGCTGCTTGAGCCGGATTTGAAAGCTATGCGTCGGCGGTTGAGGCCGTGGATGGGGGACATGCCCCCCGATGCGGTGGGAGAGCTGCTACACAGTCTGGATCGACCTCTCATGGATCAGGTAGCAGCCATGGTGCCAGCAGAGGAAATTCAGCGCATCCTGTGTGTCTCGCCGTTCTTCGACAAAAAGGGGTCGATGCTGCGGGAGCTATGCGCCAGGTACCCGCTTGCGGACGTCGATCTCGTGGGTCCAGGGGAGGGCTGGACCGATCTCAGTGGGGAGTGTCTCGCCGATCTATCGGACCGCATCCACCCGCAAAGACTGATCGGCGTGGACGGAGCTAGTCGCCGGCTGCACGGAAAACTGCTCGCCTTCAGAGGACGCGAGCGCTCGTGGACGATCGCGGGCAGTGCCAACGCCACCCGGGCTGCATGGCTGGGCACCGCTTCCGCGCATCGCAGCGGAAACGTAGAAGTCGTGATTGTCCGGGAACATCAGGACACGGCGCTGATCGATGAGCTGCGAGATAGCCTCAAGGTCACACCGGTGGAATTGGCGTCGCTCAAGCTCGATAACGGGAGGTTGGAGGACGACCGGTCGCCCGGCGTCGGGCTGGCAGCGATCCATGCTGAGCAAGAAGGTCCGGACCGTATCGGGGTGATCGCACGAGTGCGAGGCGTCCCGGCCACGAGTGTCGAATTCCACGTTCGGGTCGAGGGACGGGTCACGACAGTCGAGGCAGATGCTACGGTGACGGGGGAGGCCGGGGCGGGTACGGTCCATCTCGCGGCACCACTCAATCTCAGTGCATTTGAGGACGACCTCGGACCTCTGGTGCTTTGGGTTGAGGGCGTGCAAGATGGCCAGCGTATCGTAGCGGGTCGGACGTGGATGGAAAGGCCCGGCCTGCTGAACCTCACGAGCCGCGAGCGCCGAATCCAGAGCGCCATTGCGAGGACCAGGCTCTCCCGGAGTATGGGTGAGAACGAGGTCCAAGATATCACCGACGCACTCTCACGCTTTGTGTCGGAGATAGGGCAACCTGCGCCCTTGGAGAAAGGTGGAGCGCCCTCGGCTTCTGCGGGTTCAGGCGCCAGCGATCGGGCGAAGGAGGTGGCCCGCGATATGGTGGACCCCGATCCCGAGGATTTCACGCTTCCACGAGACGGGATGCACCTGCATCGAGTGGGCTCGCCAAGCAGCCAAGTCCTTCGGATCCTTCAACAAGTTGGCGAGGCGCTGCGTGAGCAGTTCGAGGGCGCCCCGGTTGAAGACCCTGACATGGCTGACGATGGCGAGGCCGGGATGGGACTCTCGGCACCCCGGGGGGCATCCAGGTTCCCACCGCTACAAGCATCGGTTCACCGAGCTGTTCAGTCGAAGGTCAGCCGTCCCCTGATTGAGAGACTCCGGACGGACCGAGACCGACTGAGGCCCATTGATGTCCTGCACGTGGCGCGCCCTCTGAGCTGGCTACTGCTTTCCCTTGCCGCGAGTGAGCAGCGTCGCGTTGCGAGTGAGCAGGCACAATACTTGGAGAGCGATGGGGGCGACGACGCCAGCAGGAGGGAAACACAGCGTAACGTCAAGCAGGCCGCCGGGGATCTAGTAGATCTGATGGAGCTACTTTTCAGCATCGACGGGTTGCTTCGCGGGTCACCTGTGGGCTTGTTTATCAAAACTTGGATGGGCGGCCCGGAGAGGGTTGACGAAACGCTCCCGCCGGAGGATGCCGAGGGCTTTCTGCTCGCAACCTCCGTTGCATTGAGGCTCTTACCTCGGCGGGAAGGATCGCTCGACTTGATCGCCGGGGGGCTGAGGCTTCTGCTAGCTGATCGCGACGATTGGGATGGAGTGGAAGCTGCTGCGAGTCGGCTGGAGCCAAGGGCTCGGGAGATAGCGAAGGCCTTCGACGATGCGTTCACTGCGGAAGACCTTCTCGCTCTCATCCATAAGGCCGGACACTCGACCGCGGAGTCCCTGCAGCTCGCTGAGTGGTGGGCGCCGGTCTACTTCCTGGCTCGGCAGGATGGGAATCCCCCGGCCCTCAATCATGCCCGAGAGGTCGTGGAAGCTTCCGAGTCCGGGCGAAGCATTTTGAGCCTCCTCGACCGGTTGGTCGCGCGCGGTGACCTTCGGCCGATCGCAGTTGCCGATCTGGATGCGGGCAGCGAGATCTGCGGACGGTGCCGCGTCGGAATACCCGTTGGTCACCACGCCCGACTCAGGGATGTCAGGCATCCCTATGTTCACTGCGAAAGCTGTGGCGGCCTCATCGCTCCTTTGGATGATCCGGCAACCGAACCGACCAGGCGCTTCGTACGCGCCCTTCGCCACCTGGTCCTCGAAGCATGAGGACACCGATGTGGAGCCAGCAATTGCCAGGAGTCTCCGGTGGACATTCCGGCATGTGGCCTTTGGGGCTCGAGCCTGTCGGCGGATTCCTCGTCGCAACCTTGATGCCCGGTCTGAATAACACCGTCGAACACGTTCGGTACTACGGATTCTATTGCTGGGCGCACTGGGAATATGAGCAGTGGCGCAATGACCGTAGACTCCCGTATCGAAAGTCCGAGCAAAGTCAGCGGCTGGAGAGGCTGGAGGCCGCACTACGGGCTGCGAGCCTGCACGCGGATTCGGGAATGACGGGGGTTGTGGGCAGGAACAGCTACCTGCCGTTGCCACAAGACCCGGACGCGCCCTTCGCCATTAGCGAATCCTCGGCGCCAACAGGGTTCACTCCGGCCCAGTACAGCGCTTCGTGGCGGAACCTGCAGTGTGGAGAATTTGGTCAGAAGGGGCGGGTGCGCCTGACCGACGAACTGGGGGTCCCATTGGCTCGGGCTTTCCGCTCCCGTCTTGAGAAGGAAAGCCGCGGTGACCTCCTTCGGTTGCTATCCGACGAGCCGACGCTTCCGGCTGGCGTCATTCACCGCTTGGGCGAAGGCCTCCGATTGAGATCCGTTCCCCCGGGTGATGAAGAGCACGAACTCCTTACTGAGATGCTTTTCCAACCGAAGGACACCACCTCCACTGATCCGTGGAGCGAAAGCCACCGAAGCCGTCGCCGCTCGCTCGGGCTGATCCTTGAGTTTCTTCGACAGGGCGACGGGCTCTCGTCCCCCCGCGACCTCCACCACGTCTGGGCTACCGGGGCTCATCCGAGTGGAAAGCCTCTATCACCCGGCCCGAGATATGAAAACCAATTCCTGCTTTGGCAACGCTATCAGGAACGCCAATGTCAGAAGGTGGCATTCTACGGAATACTCGCTGCCATCACCAGCCATCTCAAGAGGAGTGGCGGCTTCGCGTCTACAGAGTCTATCCTTGCGGACGTGCACCGGCTGGCGGCGCATTCCGAAATTGCAGAAGAGTGGTTCGGCGCATCGTGGATGGAGGCGCCGTTGGCGAGGATTCGAGAGCGGGTGAGCCAACGCTTGGTGGCGCGCGGGGGGAACGCTGATCTGTTCCTCCCGGAATTATGGGGAGCGGTTCGTAACGCCGCACGTGAGGCCGAACGCGTAGGAGCGGCCTTGGCGCTGCTGACGGTGACAACCGCGACTTGGGTACAACGGCGAGCATCTCTCGCGGAGCGGCAGGCACGCTGGCATGCTGGCCGTGATTTTTCGAGAATCCCCTTGGATTACTTCTGTGAGGAGCTAACCCGACACGATGCTATGGTTGCTTCAGACTGGCTGGGCTGGTTCGTGGAACGGTTCGTGCTTTCGCAGGTCGTGCTCGTCGCCATGGGAAAGCGAGACGTGGACGGCAACTATCGGTTCTTTCTCGCCCCCGACCAGGACGGCTTCCGGATCGTGAAAGAGCCCGGCGAGAACCTTTATTTTGACCCTCCTCGCGTTGAAAGCGCCCTTGATCTGCTCGAGGGGCTCGGCTATGTGCGACAAGGGGGGAGCGGGGTCCAGATCACGCATTTGGGCACGAACCTCTTGGAGCGTATCAACGACCGCGCTCAGTCCTTGGGAAACCCCCCGAGGTGAGCCCCTCGGGGCTGGGAGATTCCGCCCCCCGCCGTCGACGGAGAACCGAAGCTTGAAACTTGAAGACATCCGACCCGAAGCGGCGCTCCGCGGCATCGTTCCGGATAGCGTGGTCACCGTCGTAAACGTCAACTGGCACGGATCGGACGCCCTCACTCTCGTCTATCGCTCCCCGGATGGCACGGTGGCGGAAGAGATCCTGTACCGTCACGATGAGTCCCGGCTGGAGATTGTCGAGCTTGGGCGCCCGTGGAGCTTCGACGGGGATGGCAAACTCTTCAGGTTGGTGGCAGAGGCGCATCGCATCCGTCTGGCACACCTCTTCGACCCGGTGCTGGCCGTCCACACCTCACTGGTCGACCCCCTCCCCCATCAGATCACGGCCGTATACGAGGCGATGCTGCCTCGCCAGCCACTCCGATTTCTCCTCGCCGATGACCCGGGCGCTGGGAAGACGATCATGGCCGGACTCCTCATCAAGGAGTTGATCATCAGAGGGGATCTCAAACGCTGTCTGATCGTGTGTCCCGGGAGCCTTGCCGAGCAGTGGCAGGACGAGCTCTTCCGGCGCTTCCAGTTGCCCTTCGAGATCCTCACGAACGACAAGCTCGACGCTGCCCGAACCGGGAACTGGTTCCTCGAAAACGACCTCGCCATCGCAAGGCTGGACAAGCTCTCCCGGAACGAAGATGTCCAGGAGAAGCTGTCCGCGCCGGATTGCCGGTACGATCTCATCGTATGCGACGAAGCGCACAAACTGTCGGCGACATTCTTCGGGGGTGAGGTCAAGTACACGAAACGATACCGGCTGGGCCAGCTACTCTCCGGCCTCACCCGCCATTTCCTCCTGATGACTGCAACACCTCACAACGGCAAGGAAGAGGATTTCCAGCTCTTTCTGGCCCTGCTGGACGGAGACCGTTTCGAAGGCCGGTTCAGAGATGGGGTTCACCAGGTGGAGGTCTCCGATCTGATGAGGCGGATGGTGAAGGAGAGCCTTCTCAAGTTTGACGGACGCCCACTCTTTCCCGAGCGAAGGGCGTATACGGTCCCCTTCCGCCTCTCCGACGCCGAGGCGCGCCTGTACAGGGAAGTAACGGGGTATGTGCGCGAGGAGTTCAACCGTGCAGAAGCACTCCAGAACGACAGACGTTCCGGAACTGTCGGCTTTGCCCTCACGGTGCTCCAGCGGCGGTTGGCCTCATCTCCGGAGGCGATCTATCAATCGCTTCGTCGCCGGAAGGAACGGCTGGAACGGCGGCTCCGCGAGGTGGAGCTGTTGCAACGCGGGGGCGATGTGCCAGGCTGGAATCTGGATGGTCCGGTGCTGGACGACGACGAACTTGAGGATCTGGAGGAGGCGCCCGAGAACGAAGTCGAAGAGACCGAGGAAACCGTGCTGGATCAGGCCACAGCGGCAGCCACGGTCGCGGAACTCAGGATAGAGATCGGAACGCTCAGCCGGCTCGAATCACTTGCAGCGGAGGTGCGCCGAAGCGGTCAGGACACGAAATGGCGTGAGCTATCAACGCTCCTCGGGGAAATCTTCACCCAGGCGGGTCTCCGTGGCCGTGTGGCCGAGCCGACTCCGCCCTTCGGATCCGACTCGATCCCAAAGCCGGTCCCGTCCCCTCGACAGAAGCTGGTGATCTTCACCGAGCACAGGGACACGCTTTCCTATCTGGAACGGCAGATCTCGTCCCTCCTCGGCCGCTCGGAGGCGCTCGTCACGATCCACGGCAGCATGGGCCGGGAGGAGCGTCGCAAGGCGCAGGAGACCTTCCTCCACGATCCGGAAGTTCAGGTCCTCCTCGCGACGGATGCTGCAGGGGAGGGGATCAACCTCCAGCGCGCCCACCTGATGGTCAACTACGACCTCCCCTGGAACCCCAATCGACTTGAGCAGCGGTTCGGGCGCATTCACCGGATCGGTCAGACCGAGGTCTGTCACCTCTGGAATTTCGTAGCGGAGGAAACGCGGGAGGGCGATGTCTATCGCCGGCTCCTCGAAAAGCTCGAAGAAGCACGGAGGGCACTCGGTGGCCAGGTCTTCGACGTGCTCGGAAAGCTGCAGTTTGAGGGGCGCCCGCTGCGGGACCTCCTGATCCAGGCGATCCGCTACGGCGATCAGCCCGAGGTTCGCGACCGACTCACGAGAGCCGTGGAGCATGGGGTAGACCAACCCCACCTGCGGAGCCTGCTCGAAGATGCCGCGCTGGCCCATGATGCAATGGACGCGAGCCGGGTCGCACGAGTTCGCGAGGAGATGGAACGTGCGGAGGCCAGGCGCCTCCAGCCCCATTTCATCGAGGAGCTTTTCCTCGAAGCATTCAGGAGGCTGGGCGGCACGATCCGTCAGCGCGAGCCACGCCGGTTTGAGGTGAGTCATGTACCTGCGCCCATCCGGAACCGCGACCGACAGATCGGCCTCGGAGAACCCGTGTTGTCACGCTATGAGCGCATAGCCTTCGAGAAGGACTTGTTGGCTGTTCCAGGCCAGCCCTTCGCCGCGTTCGTTTGCCCCGGTCACCCCCTGCTGGATGCGGTCCTGGACCTCACCCTGGAGCGGCACCGCGATCTTCTCCGACGGGGGACGGTCCTTGTGGATGATCGCGACCTCGGCACTGAGCCACGCCTGCTCTTTACCCTCGAGCACGCCATTCGCGATGCCAGCCTGTTGCCGTCCGGGGAGCGCCGGGCGATCTCCCGACGACTTCTATTCGTTGAGATGGACGGAACAGGGAGTGCGAGCCACTTGCACTACGCCCCATACCTGGACTATCGACCCTTGGGAGTCGGGGAACCCATCCTGGAAGAGCTCCTCGCGCAGCCCGAATGCGCGTGGGTCTCGGAGGCATCCGGACCGAGCATCGAGCAGCGCGCGCAACGCCATGCTATTGAGCACGTCGTTCCCGATCACATTCGCGAAGTGCGCGATCGCCGCCTCAAGTGGATCGAGAAGACCCGGGCTGCGGTGAAGGATCGCCTCACCAAGGAGATTTCTCACTGGGACCATCGTGCCGGGGAGCTCAAGATCAAGGAACAGGCAGGGAAGCCCGGCGCTCGCTTGAATTCGCAGGAGGCGCGCCGGCGGGCCGACGAGCTGCAGGCTCGGCTTCACAAACGACTATCCGAACTGGACCGGGAAGCACAGATTTCGGCGGCCCCCCCGGTGGTGGTGGGGGGACTCCTCGTCGTGCCGGCGGGCCTGCTGGCCCGGATGTCGGGCCGAGAGGGGCCCAGCGCAGCCAGAATCGACGATACTCAGGCGGCGGCGGCCCGCGCCAGGGCCATCGTCATGGAGGCCGAGCGGGGACTCGGCTTCGAGCCGACGGACCGTGAGTTTGAACGGCTTGGATACGACATCGAAAGTCGAGTTCCCGGGACCGGCCGCCTGCGCTTCCTTGAGGTGAAGGGGCGCGTGGCCGGTGCGGATACCGTGACCGTTACCAAGAACGAGATCCTATACTCCCTCAACAAGCCCGAGGACTTCATCCTCGCTCTGGTCGAGTTTCAGGATAGCGAACGGCACCGTGTAGTCTACCTCCGCCGCCCCTTTCGAAGTGAACCCGACTTCGGGGTGACCAGCGTGAACTACGACTTCGCCGAGCTCATGGCTCGGGCGAAACCGCCGTCATGAGACCGCCGCAGAGCCCCTTGAGCTCGACGCAGAAGTGTGGGGACTTCTCGACGACAGTCCGCAGCGATATGCGATCGTCCGGAAGGACCTCGACGGCAACCCGGTGGAGATGACGGGGGCCGACTTGCGTGCCAGGTTGCAGGCGGAGGAAATCATGATCTACTCGGCGAGGTACCGCCTCGTCATGACACCCAAGGCCAAATGACTAGAAAGAAGCTCATCGAGGTAGCCCTGCCCCTCGACGCTATCAACAAGGCGTGTGCGAAGGAGAAATCGATCCGCCATGGACACCCGAGCACCCTGCACCTCTGGTGGGCTCGACGCCCTCTGGCCGCCGCGCGTGCGGTGATCTTCGCGCAGATGGTGGACGACCCGTCCGCCTGGCCGGACCTGTTCCCGACGAAGAAGGCCCAAGAAAAGGAGCGCCAACGCCTGTTCCGGATTATCGAGGATTTGGTTCTCTGGGAGAACACCACCAACGAGACGGTGCTTCAGGCGGCCCGGGACGAGATCTGGCAGAGCTGGCGGCGTGCCTGCGCGGAGAATGCGGACCATCCCCAAGCGAACGAACTGTTCGACCGAAACCGGCTCCCTGCATTCCACGATCCCTTCGCGGGCGGTGGGGCACTCCCCCTTGAGGCACAGCGACTAGGGCTCGAGAGCCACGCCAGCGACCTCAATCCAGTGGCGGTGCTGATCAACAAGGCGATGATTGAGATCCCGCCGAGGTTCGCGGGGCAGCCACCGGTGAACCCCGCTTCGCGGGAGGATCCGATCCTGTTTGCGCAGGAGTGGAAGGGCGCCCAGGGGCTGGCGGAGGATGTGCGCTACTACGGGCAGTGGATGCGGGGTGAGGCTGAGAAGCGGATCGGGCATCTTTACCCGAAGATCGAAGTGACAGCCGAAATGCTGAAGGTACGTCCCGACCTGAAGCCCTACGCTGGCCGGAAGCTCACGGTGATCGCATGGCTCTGGGCGCGTACGGTCAAGAGCCCCAATCCGGCATTCGCGCAGGTGTACGTTCCGCTCGCCTCGACTTTCATGCTCTCGAGAAAGAAGGGTAAGGAGGCGCATGTCGAACCGGTGATCGAGAACGGCGAGTACAGGTTCTCGGTGCGTTCGGGGAAGCCCAAGGACGCTCAGGCGGCGAAGGGCGGGACCAAGTTGTCGCGGGGCGCCAACTTCAAGTGCCTCATGTCGGGAATGCCAATCCCGGGCGCCTACATTAAAGCTGAGGGCAAAGCCGGGCGCATGGGTTCGCGGCTGATGGCGATCGTCGCCGAGGGCGATCGCGAGCGGGTTTATCTGACTCCGACGGCGGCGCACGAGGCGGCGGCGCTCGAAGCAGATCCTGAGTGGAAGCCCGAGGTCGATTTCTTTCAACAGGCGCTCGGCTTCCGGGTCGGCAATTACGGCATGACCAAGTGGAGCGACCTCTTCACTGGACGCCAACTCGTGGCTCTAGGGACCTTTTCTGCTCTGGTACAGGACGCCCGCGAGCTGTTGGAGCGCGACGCCCTTTCCGCTGGGTTTCCCGACGACGGAAGCCGAATGAGTGACGGGGGCACGGGCTGCACCGCTTACGCGGACGCGGTAGCAATGTACCTTGCCATCGCGCAAAGTCGCCTAGCCGACGTGTGCAATGCGCTTTGTGGCTGGGAAATCTCAAAGACCCAAGTGCGGCATCTCTTCACCCGACAGTCTGTTCCGATGCTCTGGGACTATGCGGAGAACAACGTATTCGGGGGGGCGGCTGGCGACTACATGGTCAGTCTGAGCAGCATGGCCAAGGCTCTCGATAGGATGCCAGCAACCGCGTCCGGCACCTCGCGGCAGGGTGATGCCCAGAATCAGACGATCAGTTCTGGCAAGCTCGTCTCGACCGACCCGCCTTACTACGATAATGTCGGGTATGCCGACCTTTCGGATTTCTTCTATGTGTGGCTTCGCCGCTCCTTGCGGGCTGTGCTCCCTGACCTTTTCGCAACCCTCGCGGTTCCGAAGGCGGAGGAACTGGTTGCAACACCCGATCGGCACGGGGGCAGAGAGAATGCGGAAGGCTTCTTTCTCGACGGCATGACGCACGCCTTGCGACAAATCGCCGAGCAGTCGCATCCGGCGTTCCCGGTTACCATCTATTACGCCTTCAAGCAAGCGGAGAGCGGCGATGAAGGGACCGCAAGCACTGGCTGGGAGACCTTCCTCGGTGCGGTGATCCGTGCCGGGTTTGCCACCAGCGGGACCTGGCCGATGCGAACCGAACTCAGCAACCGTATGAGGGGGATGGACTCCAATGCACTGGCGTCCAGCATCATTCTCGTCTGCCGCCCGCATGCCGCGACCGCCCCAACGGCTACCCGATCTCAGTTCGTGTCCGCCCTCAAGTCCGAGCTCCCGCAGGCCCTCGCCCACCTCCAGCGCGGCAACATCGCACCAGTGGACCTCGCTCAGGCGGCAATCGGCCCCGGGATGGCGGTTTACACCCGCTACGAGAAGATCCTTGATGCTCAGGGGAACCCCCTCTCGGTCAGAGACGCCCTCTCCCTCATCAACCGAACTCTGGACGAGGCGCTGGCCGAGCAGGAAGGGGACTTCGACGCCGACACCCGCTGGGCCCTTTCCTGGTTCGAACAGCACGGTTTCGCGGAAGGGGATTACGGGGTGGCTGAGACGCTTTCCAAAGCAAAGAACACGAGCGTTGCTGGACTCGTTGAAGCTGGTATCCTCAAATCACGCCACGGTAAGGTCCAACTCCTCCGACCCGTGGAGCTTCCCGATAACTGGGATCCGACCACCGACCCCAGGCTGACGGCGTGGGAAGCGCTGCACCACCTGATCCGGGTGCTCGAGAGCGACGGGGAGAGCGGGGCCGCTGGGCTGGCGGGGAAGCTCGGGAGCCGAGCCGAAGGGGCGCGGGAGCTGGCCTATCGCCTGTATACCCAGTGTGAACGAAAGAAGAGGGCTGCGGAGGCTCTCGCCTACAATAGTCTTGTGCAGAGCTGGCCCGAGATCACCCGCCTGGCGCAGGAAGTGGGTGTGGCTCCTGAGCCCGTGCAGGGCGAGTTGCTGTGAGGGCGGGTTTCCCTTTCATCATTGGATTCGAATAGCTTCAGAAATGGCGACCGTGCGAGTGGATGTCCAGCCGGAGATGTTCAGGTGGGCGCGGGAACGCGCCCGTCTGAGCCTGGCTGTGCTCGAGCAAGCCTTCCCGAGGCTCCCCGAATGGGAACGGCAGGAGGCCAAGCCCACCCTCAAGCAGCTCGAGCGGTTCGCCAAGCGAACGCGCGCGCCCATCGGCTACTTTTTCCTCACTGAACCCCCTGAGGAACAACTCCCGATCCCGGATTTTCGGACCATCCGGGACCTCCCGGTGGCGCAGCCCAGTCCCGACCTGCTGGACACGATCTACATGTGCCAGATGCGGCAGGACTGGTATCGCGAACACATGGAGGCAACTGGCCAGGATCCGCTGGTGTTTGTCGGGTCCATGGAAGCTCGGGGGGAGGTGGTAGTCACGGCTGCGGCGATTCGGGAAGCGTTCGCTCTGGACAGGGCTCGCCAAGCCGGAGGTTCTTGGGAGGATGCACTCCGTGAACTCGTTCGAGCTATCGAGGATCGAGGGGTTCTGGTCATGAGGAACGGCGTGGTCGGGAACAACACCCACCGCCCCCTCGATGTCCGGGAGTTCCGCGGGTTCGCCCTGAGCGATCCTCTGGCCCCCCTGATCTTCGTGAATGCCAAGGACTCCAAGGCCGGGCAGTTGTTCACACTGGCGCACGAGCTGGTCCACATCGTGGTGGGACGGAGCGGTGTGTCCGACCAGTCCCCCCGGACGCTCCCGCAGCGAGAGCCCGACCTGCGGGTGGAGCGCTGGTGCAACGAGGTGGCAGCCGAGATCCTGGTCCCGCTCGACATCTTCAGCGACGACTACCGCCGTGGCGCTGAGCTCGCCGATGAGATGCGGAGACTGTCCAGGAGGTTCAAGGTGAGCACCCTCGTCGTTCTCCGAAGGATGTTCGACGCGGGCGGACTGGGGCGTGACGAGATGTGGAGTGCCTACGACGCGGAGTTGGAGCGACTTCGCAGGCTTGGGGCCGGGAGAAAATCCGACGGGGGTGACTTCCACGCAACGGAAGCGGTTCGGGTCAGCCCGCGCTTTGCCCGAGCCCTCATCCAGAGCACCCTGGAGGGGACCACTCTTTACCGGGATGCGTTTCACATGCTCGGCATCCGGAAAGAGAAGACGTTCCGGGACTTCGGCGCCGAACTTGATCTTGTGCTCTGATGGCCTTCCTTCTCGACACCAACATCCTCATTGAAGCGAAGAACCGCTACTACGGCTTCGACATCTGCCCGGGGTTCTGGGCGTGGCTCTCGGCGGAAGAAGCCGGTGGACGCGTGCTCAGCATCGCGGCTGTCCGGGACGAGATTGTGGGCCGGGAGGATGATCTATCGGAGTGGGCCAGGGCGCGAACTCCGCGATTCTTTCAGGCTCCTGACGCCTCCACCCTCGCTCCGATGGCCACCCTTGCGGTCTGGGTTCGCGAACAACGCTACCGAGCGGCAGCGATAAACGAGTTTCTGGGTTCTGCAGACTACTACCTGATCGCCTTTGCCATGGCGCATGGGCATACCGTTGTGTCGCATGAACGACCCTCCGATGCGGTCGCGAAGGTCAAGATCCCGGAACCATGCATCGCCCACGGCGTCGAGATCATAAATCCATTCACCATGCTCCGGCGATCGGGATGTCGGTTCGTTCTTCCGTCATGACCTGCATGGCCGCAACAAGGGGACGTTGAATCGATGGCTATCACGAACCAGGAACGGGTCGGGAAGGCCCTTGAACTTCTCCGGAGCGGGCTTGGACCCTTCGTAGAGAGGGAGGTCCAGGCGGCGGTCAAGATCGGGAGCGTGCGCATGGATGCGATTCGCCGCTTCTCGGACGACCCGATCCTTGGCGACAAACCCATCACCCAGTGGGATGCTGCCGGAATCCTGAAGCTCATGTGGGAGACTTGGAACGATGTGTTTCGCCGCACGCTGGGGCGCGCCGAGCGGTCCCTGGTCCAGGAACTGCGGGACTGGCGGAATAAGTGGGCCCACCAGGAGCCCTTCTCCAGTGACGATGCCGACCGGGCTCTGGATTCCATGGCGAGGCTCCTTGCGGCGGTCTCCGCTCCGGAGGCTGATGACGTAACCCGGATGAAGCAGGAGCTTCGCCGCTTGGTGTTCGATGAGCAGGTGCGAGGCGAGAAGCGGAAGGCCGGGGGATCCCTCATCGAGGCGTCGGCCAGCGGCTCCCTCAAGCCGTGGCGCGAGGTGGTGACTCCCCATATCGATGTGGCCAGTGGTCAGTATCAGCAGGCGGAGTTCGCAGCGGATCTCTGGCAGGTGCACCTGGGAGAGGGGTCGGACGAGTACCGGGATCCACAGGAGTTCTTCCGACGCACCTTCCTCACGGAGAGCCTGCGGCGGCTGCTGGTGGGTGGAGTTCAGCGTCTCTCCGGAAAGGGGGGGGACCCGGTGGTACAGCTCCAGACCAACTTCGGGGGAGGGAAGACCCACTCGATGCTGGCTCTCTTCCACCTCTTCTCCGGCACCGGACCGGGGGAGCTTGTCGGGGTGGACCAGGTCATGGCCGAGGCGGGGGTGACCTCGCTCCCCACCGCCCGCCGGGTTGTCCTCGTTGGCAACAAGATCTCACCGGGCAACCCGGCCACGAAGGCGGACGGAACCGTCGTTCGCACCCTCTGGGGAGAGCTCGTGTGGCAGCTCGGGGGTCGGGATGCATTCGAAAGGGTGCGGGCCGATGATGAGGCCGCGACGAACCCTGGAGATGTGCTCCGGGAGCTGTTCCGGGAATACGGGCCAAGCCTGATTCTCATCGATGAATGGGTGGCGTACGCCCGCCAGCTCCACGATCAGAGCGACCTCCCGGGCGGGGGGTTCGAGACCCAGTTCTCCTTCGCCCAGGCTCTGACCGAGTCGGCGAAGCTCGCGGGGAACTGTCTTCTGGTCATCTCGCTCCCGGCATCGGACACGTCGGGTGCGTCGCCCTCCCCGGCCGACGATGTGGAGGTCGGAGGCGTGCGTGGCCGAGAAGCGCTGGAGCGCCTGAGGAACGTCGTTGGGCGGCTGGAGTCGTCGTGGCGCCCGGCCACAGCCGAGGAAGGGTTCGAAATCGTCCGGCGCCGTCTCTTCGAGCCCCTGGCGGGTCCAGACGCCTTCAAGCAGCGGGATGTGTCAGCGAGGGCATTCTCCGAACTCTACCGCACCCAGAGTGCCGAGTTTCCGCCGGAGTGTCGGTCCCCGGACTACGAGAAGCGGATTCAGGCTGCGTATCCGATTCACCCCGAGATCTTCGACCAGCTCTACGGAGGCTGGTCGACCCTCGTCAAGTTCCAGCGGACACGGGGGGTTCTGCGATTGATGGCCTCGGTCATCCACAGCCTCTGGGAGAAGGGGGACCGTAGCCCTCTGATCCTCCCCTCCTCGATCCCCATCGACGACCCGCGAGTCCAGAACGAACTCACTCGGTATCTCTCGGACAATTGGGCTCCCATCATCGAGAAGGATGTGGATGGGCCCAACTCCCTCCCGCTTCGGCTGGATGCTGAGCAGCCCAACCTCGGCAAGGTGTCCGCCTCGCGGCGAGTGGCTCGCACCATCTACCTCGGCTCCGCTCCCACGGCGGCAGCCGCACAGCGGGGGATCGAGGACCGCCGGGTAAAGCTCGGCTGCGTGATGCCAGGAGAATCCCCCGCCGTATTCGGGGATGCGCTTCGTCGCCTTGCGGCGGGAGCGACCCATCTTTACCAGGATGGCCCGCGGTTCTGGTACTCCACGCAGCCCACGGTCACGAAACTCGCCGAGGATCGGGCGGAACAGATTCGGCGCGATCCGGACAAGGTCGCGATGGAACTGGATCGACGTCTCAGGCTGGCCCTTAGGATGCCCGGTGACTTCTCTCGCATCCATCCTTTACCGCGCTCTGGCGCGGACGTGCCTGATGATCTCGACGCCCGGCTCGTGGTGCTCCCACCAGAGCATCCTCATTCGAAGGAGGCGGGGAGTCCGGCGGAGCAGGCAGCGTCAGCGATCCTCGAAACTCGCGGGAACAGTCCGCGGCTCTACCGGAACACTCTCGTTTTCCTCGCGGCCGACAGGGCACGTCTCCAGGATCTGGACGAGGCTGTGCGGCGCTTTCTCGCCTGGGAGACCATTCTGGGCGAGAGGGAGGAGCTGAACCTTGATCCGCACCAGGTGCGGCAGGCCGAGACACAGAGGCAGGCGGCTGACGGAACAGTGAACGCACGGCTGCCAGAGACCTATCAATGGGTACTGACGCCCACTCAGACGGACCCTCAGGCGCTCGTGACATGGCAGGGGGCCCGGCTGGCTGGCACCGACCCCCTGGCGGTGCGGGCCAGCAAGCGTCTTCGGAGCGAGGAGATGCTTCTGACCTCTATCGGCCCCACCGTCTTGCGGATGCGGATGGACGAGATTCCTCTTTGGAGGGGAGAACATGTCGAGGTTCGGCAGCTTGTCGAGGACTATGCTCGCTACCTGTACTTGCAACGGGTAGCGAGCCCGGACGTGCTCCTTCAGGCTATCCAGGACGGGGTGGCACTCCTCACTTGGCACACGGATGCCTTCGCCTATGCGGATGGGTTCGATGAGGGGGCCGGGCGCTTCCGGGGGCTTCGGGGTGGGCAGATCGTCGCGGTTTCCATGGATGGTGGATGCGTGCTGGTGAAGCCGGAGGCGGCCCGAGCGCAGATGGAGGCGGAAACCCCGTCGCCGACCGGGGTCGAAGGAGGGGCGTTGTCTACTCCGGATGACTCGCGGGGGGGCGCCGGAGAAGGGGGCGACGCAATTGCGCCGACGGGTGTGCCGCCTGCTCTCCGGCGCTTTCACGGTAGTGTCGAACTTGACCCGGAACGGGTGGGTCGCGACGCCGGTCGGATCGCCGAAGAGGTAATCGCCCACCTCGTGGGGCAGGTAGGTGCAAGTGTGTCGGTCACCCTGGAGATCGAGGCACGGCTCCCCGAAGGGGCTTCGGACCAGATCGTGCGGGTGGTGACGGAGAACGGACGAACGCTCAAGTTTCGGACGCACGGATTCGAGGCGGAGTAGGGGACACCCTGAGATCCGGGAGCTGAGCCGTGATGGGGTATCGAGTTCTGATCAACACCAGGGCCTCGCTGCACGAGATCCACTTTGATCCCGGGTTGGGAACCCTGATGGACATGACGACCAGAAGCGCTCCCGGAGACGCAATGGTGGTTGCGTTTGGAGGGACGGTCCTCGTGAGTGATGGGATCCAGACGCATGCGTTCGATCGGAGGCTCGATCCGGTACCCGCTCCGTTGGAAGGAGGGTTCAAGGCGGGAACGCTTTCCAACCGGAGGCTCTATCTAGCCCGAGAGAAGTCGATCTGCTGTCTCGACCACGAGTGGTCCGAGCGGGGCCGCACGGAACTGGTCAACGGGTGGAAGGATGCGCATGACATCCTCGTCGTAGGGGAGCGAGCCCATGTGCTGGACAACATTGTGCATCCGGTGTTCGTGGTCCTCCTTGGTCTCGAGAGCAGTGGTCGCATGACAACTATCGCGACCGAGGAGATCAGTGACATTTATCCCCACCTCGTTGCACAGTTTGTGGACGCGAAGGGCCTGGTGTGGGGCGTCGTTCAGTCGTTCGCTCACCAGGGTGGGAGCGGACAGGTGCTCCATTTCCTCTCGCCAGCCACTGGCACCCGACTTGGGGAACCCTCTCTGCTTGGAGTGCGGAGGGGCATGGGGCGAGGAGAAGGAAGCGAAGAGCCCACTCCGTTCTGGCGAACGGGGGGTGCGAGGCTCTGGCCCGGACGAACTGAGTCCGGTGGACGAGGGCTGGGGGTGCGGTTCGATATGTCGAGCTCAATGCTTCCCGCGTGGGCGGTGGTGACGTCGGAAGATCGTGAAAATCCAGGGCGGGTCGCCAGCCTTGCACGGGTCACATCCCGCGGGGAGGAGGTGCACCTCGAGGAGCATACTCGACTGTGGGTGGACGATGCCCGGAGGGAGATCTCGGAGATCGGAGACGAGGAGTGGGTGTTCATCGTCTCGAGATCATCCGGAGGCGACCCCACCGATACCGGGGAAGGCCTCTGGATCACCGTCGTGGATGCGAATGCACGAGAGATTGTTGTCCAAATGGAGGCTCCCATCAAAGGCGGGAAGGAAGAGACTCCGAAGTCCATCGCTGCCAATAAAGCCCCGCTGTGGATGGGCGACGACGCTTGGGCATTCTGAGGCTGGGTCAGCCTTGGAGAGAAGTCGGCTCATTTCATCAACCCCTTCCGAGTTGTCTCATTGGGCGTGAAGCGCGACACTCCCCGGTCAGACTGCTTCTGGCGAGGGAACCTCCAGGCGGTTCGGTAGCTGGGGGCCCCCGAGGAACTCTCATGCGACCGATCGACGGATCACGAGGGGATCAATGGCGGATTACGCGTTCCTTATGGCCTTCGCCTGCTTTTTCGCATACATCTTCGGCAAGGGATTTGGAAAGGGTGAGGCGTTGGGGTCCACGGGTGATATGGTGTTTCTCATCGTGGTTGGAATACCGCTGCTCACCTACATGTCAGAAGCCACGATCGGAATAGAAATGGCGTGGCTTTCGATCGGAATTGCGGCCTTGGCAGGGGTTTGGGGTATACGAAACGGGAAAAGCACGAGGAAAGAGCAGAGCTGATCGTCGCATAGGCCTCGACCACAGCCGCTGCCTCCCTCTACGCTCGGTTTGGGCCCCTCCCATTGAGTCCACCCCCCCTTCCCGTTAGCCTCCTGTATACCTGAAAACATTTTCTCTCCTGAAGGCTTCCCTGAATCATGACCGGTTCCACCGGCCTCCTTGCCAGTTCCGCGCGCCCATCCGACAGCTCAGAATCCACTCCCGGGGAGCCAGGCTCCCAGGGTGGATTTGCGTCGCTCGGGCTTCATCCGACCCTGCTTGCGGCCGTGGAGCGGATGGGCTTCACGACTCCGACCCCGGTTCAGGTGGCAGCCGTACCCGCCGCGCTCGCCGGGAAGGATGTCCTCGCGACAGCCATGACGGGAAGCGGCAAGACGGCCGCCTTTCTCCTTCCCACCCTCCAGCGGCTCCTCAACCGGCCCAAGCGGGCCACACGGGTTCTCGTTCTGACGCCTACACGCGAGCTGGCGGCGCAGATCGTGGAGCACCTCGAGCAGCTCGCGAGAGGGACGGGGATCCGGGGGGCGGCCGTCTTCGGCGGAGTGAACGCGGGCCCTCAGGAGAAGGCGTTCCGGCAGGGTGTCGAGATTCTCGTGGCCACCCCGGGGCGGCTGCTCGACCACTTCCAGTATGACTATGCAAAGCTCCCGGAGCTCGAGACCATCGTTCTGGATGAAGCGGACCGGATGCTCGACATGGGCTTCCTCCCGGATATCCGACGCGTTCTGAAACACCTGCCGTCGGGCCCGCGTCAGACCCTCTTCTTCTCCGCAACCATGCCGCCCCCGATCGCGACGCTCGCCGGGGAACTCCTCCGTTCCCCCGTCCGGGTGGAAGTGCAGAAGAAGCAGGCGCCCCCTTCGGCCCTCGAGCAGGCGGTCTACCCGGTCCCGCAGGACCTGAAGGTCGACCTCCTCGCCGAACTCCTGCGCCGGAAGGAGATCGGGAACGTGATCGTCTTCTGCCGCACGAAGCACCGGACCAAGCGGCTCGCTCAGAAGCTGGCCAGGCGCGGGATCAAGGCTGCGGAAATCCATGGAAATCGGAGCCAGAAGCAGCGCACGGATGCCCTCGACGGGTTCCGCGCCGGGCGTTACGACGTGCTCGCGGCCACGGACATCATGGCGCGCGGCATCGATGTCGAGGCGCTGGACCATGTGGTGAACTTTGACGTACCCCCGGCACCGGAAGACTACATCCATCGGATCGGGCGCACGGCGAGGGCCGGGGAAACCGGGGAAGCCTACACCTTCGTTTCCCCTGAGGAAGAGAAGGATCTCGCCGCCATCGAGCGGGCTCTCGGAAAGCGGGTGCCCCGCCGACGGCTCGAGGGGTTCGACTACTCCGCGAAGGCGGATGAACGCTTCGAGATCCCCATTGGCGAGCGGATTGCGGCGATCCGGGAGCGGAAGCGGGACGAACGGGCTCGCGCCAAGGCCAAGGCGGATCGGAAGGCCGGAAACGTCGGGAGTGGCGGGGGACGGCGGTAGCCGGGGACCCCGCCACGCTGGAAAGCACCTTCCAGAGCTGACTCGATTCCTGCACCCGGGCCGATGCCCGGGGAATCAGCCCAGCTTCGCGGCCACGGGCGAAGAGGATCTCGATTCCAGGGCGAGCCCGGCTTCCAGGTGCTCGATCACATCTCGAGCGGAGTAGTCCTCGCGGTCCCCGAGGAACTGTCCGAGCATCAGCAGGCCGTCACCGCTCGTGAGCAGATGCGGCTCGGTGACCCCATCATCCCGCTTCTGGCCCATCCCGATATCGGCCATGAGGGCGTTGCACAGGCACTTCTTCCCCTCGGTGCCCTGGACGGTCCCCCCCTTCTTCACATAGGTGTCCACCGGCTCGGCCGGGCATCGATAGTCCACGCGCCCGTCATCGCGCCGGTAGGCAGTCCTGAGATACCCGAGATCGCACACCCGATCCCTCTTCTGATAGACGGCCTCGTCCGAGAGGCTGTCCTCGAGCTGGACCACCTTGAAGGGGAATCCCGTGGGTGAAGCGACTCCGTCGGTCAGCACGTCCACGGCGCCCGCACGGGCCGCGCGCAGGACCTCGCCACGCACCTCCTTGCCCAGTCCGGACTCCTGGCAGTAGGCGAAGAGCGTCCCCACCTGGATCCCGTGAGCGCCTGAATCCAGCGCGTAACGGAGCCCTTCGGGGGTTCCCGAGCCTCCGGCCAGCCAGAAGGGGAGGCCCAGTTCGCCGATCGCGTCGAGATCCACGACGTCCCTCTCGCCGTAGACCGGCTCACCCCGGTGGTTCGTAACCCCGCGCTCGCGAGGCGGTGCATTGTGCCCGCCTGCCGTCGGCGCTTCGATGATGAAGCCATCCACGCGGCCATTCGCCTTTCGGACCATCATCGTGGCGAGGGCGTTGGAAGCGATGATCGGGAGGAAGTACGGGCGGCGCAGATCGGGAGGGGTGAGCCCTTCCCAGTGGACCATCGGGTCGAAGTCGAGAAGGTACTCCTCACCCCTCTGCGCTCCCTCGACATCGAGCCGGATCGAGGCGGGCTCATGGAGTGCCAGCCGATCCAGGACCCCGGGAATCTCCTTGGGGATCCCCGCTCCCATCAGCACGTAGTCCACCCCGGCGAGCATGGCGCCGTACAGGGTGTGCAGATTCGGCATCTGCACCTTGGTGAGCAGGTTCACCCCCACCAACCCGTCGTGCCCCTCCTTCGCGAGGGTCACCTCCACGAAGCTGGCGATGATCGTGAGCTGTTCCTTCGCTCGGCTCACTACCTGGCGGTACATCGGAATCGGACGGTACGGGGCCCCCTCCTCACGTCCTTCCGGGAGGAAATACCGCTCCAGCACGTCGGTCGCCACCTGCTGGATGGGGAACTTCTCCATCGCGCGCCGGACATGGCCGCCGAGATCCCCGTCCTGGAGCCGGCGAACGAGCACCGAGTCGATCGAAGTGCCCGAAACGACCCCGAGATGCCCCATGCCGGCGACGGCCCGGGCAAGTTCCCATCCTGAAACCGCGATGCCCATCCCTCCCTGGATGATCATCGGGTGCGAATCGGTGGCAGCCATCGTCATCGATCGGGCCTCGCGTGCGCGGGATCGGGATCAAGTTGCGGAAGAGGGGCGACGCTCTCAACAGCGCGCATGTCCATGGGAACCCCTTCAGTAAACGGCATTGAGGGGAGAAAAGCAACGTGCGCCCCGATATTCAGTACCGGAAAGGCCCTCGAACGGTCCATCTCCGGGGCCCCGGAGCGTCGCGCCGTCCGCGCTACCCTTCCTTTTCGGACAGTACCATCGAGAACAGAAAGCTCACCAGCGAGATCAGCAGGCTCCCCAGGATCGCCGCTCCGAATCCCGCCACCGACAGTGCGTCGAGAAGGGTGGCCGTGAGCATCAGCATCAGCGCATTGATCACGATCGTGAAGAGCCCCAGCGTGAGGATCAGGAAGGGAAGGGAGAGGAGCACGAGCAGGGGCTTGATGAGCGCGTTCACCAGCCCGAAAACGCCCGCGACCACGAGCATCGGCCAGAACTCGGTGGTGAGTTCGATTCCTCCTACCATTCGAGCCGCGACCCAGAGGGCCACGGCGTTCACGAGAAGTCGGATCACGAGGTTCTGCATGGAGCGTGTCTCCCTTGGAGGCCAGGGTGGTGGATCGGGGCCGGGAAGTGCGAAAATGGGACGCTCTTCGAATCCCTTCCCCGGGCCAACGTGCTTCTGAACTGAAGGTAAGAGATGCGCCCCCGCTTCCACCACCGCGACCGGGAGATCCTCGCTCTGGCCCTCCCCGCTCTGGGGACGCTCGCGGCAGACCCCCTCGTCTCCCTCGTGGATACCGCCTTCGTGGGGCGACTGGGCGTGATCCCCCTCGCGGCGCTCGGCGTGAACGTGGCGCTTTTCGCAATGGCCTTCGTGCTGTTCAACTTCCTGGCGTACGGGACGACTCCCAGGGTGGCCAGGGCGGTGGGCAGGGGCGACTTGGAGGAGGCGGGTCGAGCCTCGGTGCAGGCGCTGGCGCTG